>JBOFCM010000055.1:0-74230 GCA_051646055.1 Fusobacteriaceae bacterium
TTTTAAGACTCTCCATGGAGTCTCTCAAATTTTGAGACATCTCCTCTATCGATTGAGCTAATTCGCCAATCTCATCCTCTGTGTTTATCTCCAGCTTTTCCACAAATTCTAGATGAGCCATTTTTTTTGCTGCATCATTAAGCTTTTCTATGTTTCGGGTAAGTCTTTTGGAGAAAAAACCTCCTAAAATAAAACTTAGAATAAGTGCTATCCCCATTGAAATAATTTCTATGAGGGTGGCTTCGTATCTGTAACTCTCCATGGAGATCAGTGGAAAAATTATATGAAGAGGTATTCCCTTTATACTTTTTGTATAACTCAGATATTTTCCACCAGATTTAGTTTTTTTCAGCTCTACAACCTCTTCTGCTATACTTGGTTCATATATGCTGTTTTTTCTGTTTCCCATATTAGTAGAAAAATTCCTTCCTTTTTGACCATAAGGATTTTTATTTCCTAAAGTTATCTGGGCTCCCGTCTCTTCACTGATGTCCTCTATATACTGATTAAGATTTTCCGCATCCCCTTTAAAATTTTCAATTTGCTGAGCCAGAACTGGAATTTCCATTTTTTTCCTGTTAATATAGAAGCGGTCCAAAAATGTAAGATTGAGCAGTTGGACCATAGCTATTCCCAAAAATGTCAGTGTGACAGAGTATATAAGTAGTTTCTGAAAAAAATTAACCTTTATCTTCTTCATAGAGATACCCCATTCCTCTCAAAGTTTTAATTCTGTCACTATATATCCCCATTTTCTTTCTAATTTTTTTTATTATAGTGTCCACAGATCTATCCCCACCACAATAATCAAATCCCCAAACCTCATTTATCAGCTTTTCTCTACTTAGAACAAAACCCTTATTTCTGATAAAGTATTCCATAAGTTGTCCCTCTTTCGGGGATAGCTCAACCTTCTCTCCATCTATTGAAAGTTCTAGAGTTCTGATATCAAAACCCAGTCCTTTATAGTAATAGTTACTGTTCTTGTCGATTTTCAATACTCTTTTTATTCTAGCTGTCAAAATTTTAAGATTTATAGGTTTTGTAATATAATCTTCAGCTCCCAGTTCCAATCCCCGTAGTTCATCATATTCTGTATCTCTAGCTGTCATCATTATTACCGGAATATTGCTGTTACCTTTTATTTCACGACATATCTCCCAGCCATTTTTAGTGGGAAGGTTGATATCCAAAAGCACCAGATCCGGGGTTTCCATATAAAACTTATCTATGGCTTCTTGCCCGTCAATTGCGGTTATAATTTGAAATGGTTCATCCCTCAAAAACATTTTTATTGAATGTGCCAAATTTTTCTCATCTTCTACAAGTAAAATTTTTTTCAAAGTTCTCATCCTCCATCTGTTTTTACACCTTCAATTTAAAAACAAATATATTTTTTTCTATCTCCAGAGCATAATCTATTTTTAGAAGTTCCAATATTCTCTTCACAATGGACAATCCCAATCCCGATCCCTCAACTTCACTGCTGCTATTACTTCCTCTGCTGAAAGGTTCCAAAAGCCTATTCTTTTCCTCTTCTATATTTTTTTCAAATCTGTTTTTTATAAAAAATTCTCCTTCCCTATAAAAAATATCTATTTCCTCTCCATAGACAGAGTATTTCAAAGCATTCTGAACAAGATTGTCCATCACAATTTTAAAAGAGCTATAATCTGTTTTTATTTTCAAATTTTCAGGAAGATTTAAATTTATTTCCAAATCCTTTTCAATTTCCAGAAGCTCATATTTATTCAGGGACTCTTTCACTAAATCTTTTAGACTAAAAATCTGCTCCTCTAAAATATTTTTTGAATAACTCATTTTAGAAAGAATCATAAGATTTTCAATGAGAGATGTCATTTCTCCAGTCTCTCTCACTAGAGTATTGTAAGCCTTTTCCAAATCACTCCTCTCTTTTAGCACTCCCTTTTTAAGGTTTTGAGATGTCATATTTATAACAGAAATAGGCGTTTTTAATTCATGGGATGCGTTGGAAACAAAGCTTTTCAAACTTTCTATTGAGTTTTTCAGATTCCCAGCCATCTCCTCTACAGATTGAGCCAGTTCTCCTATCTCATCCCTACTTTGAATATCTATTTTTTCCACAAAATTCAACTGAGCTATTTTTTTTGCGGCATCGTTAAGTTTTTCTATATTACGTGTAAGCTTCCTAGAAAAATAGCTCCCAAGTAAAAAACTTGCCCCAAGAGCTATTATTATTGAAATAAGCTCTATGACTTTGGCTTCGTATCTGTAATTTTCAAGTGAAATCAAAGGTAGTGTTATATATAGGGGAGTTCCCTCTATATTTTCCCTATATATGAGATATCTTGTTCCCGTAGAGCTTTTTCTAAGCTCTACTACCCTATTTTTTTTTGCCAGCTCATATTTAGGAGGTCTATTTTTTCCTATATTTTTATCATCTGATATATTTTTAACTGAAAAATTTTTTAACTCCTGTGGAACGATATTTCCAAATCTTATAATCATTCCAGTTTCATACATCTCGCTTTCTATATAATTAGTTAATTCTTCAGGGTTATTCCTTAGCTTTTTTATCTCTTTTGCGACAAGAGGAATTTCTATTTTTTTTCTAGATATATAAAATTTATCTAGAAGGGTAAAATTCAAAAACTGTACCACTGTTATTCCTACAAAGGCTATAGAAATTGAGTATATCATGAGTTTATGAAAAAATTTAGCACCTATTCTCTTCATAGATATATCCTATCCCCCTCAATGTTTTAATCTTTTCACTATAAGATCCAAGTTTTTTCCTTACTCTCTTTACTAAAGTATCTACAACTCTGTCATCTCCATAAAAATCAAAACCCCATATCTCGTTCAGAATTTTTTCCCGACTGAGAACAAACCCCCGATTTTTTATAAAATACTCCAAAAGCTGTCCCTCTTTTGGAGATATTTCTACTTTTTCTCCATCTATAATCAGCTCCAGAGTTCTTATATCAAAGGCTACTCCACCATAACTATAGCTGCTATTTTTATCAATTTTCAAAACTTTTCTCACTCTAGCTGCCAAAACTTTAAGACTTAAAGGCTTGGTTATATAGTCTTCGGCTCCTAGTTCCAGTCCCTGTATCTCATCATATTCACTATTCCTTGCTGTCATCATTATTACAGGGATATTGCTGTTTCTTTTTATCTCCCGGCATATCTCCCAGCCATTTTTCTTAGGAAGATTTATATCTAGAATTACCAATTCTGGAGTCTCTTCATAAAATTTATCTAGAGCACTCTCCCCATCATGGGCGGTCACCACCCTGAATCCCTCTTCTCCCAAAAATTTTTCTATAGCCAGAGAAAGATCCTTTTCATCTTCTACTATAAGTATTTTTTTCATCTCTTCCCCCTATTTTTCTTCTCACTATTTCATATCTATTATAATTTATCTTTGTGTTTCTACTGTGTCAATTATAACATAAAAAAACTTGAGCAGGATCATTCTGCTCAAGTTTTTTGTTGTTTTTCAGAGTTGAAAGATCTCTTTTCCCACGGAAGAAATTCATGATGTTTCAGCACTCATATGCCCAATCCCTCTCTTTTGTAAGATCCACATGAAGAACATGGAGATTTTCAGGGTAATACTCTTTAATCTTTCCTTCGGAAATTTTTATATATACTTCTTCCATGGTCTCACTGCACTCTGTAGGTTCTTTTGTTTTTCTACAAGCCAAAATATTTTCTTATATAAAATTTGAGTCTCGTTATAAGTTTGTATTGGCCCAATATATTTATTTTACATGTTTCTTGTTACTAATATATCCACACCTGTGTCAAAAATATCTTTTAAAATTACATCTCCCATTTTCACTGGAGACTTTAGCTTAATATCTTTAAGTAGTTCCATGCATTGAAATATTTTTTCCTTGGGAATAGCTCCCGAAGTTTTTACTGGAACTCTATTATGAATCCCGCCCTCTATTACAACAGTGGAGGTCACAACTCTTTTAGGTGCTATTAGCTCCTCTTTTCCGTAAACTTCTCCTCGAGGACAGGCATTTCCTGTAACTTTATAATTATTTTCTACTTCCACTTCCATATGACAACCGATAGGACATACTATACAGATCATTTCCACCATTATCGACCCTCCTCCAAAGAAATCATTAAATTCCCCGTTACTGTTTTTAGCATTTTTTCAGGAATTATTATCTGCTCCATCTCTCCCGGTGCCAGATGTTTTCTCGGAAAACCTATAATCTCACGTTCTCCTTCTCTCACTGTTATTCTTTGATTTTTATAGATGTTATTTACTCTCATGAAAACTGTGAGATTTCCCTGAGCCTGATCCAAATTTATAATTTGAGGAACTGTATAAGTTATACCATTTCCATTGGTCACAGAAACTATTTTCCCCTCTATGATTTCTTGACTCAGAACATAGTCGGCTGCATTTTTTCCTGCACGTTCTCCCTCTGCACTTACAAAATCTACAAGGTCATGAACATGTACAACATTTCCACATGCAAAAATTCCAGGAACAGAAGTTTCCATAGTTTCATTTACAAGAGGTCCGCTAGTTCTGTTATCCAATTTGACTCCCAGTTGTTTTGAAAGTTCATTTTCAGGTATAAGACCTACAGAAAGAAGAAGTGTATCACAGTCATAAGTTATTTCTGTTCCCTTTATAGCTCTCCTATTTTCATCAACTTTAGCAATAGTTACTTTTTCCAGTCTTCCTTCGCCTTCAACATTTATAACTGTATGAGAAAGAAGAAGCGGAATATTGAAATCATCCAGGCACTGGACAATATTTCTTGTAAGTCCTCCCGAGAAAGGCTGAAGTTCCACTACGGCTTCTACCTTTGCTCCCTCTAGAGTCATTCTTCTAGCCATTATAAGTCCTATATCTCCAGAACCTAAAATCAGAACTTTTTTTCCTACCATGTAACCTTCCATATTTATATATCTTTGAGCAGCTCCAGCTGTAAAAATTCCAGAAGGTCTGTCTCCAGGGATGGCTATAGCTCCCCTTGTACGTTCACGACATCCCATTGCAAGAATAATGGCACCGGCTTCTATCTCTTCATAACCTTTTTCAGGACTGATTACAGATATTTTCTTCTCTTCATCTATATTGAGTACCATAGTCTCCAGCATAATGTCTATATCCAAATTTTTTACCATATCTATATATTTTTGAGCATACTCAGGTCCTGTGAGTTCCTCCTTAAATCTATGAAGTCCAAATCCATTATGGATACATTGCTGAAGAATTCCTCCCAGCTCTTTGTCACGCTCTATTATTAAAATTTTTCCCGCTCCTTTTTCATGGGCAGATTTGGCAGCTGCAAGTCCTGCAGGTCCCCCTCCTATAACTACTATATCATATCTCATAATTTACTCCTTATCCCTTAGTCTCTTCTGTCAATATATATGAATCTCTCTTATCCAGCATTACCTCTTCTAGAGGAATATTCAGCTCTCTAGCCACGATTTCCTGGACTCTCGGTCCGCAGAATCCTCCTTGGCATCTTCCCATTCCAGGTCTGCATCTTCTCTTTACTGCATCTAGAGTTGTGGCAGAAACCGGTCTATGGATAGCATCAATTATCTCTCCCTCAGTTATCATTTCACATCTGCATATGATTCTTCCATATGTTGGATCTTTTTTTATAAGTTCAGCTTTCTCTTCTGCACTCAAATCCATAAAAATTTTATGCTCTCTCGGTGGTATGAAACTGTTTTTTTTCTCTAAAATTATTCCTGCTTCTTTTATCATCTCTACAACTGCAGGGAATATAGCAGGTGCTGCTGTAAGTCCAGGAGATTTTATTCCCGCCACGTCAAAAAAACCTTTCACTGCTGATTCCTCTATTATAAAATCATGTCTGTCCGATTCAGCTCTCATTCCTGAAAAATTTCTTATAGCTTCTCTAAAATTGATATCCTTTATAGAACGGCTTCCCTTAGTACGGATATACTCCAACTGTTCAGCTGTAGTAGAAAGATTGTCTCTATCTCCAACCCCTTGGGAATCAGGTCCCACAAGTAAATTTCCATGGGTTGTAGGTGTAACTAAAACTCCCTTTCCAAATTCATTGGGGCACTGGAAAACTGTGTGATTAACCCTAGCTCCCTGAGCCTTATCCAGTACATAATACTGACCTCTTCTTGGCTCTATTTTATAACTTGCAGGAGCTACCATATTATGTATTATATCTGTATGCACTCCTGCACAGTTTATTATATTTTTACTTTTAAAAATTCCATTATTGGTAAGAATTTCAAAACCTTCTGCTGATTTTCCAATGGATAAAACCTCTGTATTGAGGAAAAGTTCCGCTCCATTCTCCACAGCATTATCAATCAGTGCTGCTGTAAACTCCCAAGGTGAAACGATTCCCGCTGTAGGTGCATGAAGAGCTGCTACTATCTCCTCTGATACATGAGGTTCTATCTTCTTGACTTCCTCTTTGGAAAGAATTTCCATTCCTGGAACTCCGTTTTTTTCTCCTCTTTCTAACAGTGTTTCTAGATGTCTTTTCTCTTTTTCATCAAAGGCCAGAACCAAAGATCCGTTTCTGTTAAACTCTACATGAAGCTCTCTACACAACTCTTCATACATGGCATTTCCTGGTATATTATATTTAGCCATAAGAGTTCCAGGCTCAGGATCGTATCCTGCGTGGATTATAGCACTGTTGGCTTTAGTTGTTCCATTAGCTACATCTGTATCTCTATCCAATACCGCAATTTTCAAATTATATCTAGAAAGCTCTCTAGCTACTCCACTTCCTATTATTCCTGCCCCTACAATTAAAATATCATACATTTGATCCTCCTTAAAATTCAAAAAAAAAGAGAGCATAAAAAAACATAACTTGACGTTACCTTTTTCAGCTCTCTCTACTCTCTTGCTGTCTTATTTTGTTGTTATTTTTACTCTATATGGACAGTTTAACATGAATTTTACTCTTCGTCAAGCTCCCATTTCAAACATCTTTTAACTGCCTTTTTCCATCCTCCGTGCTTTATCTTCTGCTCATCTTGAGACATGGTGGAAATGAACTCTCTGTTCAGAGACCAG
Source organism: Fusobacteriaceae bacterium (assembly GCA_051646055.1). Classification (GTDB taxonomy): domain Bacteria; phylum Fusobacteriota; class Fusobacteriia; order Fusobacteriales; family Fusobacteriaceae; genus JAGNZR01. The sequence continues at coordinate 7,052 of JBOFCM010000055.1, forward strand.
CTTTCTCTTATCTCCTCTTTATTTTCCCAGAATCCGACTGCAAGTCCTGCAAGATATGCCGCTCCCAAAGCTGTAGTCTCTACTATTGCCGGTCTCATAACCTCTGTCCCTATTATATCAGCCTGGAACTGCATTAGGAAATTATTTGCCGAGGCTCCTCCATCCACTTTAAGAGCTGCCAGCTTTATCCCCGAATCCTCTTCCATAGCTGAAAGTACATCCTTAGTCTGATACGCTATAGATTCCAAAGTTGCTCTTATTATGTGATTTCTATTACTTCCTCTAGTAAGCCCTACAATAGTTCCCCTAGCATACATGTCCCAATACGGTGTTCCCAGTCCCACAAAAGCTGGGACAAAATAGACTCCACCGTTATCCTTTACCTGTGCTGCAAAATACTCACTCTCTTTTGAATCATTTATAAGTTTCATCTCATCACGTAGCCACTGAACTGCTGCTCCTGCCACAAAGATACTTCCTTCTAAGGCATACTCAACCTTCCCGTCTACTCCTATAGCTATAGTTGTAAGAAGTCCATTTTTACTGGAAATCATCTTCTCTCCAGTATTCATAAGCATAAAACACCCTGTTCCATAAGTATTTTTAGCCTCTCCCTTCTTGAAACAAGCTTGTCCGAAAAGAGCCGCCTGCTGGTCTCCTGCCACTCCTGCAATCGGAACTCTATGCCCTCCTTTTCCTCCAAGATTCACATATCCGAAGGTTCCACTGGAATCTTTTACTTCTGGAAGCATGCTTTTTGGAATATTCAATTCTTCCAGCATTTTTTCATCCCATTTAAGATCCTTTATATTGTAAATCATAGTTCTTGAAGCATTTGTATAATCTGTAGCGTGAACTTTTCCATTGGTAAGCTTCCATATAAGCCACGTATCTACTGTTCCAAAGAGAAGGTCTCCGGCTTCAGCTTTTTCTCTGGCTCCTTCTACATTATTCAGTATCCATTTAATTTTAGTTCCTGAGAAATAAGCATCAATTACAAGACCTGTATTCTCTCTCACATAATCCTGAAGATTTTTAGCCTTTAATCTATCGCAGATATCAGCAGTTCTTCTGCACTGCCAAACAATAGCATTATATACAGGTTTTCCAGTATTTTTATCCCATACAATTGTAGTTTCTCTCTGATTGGTTATTCCTATTCCGATTACATCATGAGTAGAAATCCCCGACTGAGCTATGACCTCGGCCATGACTCCGCTTTGACTTGCCCATATCTCCATAGGATCATGTTCAACCCATCCTTCTTTAGGATATATCTGTTTAAACTCCCTCTGAGCCGTCCCAACTATTTTTTGATTCTCATCAAAAATTATAGCTCTTGAACTCGTTGTTCCTTGATCTAATGCTATTATATACTTCATATTTCCCTCCTGATTTTGTTTTTTCTATATTATATTTTATAATTTTTATGCAAAAAGTGCTACATATAAAAAAGCTCCTACTATTCCTCCAGTAATTGGTCCTAAAATAGGAATCAAGGCATAACCCCAATCTGAATCTCCCTTATTTTTTAAAGGAAGAATTGCATGCATGATTCTAGGTCCTAAATCTCTTGCAGGGTTAATTGCATAACCTGTTGGTCCTCCCAAACTTAATCCTATAGCCCAGATAAAAAATCCTGCAAGAAGTGGTCCTACTATTGCCGTATTACCTTTCATTACAATTTCTCCTGCAGTCGAAAGAATAGTTATACTCTGGTTATTTGAATTCCCTATGGCAAGTAATCCAAAAACCAAAATAAAAGTTCCTATAAACTCTGTAACAAAATTCCATTTAAGATCCCTGATTGCAGGTCCAGTAGCAAAAGTTGCCAATATCCCTCCCTGATCCGTTGTCTCATCATAATGCTTTTTATAGCTGAGATATACCAGTAGAGATCCTGTCATCGCTCCTAAAATTTGTGCTAAAACATACCCCGGAACCTGTGACCACTGAAAAAGTCCTGCCATAGCAAATCCGATTGTAAGAGCTGGATTCAGATGTCCTCCGCTTATCCAACCTACTGAATATGCTCCTGCCATAACTGCAAAACCCCATCCCGCAGTGATAACTATCCATCCGGAACTATTTCCCTTGGATTTGTTCAAAACTACATTTGCAACTACTCCATTTCCAAAAAGTATCAAAATCATAGTTCCTATAAATTCTGCCAAATAAACATTCATACCAATTCCTCCTTAAAATTTTATGTTAAAATATTTATTTTCTATAATAAAAAAACTACCTAATTCAAAGAGATAGGTTCTTCTAGTTTCCCATCTCTTTAGAATCAAATAGTTTTTCTTTATCTCTTACTATTTTTTTCCAATATCTATTTTAGTAGTCGAGACTGCAATAGCTCCTGAGTTTAAAGCAATCTCTATATCCTCAATGTCAGAAATAAGTCCCCCTGCTATAAGGGGCGTATCTATCTCTTCAGAAAGTTTTTTTATAATTTTGGGCATTACACCTGGAAGTATTTCTACTGCGTCAAATTCGCACTCATGAAGAATTTTTTTTGTATTTTCAAAGGAAAGAGAATCTATGAGGAAACATCTCTGAATTACCATCATTCCCCTGTTTTTAGCATATTTGGCTATGTTTACCTTAGTTGTAATTACTCCCTCTGCAAAACTATTTTCCCTTATATAATCCACAGCAACCGTATCTTTTCCTGAAATTCCAGCAATCATATCCATATGTACAAAAGCTGTTTTCCCTGCTGATTTTATTTTCCTAGTAGTTTCTTCCAAATTACAAATATCTCCACAGAGAAGAAATATTATTTTTGAGGACTCTTGAAGTACTCTATCTAAATCTTTCAGATTTTTTACCGCACTAATTATTCTGTTTTCCCCTAAAAGTTTTTCAAACTTCTTTTCCACAGTCAACTCCCTTGAACAGTGTTTCAATTACATTCTTTTAATCTGATTATAGCACTTAAATATTATTTGTCAAGTCTTTATTTAGCAAACACTTGAAAATCAGATTTTAAATAAATTCTTTTTTTGAATTCCAAATTATTTCTATAAATGCCAATAAAAAAGGTCCTACTCCCTTGGCATCATTTTCTACAATAGGTTCAGAAATATAATACTCATACGATCCATCTCTTTTTTTGTTTTCTTCAGGGCCTAGACCTGCCACTAAACAAATTCCTCCTAAATTTAATTCACCTTTTTTTTCAGTAAGGTATTTTTCACATATTCCGTAAAAAGCTTTTTCTCCTTTTTCCCTATATTCCTCATTAAGATATCCTAATCTCACTCCCTTCAAAAGAGTATATGCATACATAGCACTTCCACTGGTCTCTAAATAATTCCCCTCTCTTCCTCCAAAATCCAAAACCTGATACCACATTCCGGATTCATCTTGATATTTTAATAAAGCATCTATCGCTTGTATAAATATTTTTTTTATATTTAGGAACTCATCTTCCATTTTCCCTTCCATTATTTCTAAAATATCTACGAGAGCCATCACATACCAACCCAAAGATCTAATCCAATACGTATGAGAAAGCCCCGTTTCTTTATCACACCAGAAAACTGACCTACTTTCATCATATCCATGATGAGTCAATCCTGTTTTCTGATCTTTCATTATTCTGTCCACATTCATAATTTGATTATATACATCGTAAAAATTTTTACAATTATTATACTCCACCTCATATTCCATATAAAATGGCAGAGCCATATATATTCCATCTAACCATACTTGATTTGGATAGATTTTTTTGTGCCAAAAATTACCCTCTTTTGTTCTCGGCTGCTCTTTCAATTGACCAAAAACAGTTTCTATAGCTTTTCTATATTTATCTTTTCCAGTAATTTTATAAAGCTCGAAAAGGACTTTACCCTCATTTATACTATCTATATTAAACTCATCTTTACTAAAACCTTTTATACTTCCATCCTTAAAAATATAATAGTCTATAAACTCATCTGCAAATCTAAGATACCTCTCATCTTGAGTCATCTTATACATTGATAAAACTCCCTTTATCATGCAGCCATCTATATAATTCCATCCCAAAGTTTTTCCCGCACGTATGCCCTCTATATTCCAAAGAGGCATATCAGGTCTCGAATTTCCGATAAGTTTATCTAAGTATCTCATTATAAATTCATTCAACTGAACTGTATTTTTCATTTTTCATTTACGATATAAAAATCTGTTTATATCGTACCCTCCTTTCCTTATTCTTTATCAATATTTCTTTCAGATAACAAAAACCTGAAGTATCACTTACCTCAGGTTTTTGATTAGTAAATTATCTAACTTGCCATCCACCGTCTATAGCAAGAATATGTCCATTTACATAGTTGGATGCTGATGACGACAGGAATATTGCTCCTCCCACCAAATCCTCAGTTTGCCCCCATCTTGCAGCGGGTATTCTAGAAAGAATCTCTTCATTTCTTTTCTGATCAGCTCTAATTGGTGCTGTATTTGCAGTTTCGATATATCCAGGAGCTATTGCATTAATCTGAACATTCTCACATGCGAGCTCATTTGCAAAAGCCTTTGTAAGTCCAGCTACTCCATGTTTTGATGCTGTATATGACGGAACAAATTTTCCACCTTGAAAACTTAGCATAGAAGCTATGTTTATTATTTTTCCAGATCCTTGTTTTACCATGAATCCAGCAGCTACTTTACTCAAATAATAGATTGAAGAGAGGTTAAGATTTATTACTGTATTCCAATCCTCATTGCTTCCTTCTAAGATAGGCGATCTTTTAATAGTTCCAGCATTGTTTACAAGAATATCTATTCTCCCCATTTTCTCCACACATATTTCAGCTGCTTTCATAGCTATCTCTTCCTTAGAAAGATCCCCAGTTGCAAAAGATATTTTTCTTCCTAAAGCCTCTACCTCTTTAGTCATCTCTGACATATTGTCATCATTATATGAAAATATAAATAGATCTGCACCAGCTTTCGCCAATCCCATTGCGATAGCATTTCCTATTCCTGTGTTTCCACCAGTTACCATTGCAATTTTCCCTTCCAGGTTAAACATATTCAACATAATTACTCCTCCTATTTTTTTATTATCTAAGGTCATCCATCGCTATGTGGTCCATGTCAGTGAAAGTCTGATTCTCTCCAGCCATTCCCCATATGAACGTATAATTTTTTGTTCCAACACCTGAGTGAATCGACCAAGATGGAGATATTACAGCTTGCTCATTACCCATCACTATGTGCCTAGTTTCTGTAGGCTCTCCCATCATGTGGAAAACTTTTGTATCCTTCTCCATATCGAAGTAGAAGTAAACTTCCATTCTTCTTTCATGAGTGTGAGCCTGCATTGTATTCCACACGTTATTTGGAGCAAGTACTGTCATTCCCATTACCAATTGACAAGACTTACATACCGCTGGATGAACATATTGGAATATTGTTCTCTTGTTAGAAGTTGAATCATCCCCAAGATGAACTGCATTAGCTTTTGATATATCTATTTTTACAATTGGATAAGTTACATGAGCAGGCGAACTGTTTATATAAAACTTTGCAGGAACATTCCCATTCTCAGAAGTGAAAGAAATATCTTTCGAACCCATTCCGATATATAGCCCGTCTTTTGAGTTAAGAGCATACTCCACTCCATCAACCGTAACTTTTCCAGCTCCTCCTATATTGATGATTCCCATCTCTCTACGCTCAAGGAAAAACTCAGAGCCAAGCTCTTTACAACCTTCTAACTTAACTTCTCCAGAAACAGGCATTACTCCTCCGGCTATAACTCTGTCCACGTGGGAATAAACAAGATTCACTGTATCAGCCACAAAAACTTGTTCTATAAGGTAATGCTTTCTAAGTTCCTTTGTATCATATTTTTTTGAATCTTCAGGATGGTTAGCATATCTCACATCTAATTTCATTTTTTACCTCTCTTTATTATTTTTTTATTTTTCATAATTTTATAAAGTCTACTTGATAAGTCCCAGCAACGTAGGCAGAGCCAAAGACAGCTGCGGCACAAATATCACAAGTAATAATATCAGCATTGTTACAGCATAGAAGGGCAGAAGTCTTTTAAAAACCTGTTCTATACTTACCCCTCCAACTTTACACCCTGTAAAAAGTATAGGTCCTACCGGCGGAGTTATAGTTCCTATGCATAAGTTGAATACTATCATAATTCCAAAATGGATAGGATTCATTCCAAAACTCTGCGCTATAGGCAAAAATATCGGTGTAAAAATAAGAACTGCAGGAGTAGGATCCATAAATGTTCCTATGATTAACATAAGTACATTCATTATTACAAGTATAACTGCATAACTATCTGTTATACCCATAATGGATTTGGCTATAATCTGTGGAATATTTGTAAAAGCCATTACCCAAGACATTATCGAAGAAACTCCTATCATGAATATAACTATTGAAGTCATCTGTGCTGAAGAAAAAAGAATCTTAGGAAGATCTTTAATACCTATTTCTCTGTATATAAAAGACAATAACAAAGAGTAAACAACAGCTATAGCTGATCCCTCAGTAGCAGTAAATACCCCTTTCAGAATCCCTCCAATAACAATTACTATCAGAAGTAAACTCGGTACTGCATCCAATATTATTCTGAAACTCTCATTTAAAGTAGTTTTTTCTTTATTGACATAATTCTCTTTTTTAGCCATTATCGCAGCTATAATCATTACTCCCAGTCCCCACAATATTCCAGGAAGATATCCAGCTATAAAAAGAGCTGATATAGATACACTTCCCGCTACTGTAGAATACACTATCAATGTATTGCTCGGCGGAATCAACATCCCTGTTGGGGCTGACGCTATATTTACTGCCGCACTATAGTCAAGCTTATAACCTTCAGCTTTCTCAATAGGACCTATCGTTCCTCCAACTGCAGCTGCAGCTGCAACTCCAGATCCGCTTATAGCACCAAAAAGCATGTTTGCAACTATATTAGACTGAGCTAATGATCCTGGGAGTTTTCCCCCAATCAATTTTGCACAATTTATCAGTCGAAGTGCTATTCCTCCGTTGTTCATTATGTTTCCTGCAAGAATAAAGAAAGGAATAGCAACTAAAGAGAACGAATTCGTCCCTATGAATAATCTCTGTGCTGATGTCACCATCGCACCCTCAAAAGGAAGAACCATCAACATTGAAAGGGTCGATGCAAATCCTATACTTATACTAATAGGAACTCCTATCAGCAACAGAATTGGTAGTGATGTAAACATAATTAAACCTGTCTGTAATGCCAAATTCATATTTTTCTCCTAATCTTAGTAATTTTTACAATCAGCTATTTTTACCGATTATTTTTTTCATATTTAAAACCGAATAAAATAGTACGAAAACTCCACTCAAAGGGATTGCTGCATATATGACTCCTACAGGAATCTGAAGCGCTGCATCTACCTGTACCATCTGCCTCATAGAAGACTGATATCCTCCCACAACAAGTACTCCCAGGGTAAATATGAATATTATAACCTCTTGAATAACATCACATATCATTCCAATCTTAGGAGGCAATTTATCTTTTATAAACACTATCTGCATATGTTCTCTCTTTCCAAAAATAAATGCAGATCCGAACAAAACCAGCCATATGAAAAGGTACTGGCACAACTGCTCTGTTACTGTACTCGGTTTATTGAAAACATACCTTGTGAAAACCTGCCAACTTACCAATACAGTCATAATTATCATTATTACAGTACAAAACAACTCTATTATTTTATCTATTAAATTTCTAAATTTTTCCATTTTATTAGATATTTCCCCCACTTCTTCCCCTGATTCTTTGAGTCAGGAGACAGTTTTTTAATTTGTTAAAGACCTCATTCCCTCGTAGATTTTTTTCGTTATATCTGATGAGTTTATTACGCTTTCCTGTAACGGCTTTACATTTTCCTGGAAAGAAGCCATAGATATTTCTATGAAAGTCGCCCCATTTTCTTCGGCTATTTTTTTAGCAGAATGAACATTTTCTTGCCAAGCTTCAAATTCAGATTCAACTGATTCTTTTACAAGTTTATCAAATATTTTTCTGTTATCTTCCGACATTCCATTGTAAGTCTTTTCATTGATAATTATCAAGTCTGGAACCATCAAGTGATTAGTATATGAGAAATATTTTGCAATCTCATAATGCTTAAGATCTGCGTAAGTTACTTCATTATTCTCTCCGCCTTCTAATACACCTTGCTGAATAGCTGTATAAACCTCTCCTTGAGCCATAGGAGTTCCAACTCCTCCCATGAGATCAACCATTCTCTTCATCGTATCAGACTGCATTACTCTGATTTTATAACCTTTCATATCTTCGGGTTTTTCTATAGGTTTATTAGTATAGATAGATCTTGCACCCGCTGTATAAGCTCCCACAACTTCAAATCCATTTTTATTTACAGATTTGAAAAGATCAGTTAATACTCCAGAAAGAAAAACATCTTTCTGATGATCAATGCTGTCATATACATAAGGAAGACCTATTACAGCAAAATCTCTATTGAAGTTCTCCACAACCGGATTCCCCACAACCGCCATCTGAATAACACCGTTTTGAACAAGTTCAGTAGCCGCTCTCTGATCTCCAAGAAGTGAGTTCGGAGAAATTTCTAATTTATATTCTCCTCCAGTTTCTTTCTCGAGCTTTTCTCCAAACTCTTTAAGTGCTTTATACTGTGGATGTGCTTCCGACTGATTAAAAGCAACCTTTAACGTATTAGCTTTTTTACTCGCTCCCTCTTTCTTATCTCCTGAACATCCTGTAAAAATTCCCAAGGCAAAAATCAATCCTACTCCCAATCCAAATATTTTTTTCATAATCTACACTCCTTTATATAATTATTTTTTTAGTACCTTTTCTAGATTTTATAAAAATAATTTGCAAATTCCCCACCAATAAATTCCTGCAATCTTTTTATCCCACTATGAAGATGCTTTTTTACAATCTCATCAAGCTGCTCATATTCACATTCTTTTATAATTTCAACTATTTTTTTGTGATCTTCATAAATAGCCTTAAAGTTTTTCACCTCAACTATATCCAACATCCTGAATCTTCTATAATGTATTTGAGCTTTCTCTATCTGTTCCCATACAAAAATATTCTTCGTCGCACTAAACCACAATTTATGAAACTCACAATCCAACTCATAAAACTCTTCCGGTTCAAATTTTTTTCTTAGAAGAAGTTCCTGCAATTTTAAGTTGTATTCAAGTTCAGCCAAAAACCTATCATCTTTCATATCCATAATGTCTCGAATTACAGATTTTTCAATGGCAATCCTCATATAAATACTCTGCTTTATTATATCCATATCCAGTAAAGTCACATAACTTGATTTGAATGGAATACTTTGGATAAGCCCTGTTGACTTTAGTTTATGCATTATATCCCTACTGGGCGTCCTTGAAACCCCATATTTCTCACATATTTCTTGTTCTGTTATAATCTGACCAGGTTTGTATTCAAGATTCATTATCTTGTTTTCTAAATCCTCATAAATCCTCTCACTATTATTTTTTTCTGACATCTTTAGACCCTTTCTATTCAAAATAATTCCAGCCGTTGTATACATTGTATACCATACAATCGAAAGTATACAATCACCTCCAGAATTTGTCAACAACTTTTTTGAAGTTTTTAGTGTTTTTTTAGTTTCTTTATTTCTTAAAAAATACATTCCAATATTAAAAACCAACAAAAAAGAGGGTATCACCCCTCTTTTTTGTTAGTCTTGTATTCCAAAATATGATTCTGCGTTGTTATAAGATATATCTTGAACTATCTTTCCTAAAATTTCATAATTTTCAGGAAACTCACCATTTTCTACCCAACTTCCCAACAAATTACACAATATTCTTCTGAAATACTCATGTCTCGTGTATGAAAGAAAGCTTCTAGAATCAGTTAGCATCCCTACAAATCTTGCAAGAAGCCCCAAATTCCCTAACGCCCTCATCTGTTCAACCATTCCGTCTCTTTGGTCACAAAACCACCATCCGGATCCAAATTGAATTTTGCCTGGTATTCCACCACCTTGAAAACACCCTATCATAGTTCCTAAAACATAGTTATCTTTGGGATTCAGGCAATATAGGATTGTCTTAGGAAGCTCATCTGTCAAGTCCAACCTGTTTAAAAATTTTCCAAGCTCTAATGCATAGTTGCTGTCACCTATGGAATCAAAACCAGTGTCTGCACCTAGTTTTTCAAACATTCTATCAGAGTTATTCCTTATAGCCCCCGTATGAATCTGCATAACCCACAATCTCTTATTATACTCCTTTCCTAACCAAACAAGGAGTTCTCCCTTGTACTTATTCACCTCTTCTAATGAAATTTTTTCTCTCTGTAACCCTTTCCAAAAAATACTTTCCAATTCTTCTTCAGTCGCTGCCTCATACACTATACTGTCCAAACCATGATCCGACACTATACACCCTGCCGATTGAAAAAACTCCATTCTCATTTCAAGAGCTTTTTTAAGTTTACCATATGATGAAATTTCAAATCCTACAATTTCAGAAAGTTTTTTCACCCATTCTACAAACCCCTCTTTTTCTATATTAATTCCCTTGTCAGGACGAAATGTTGGAAGAACCTTCACGCCAAAGCTCTCATCATTTTTAAGCTTTATATGGTATTCAAGGCTATCTGTCGGATCATCTGTGGTACACAAAGCAGTTACTCCAGAACGAATTATAAGATTTCTGGCACTAAATCCATCCTGTTGCAACATCTCATTACAACAATCAAATATTTTATCTGAATTTTCAGAAGTCAACACTTCTTCTATTCCAAAATACCTCTTCAGTTCCAAATGTGTCCAGTGATAAAGCGGATTCCCTATTGCAAGTTCTACTGTTCTCGCCCACTCTCTAAACTTCTCTCTATCGTCTGCCTGAGTTCCAGTTATTTTATCCTCCAAAACTCCATTGCTACGCATAGCCCTCCACTTATAATGATCTCCACCTAGCCATAGTTCACTTATATTTTTATATTTTTTATCTTCCCAAATTTCTTGGGGATTTAAGTGACAATGAAAATCAAATATCGGCATCTCTTTACTGTAACTGTGATATAGTTTTTTAGCTACTTCTCCTTCTAAGAGAAAATTTTCACACATAAATTTTTTCATTTTTCCTCCTAATTTTACTTTGCATTCACTAGAAATTCATTAACTTTATTAACTATAGTTTCTGCTGCCTCTCTCTCTGTTATTTTTCCATACCCCAACTTTTCAACAGTATCTCTGTATAATGCTTGTAAAACTTTATTTTCAAATTTAGGACTTAGTGTCCCCCCTTGAAAGGCCAAAACCTTTTGATTTCCTTCATATGCTATTCCATTTAAAATTCCAGCTTCTTTAAGAATTTTATCAGCTACTTTATTGGCAGGTATTCCTCTAGATGTTTTAAGAATTTTTACTCCCTCTTCATCTGTCGTTATAAAATGGATAAATTTAGCTGCAGCTTCAGGATTTTTACTGTTTTTGTTAATTGCAAAAGCCATAGATATTTTATTAAAAGCCGATTTATGAGGTCCAAAATCTTTAGGAAATTCTCCTACCGCTAATTTCATTGGTTTCTCCAGAGAATCTTGCCACTTTTGCGCAGCGCTATCCCATTCATAAGTTCCATCATATTCACCCTTTATCCAAGACGGATGTTGATCAAGCGGAACATTTCCAGCTCCTGCCCTCAATGCCATTGATGGAACCACTCCATCTTTTACTAAATCAGTATAAAACTTAAAACCATTTTCTAATTCATCTACACTATAAGACACCTGATCCCCAGTTATAAACCCTTTTCCCGTTTCCTGTTCTAATTTATAGAGAATAAGAAGAAAAGCAGCATACTGGTCTAAATCCATTGCATAGTTTCCTGCTCCTAATTTTTCTTTTAGAACTTTTGCCGAATTTTTGATTTCTTCAAAACTCGTAGGCAGCTTAAGACCAGCTTTCTCGTACATCGTCTCGTTGAAATAAAAAACCTTTCCTGTTACCCCCTGAGGAATAGCGTTTAATTTTCCATTTATAGTTGTGGCAGAAAGTAATTCCTCTGGATAATTTTCAACTTGAAGAATATCTTTCATTTTACTTAAATCATAGAATCCATCTCCATTTTTAGAAAATGTAAATAGCCAGTCCCAATTAACTTGCATAACATCCGGTGCTGTATTTCCAACTATCTGAGTAGTTATTTTTTCTACATGCCCTTGCCAACCGCTGTATTCTGGAACAATTTTTATCCCAGGATTTTTGGTTTCGAAAGCTTTTATAGCTTCTAGAGTAAGATTGTGTCTTTCATCTCCCCCCCACCATGACACTCTCAATGTTACGTCATCTTTATTTACCGGCGTTTTCGCTGTGGATTTTTCTTTTTCACCGCAGGCAGCCACCCCCAAAATCGTTATAGCTAACGCTATTTTTTTTATTTTTTCTTTCATGTCACTTCTCCTTTCCCATCATATTTTTTGTAATTTTTTTATTATTTTTTCAGCTGTTTCTATTGTACTATTTTCTAAAAGAATATCAATTCCAGGTTTCTTCTCTTTGAGAATATCTATTAAAAGTTTGTAGTTAAACTCTCCAAAAGTCGCCGGAACTATCTCTATCTTTCCGTTTTTTATAATATAATCTTTAGCATGTATAACTGCTATTTTATCCCCAAAAAGCCGGAACGACTCTCGGATAATCTCATCCTGGGAATGATAATTTTTCTCTGTTAAAAAATTTACAGGGTCAAATATCACGACCAAATTTTCACTCTTCATCTGATCCAAAACTCTTTTCATTTTTTTAGGGGTATTAACTATATGGGTGGCTACACCTTCTATACCCACTAAAACTCCCAATTTTTCAGCATGTTTAAGAATAATTTTCAACGTTTCTATAAATCTGTCAAAAGCTTCCTCACTTTCATTTTCCACGGTATATCTATATTCTCTGTTATAGCACCCTGTCTCTGTTCCGACAATAGCATTCCCTATAAATTTTGAAAGCCGAAGATGCTCTTTGAATTTCTCAATCTCTCTCAACATCATTTCATCATCTGGATTAGCCATATTTATATATGAACCTAAAACAGATACATCTAAATCATGTTTTTTAAGATTAGCTCCTATAAAATTTCCCAATCCTGGTGTCAGCTTCCCTTCCAAGTTTTCCATACCATGAAAAGATTTATTCAGAGCCAACTGTATAGATTGTGCTCCCTTAACTTTTATCATTTCGCAAAGTTCAGAGAGATTTTCTAAAGAATATTTCCCCATATCATGAGCTCTTATCCCTATTCTTAACATGCTGCCTCCTTACAATGTCACTCCAGTTTTAAATATTGCCAATTCCTTAAAGTTGTTTTTCTCGTTATTCACTTTTTTACCATCAGCAATTTCCACAATAAAATCAACAAACTCTTCTAGCATATCTTCCATAGTAACATCCTTTGAAACAAGTTTCCCAGCATCAAAATCTATCCATCTTTTTTTTAACTGAGCCAATGGGGTATTGGTGGAAATTTTTACCGTAGGAACAAAACCTCCATAAGGATTTCCACGCCCAGTTGTGAAAAGAACCATTTGGCATCCAGCTGCCGCCAAAGCTGTAGTAGCTACAAGATCATTTCCAGGAGATTCAAGAAGATTAAGTCCTTTGCATTTTAAAATTTCTCCATATCCAAGCACATCTTTAACTAATGTTGTTCCAGATTTCTCTGTACACCCGAGAGATTTTTCTTCCAAAGTTGTTATTCCTCCCTTTTTATTTCCAGGAGATGGATTTTCGTATATTACCTGATTATGGGATAGGAAAAATTCTTTAAATTCATTTACTAAAGTGACAGTCTTTTGGAAAACTTCCATATTTTCGCATCTTTCCATTAGAAGATGCTCCGCTCCAAACATCTCAGGAACCTCCGTAAGAACTGTTGTCCCTCCATTGTTTATTATATAATCCGAAAATTTCCCTAAAAGAGGGTTTGCAGTTATTCCAGAGAAACCGTCAGAACCACCACATTCAAGGCCAAAAGAAAGTTCTGAAAGTTTCCCTTTTTCTCTTCTATCCTTTCTCATATTTTCATAAAGTTCACCCAGGATTTTTTTTATCTCTTCTATTTCGTCCTCTACTTCTTGAGCTACAAGAAATTTTGTTCTCTTTCTATCGTATTCTCCCAAAGTTTCTTCAAATACAGAAATCTGATTATTCTCACACCCCACCCCCAGAACCAACACGCCTCCACAATTAGGATGTTTTATGAGATCTTGAAGTATAGTTCTTGTGTTAACATGGTCATCTCCCATCTGAGAGCATCCATAATTATGAGTCATTACATTCACTCCATCTATCTCTTCAAGAGAGTTCTCCTGTTGAAACTCATTCATAGCTATTTTAGCTATCCCATTCACACATCCAACAGTAGGAACTATCCATAATTCATTTCTAATTCCTATTTTCCCATTTCCTCGTCTATAAATCTCTATCTCTCTATCAAAGCCTTTAAAAGAATTTGCATATGGTTTCTGCAAATATTTATACTTACCAAGATTATGTAAATTAGTTTTAAGATTGTGGGTATGAATCCAACTTCCTCTTTTTATATCTTGAGTAGCACACCCTATACTCTGCCCATACTTAACCACATGTTTACCTTTCAATATATCCTCTGTCGCCACTTTATGGCCGATTGGAATTTCCTCCAACACTTGAATATTTTCAATTACAGCACCAGCTTCAATTTTTTCAATAGCGATAAATACGTTATCTTTTTTATGAATTTTTATATATTTCTTCATAATTCACCCTTTTCAAGAATAGTTCTTACTCCTTTTTTTTCTATTCTGTATATATCAGTAGCCAATTTTTCTACGAAACCTGGTACCTCATTCAATTTATAACCCCAATGATCTAGAGATGCTATAGCACAAGCTATTTTCTTAGCCACTTCAAGAGTTCCATCATACGAATCCCATAAATTTTTATAAATATCTAAAAATCTCTGCTCATCGTTCAACGGAATCATTTGATTTTCACGTTTTCCTCTGTAAAAAACCACAAGAGCAGCAAGAGAGAACACCATATGCTTCGGAAGTTTTTTCTTCTCCTCAATATATGTAATCATCTGCGGAAGAATTCTAGTTTTAAATTTAAACATTGAATTAAGAGATATAGAAAGAAGTTCATGCTTCACAAATGGATTGCTAAATCTTTTTATGACAGAATCTGCAAACTCTTCAAGTTCTTTTTTATCCATATCAAGAGAGGGGATTATCTCTTCTCCGATAAGATTTTCTAAAAATTTTCTTATATAATCATCATCCAAACTTTCTTTAACTCTATCTATACCACACAGATAACTTACAGGAACCAGAGCCGTATGAGCACCATTCAAAATCCCAACTTTTCTTTCTTTATAGGATTTTATATCCTCTACTACCTTTATATTCAGTCCCGAATCTTTAATAGAAAGTTTATCCTCAAGCCATTTAGGACCCTGGATTACAAAAAGATGAAAATATTCTCCTGCCACCATAAATTTATCCTGATAACCGAGTTCCTTCTCTAAAGTTTCTTTTTCATCTCTAGGATAACCTGTAACTATTCTATCTACTAAAGATGAGCACCATGTATTCCTGTTTTCCAACCAATTTATGAATTCTATTTCTAGATTCCAAAGTTCACAGTATTGAAAAACTATTTTTTTCAGCTCTTCTCCATTATAATCTATTAGTTCACAAGGGATTATTATCAATCCTTTAGTTGCATCTCCCTTGAAATATTTATACCTCATATGCAAAAATTTTGTTAACTTCCCAGGAAAAGATACCTGTGGTTCCATTTGGTATTTATCCTCACTGTTAAAAACTATCCCTGCCTCTGTTGTATTGGAAAATACAAATTCCAAATCTGGATTTAGAAAAGTTTCTATCACCTTTGAGTATTCAGTATAAACATTTAACTCTCTGTTTACAGACGAGATTATTCTTTTATTATCAATAAGTTTCCCCTCTTCGTCTATTCCACGAATTATAGTTGTATATAATCCATCTTGAGTACTCAGCGAAGGTGGAAATTTTGTATCAATAGGACGGACAACAGTTATTCCCGCATCCAGTCCTTTTTTTTCATTCAGTATATCCAATTGCCAATCTATGAAACAACGCAGAAAGTTTCCTTCTCCGAACTGCACCACTCTCTCGCTATATTTTTTCATCCCCTGAAAATTGCCTCTATTTAATATCATATTCCTCTCCCTCTATCCCTTTAAGCTCTACATTTTTTATATTGAGATTTTTTATGTTTTCCAATATAAATCCTCGCTTCTTTACCACAGGACAATTTAAAAACATTTCTACATCCCCAGCCTTTACCTCTTCCGAATCAATTTCAATGTACAAATTTTCTAAATTCAAATTTTCTATGGGTTTTTCTGGTAATCCAGCTATATATCCAGCCGCTATTTTCACGCCTGTTGCTTTTATATTTTTATAAGTAATATTTTTTATTGCTGGGGTTCTTTCATCCACACAAAGAATTTTCCGGGTGGCAACATATTCACTCTTCCCATCAGGGTCGCAGAAATAAAAAGGATTTACGGTAAATGGGGTCGCCACATTTATCATTTCTATATTCTCTGCATAGATTTCATCTATTATCCCATCTTCTCCTCTTCCTCTTCTAGTCTTCATTCTTATTCCTCTGTCTGTATGATAAAATACACAGTTGCTTATTCTCACATTTTTTACCCCACCAGCCATTTCACTTCCTATAACTACAGCTCCATGGCCAAATTTCATAAGAGAGTTTCTTATCACAACATTTTCAGTAGGAATCTTATATTTTTTCCCCATATATATTTTCCCAGATTTTATCGCTATACAATCATCTCCCACAGAAAATTTAACACCTAAAATCGTCACATCTCTACATGATTCAGGATCTATTCCATCTGTATTAGGTGAATTATCTGGGTTTTCTATTGTAAGATTTAAGAATTTAATTCCTTGACAAAAATAAGGATGGACTGTCCAAGAGGGGGAGTTTTGTATTGTTACTCCTTCCACAGTTATATTTTTACATCTGTTAAGAAAAATTGTCCTAGGACGCCAAGCTAACTTCTTTTTCATTTTAGGATTTTTCCACCATGTTTCGGTGCCCCCTCCACCATCTATAATTCCCTCTCCTACTATACTTATATTTTCTACGTCTATTCCATTAACTACACCCGCATATATGTCCAGCGGATTCCCTTCCCAGCTTCCATAATTGAATTCCTCTCCATTCTTTCCATCTACAATTCCAGGGAGAACAGAGTAATTTTCAATATCTCCAGAACCTTGGAGAACAGCTCCCACGGCAATCTCTAAAGTCATATGACTTTTTAAAAATATGGAATTCACCTTATAAATACCTTCCGAGAGATATACCGTGCCATTTTTAGGGCAGGCAGCTATAGCTGTCTGTATGGCTAAAGTATCATCTTTCTTCCCATCTCCTGCTGCTCCGAATTTTTTCACTCCCAATCGGACACTTTCCCTAAGAGTTCTAAAATAATCTTTACCTAACAGAATCCCTTTCTCTTTTAGTTCTATCAGATATTCAGTCTCTGGAATCAAATTGTGAAGAGAGAAGCTGTTCCGCTCCTCTTCCCTCATAAATTTTCCATTTAGATAAATATCTATTTTTTTTCCTGAAAAATAGCATTTATAATTTTCAATTTCAAAGCTTCCACTTCTTGATGTTATATTTTGAATTCTAAGCATATTTTACCCCTTGACACTTCCGGCTGTAATTCCATCTACAAAGTGACGTTGAGCAGAGAAGAATACAATAAGTGACGGTATTAAAGCTATTATAGACATGGCAATTACCTGATTCCATTGAGTAGTTGAACTCGAATCCATAGAAAGTTTAAGTGCTATCGCCACTGGGTATTTCTCTACACTGTTCAGGTAGATAAGAGGACCTAAGAAATCATTCATAGACCACATAAATTGGAACAGTGAAACAGAAATAAGCGCCGGTTTTAAAACTGGAATCAAAATATAAATCAAAGTTTGAAAACTATTACATCCATCTATACATGCTGCTTCCTCTAAATCTTTCGGTATTCCTCTCATAAACTGTATCAGCATAAATACGAAGAAAGTATCTGTTGCAAAAGCCGCAGGTACAAACAGCGGATAGAAACTGTTCAACCATCCGAAATCTCTAAACATAAGGAATTGAGGTATTCTCAAAACTATATTCGGAAGTAGAAGTGTTGATATAAGTATCGCAAACATAATTTTTTTTCCTGCAAAACGGAATCTCGCAAAACCATAAGCTGTTAGGGTACACGATATTACAGTAAATATCACTTTCGGTATAACTATTTTGAAAGTATTGACGAAATATTTAGCAAAAGTATATTGAGTCGACGTTTCCCATCCCTTTACATAGCCGGAAAAATCAAATTGTTTAGGTATAAATCCCGCACTTGTAAATATCTCTGAATTACTTTTAAAGGATGCTCCCAATAACCATATCAGCGGATAGAGCATTACAAATCCAACCAATATAAGCAAAAAATAACGTATTCCTGCATTTATAATCGCCTTTCTCCTATTATTTGACAACCTCTTTTTGTTAAGAGCTTCTATATCCAATACTTGAACCTTTTGTGAACTCATCCTATTATTCCTCCCCATCTGAATAGTGTACCCAGTGTTTCTGGCTGCTAAATGTTATAGCAGTAAATATCATAATTATTAAAAATAAAAACCACGACATAGCACTTCCATAACCCATCTTATAATAACCGAAAGTATTTTCATATATCATAAGCGGAAGAAGGTAAGTGGATTTCAAAGGTCCTCCTCCAGTTATAATATAAGGCGCATTAAACTCTTGGAATGCCTGAACAAGTTGCATTATAAAATTAAAAAATATTACAGGAGTAATCATCGGAACTGTTATAGATATAAAAGTTCTAAATTTTGAAGCTCCATCTATTTTAGCGGCTTCATATAGATCTTCTGGTATATTTTTCAGAGCCGCAAGGAATATAACCATAGCAGACCCAAATTGCCAAGAACGTAATAAACTTATTGTAAAAAGAGCATACCTAGGATCTCCAAGCCAACTGATTCCCTCTATTCCAAAAACTCCGAGAGCTATATTTACAAGTCCGGTATCTGCGAAAAGAAATTTCCAAAGTACCGAGATTGCTACACTGCCTCCTAAAATCGAAGGAATATAATAGGCTGTACGAAATATATTTACACCTTTAAGCTTAAAATTCAGTATATGAGCTATAAAAAGTGCAAATGCTAATTTCACAGGCACAGTCATAAAAACATATTTTATAGTATTCATAAAACTTTTTAAAAAGAGTTCATCTTGGAACATATCTCTATAATTTTTTAGCCCTATAAAACTCGCCTCATCTATAAGATTATAATCTGTAAAACTTATCACAAAAGATGATACAAATGGAAATAAACTAAAAACAAGTATTCCAATTATCCATGGAAGTATATATAAATAACCTGTGTATTTCGAATGTTTCATTTTTCCTCCAATTTTATTCTAAATTATTTTTCAAATACAAATACTCACTATAGGCCATCATAAACGCCGGAATATCTTGAGGTTTGTTGTGTACAAGATTTTCAAAGTTTTTGACCCCAAATTCTAAATATTCCTCTGAGAGTTGATTCAATCTTACACCCTTCATTATTGCGTAGGCAATCATGGGCGAATCTTTTTGGCTCTGAGTGTCTATAACTTCCACCACTATTTCTTTCAATACCAGTTGAAGATTTCTATAATGTTCAAAAATTTCTTCCGAAATATTCTCCAATGTATCAACCAATGTCATCAGATACAATCCCGTAGTTTTTTCATCTACAAGATGTTTTTTCGCATCTTGAAAATTTTTAATTATTCCATCATATCCTGCCTTCTGATTAAAAAATGTTTCATAAGCAGCATAGTAGGGTAGAGTACTATACAACTCTTTAAGTGCGCTTTCGGCTTCACTACTACACTTATTTTTTTCTTTTTTCATAACCTCCTCCACATCCATCTCCTTTTAAGCTTGTATACTACCACTTATTTTTATCCTATTTGATGTTTTTTGTCAAGTTATTTTCACTAAAAATAACCAAATATATTTTTTTTAATTCTTTTTGTGCAATTTTAGTTAAATTATACAATCTTATACTTAGACCCATAAATTTTAACTTAAAAGATTAAAAACTTGCTTTTCCAAAACAAATATTATAGAATATCCAAGTATGTTACATAAATTGTATGCAAGGAATAAAATAAAAAAGGAGAAATTATGATTTTAATCAATAGCAAAAAAAACATAGATGAAACTAACCCCCAATTTGCATATAGAGTTCTTAAGGAAAATATTTTGAGCTTAGTCCTCAGACCTGGGGAAGCTATAAGTGAAACGGAAATGTCTAAAATTTTAGAAATAAGCAGAACACCTATCAGAGAGGCATTGGTACATCTTAAAAATGAGGCTCTTATCGATGTTTATCCACAAAAAGGGACTTTTGTCTCTCTTTTAGATTTTACCCTTATTGAGGAAGCTGAATTCATGAGAACAGTTTTAGAGCAAGAGGTTATCAAATTGGCTACATTATCTTTTCCTGAAGATTCCCTAGTAGCTCTGGAAAAAAATCTAAACTCCCAGAGAAGAATAGCTGAATTTTCTCCATCTGCCTTTGAATTTTTTAATTTAGACAATAGTTTTCACGAAATTATTTTTAAAGGATGCAATAAATCAAATGTTTGGGAACAGATAAAAATTATAAGTTCTCACCTCAACCGTATCCGTCTTTTGGATGCTGTAGAACGTGAAAGTCTCAAACTTACTCTTCTTCAGCATGAAGAAATATTTAACCTAATTAAGAATAAAGATGTTACAAATGTAGACAAAGTCATAAAAAACCACGTGAGTAGCTTTCATGCTCAATTGGAAAAACTTTATAAAAAATATCCTAAATTTTTCAAGTAGGAAGTGACATATATGGTCTCTGTACAGAGTAACTCCAATACAATTTTAGAAGGCAATATTCTTACTACACTTTTAAAAATTTCTCTACCTATCATGTTGAATCAACTCCTTCAAACATTTTATAATATTAGTGACTCCTATTTCATGGGACTTTTAGGAAGCGAGGCTCTAGCTGCCTCTGCTTTTACTTCCCCTATATTTCAAGTCTTGGTAAGTCTTGGGGCCGGACTTGCTACAGGTGGAATGATAATTTTCTCCAAAAATATAGGCGCAGGAAAATTCGAGGATAATCTAAAATCAAAATCTCAACTTCTGATAGTTAATCTTCTTTTGGGTTCTATCCTTACTCTGGTAGCTTATATTTTCACTGAGGATATACTCCATTTTTCAGGTGCTACAGGCCCCCTTACTGAACTTAGCAGCAAATATATGAAAATTCTTTTCCTCTCTATTCCATCTCTATTAATTATTAATAGTTATAGTGCTATAGAAAATTCCAAAGGCAATACAAAAAAACCACTTTTTTTAGTAGCCGTTTCAACTGGACTAAATATTATACTCAACTCTTTAGCTGTGAAATTCAATACAGGAATCTCAGGAATTGCTTTAGCAACTCTTATTTCAAGCTTATTGCTGACTAGCTACTGCATTTTTGAACTTTTCAAGAACAATGATATTTCATTAAAATATTTAAAACCAGATCCAACCCTAATTTTATATATCCTTTCCATGGGGATTCCAGTGGCACTTTCCAGTTCCACTGCTTCTTTGGGATTTGTTGTTATGAATAGATATGTGGTTGATTTTGGATCAGAGGCTCTCGCTGCCTTCGGAATAGGAAATAGAATTAACAACATCTTCTATACTCCTGCTAATGGTCTTCTCACTGGAGTCAGCATCATGATTTCCCAAAATCTAGGAGCTAAAAATAAAAAAAGAATGAAAGAGATTTTTAAAGTATCTATGAAAACTTCAATTTCTATAGCTTTTTTGGGTTCTTTTCTGCTGTATTTTCTAACAGAACCTATGATAGCAATCTTCACACAGGATCCCGAAATATTTAGACATTCTAAAAATTATTTACATATTTTTGTATATTGTAATTTAGCATGGGGAGTATACCAAATCTATTCAGGATATTTTTTAGGAGTAGGACTCACAAAATTAAACTTCTATATAAATTTAGGAAGAGTTTGGGCGTTTAGAATACCGGTTCTTATTTTTTTAAAAAATTTTTTTAGTTTAGAAGCATACTCCATATGGTTTGCCATGCTAATCAGTAATATTTTAGTGATGTTTTTAGTCGCTATAATTTTTTATTTGAAGTTCAACAGACATCATAATTTTTTAAAAAAAAGCCTTTTAACCGATGCTTAGCATCTGATTAAAAGGCTTTTTCCATTAAAAAATAAATTTTTATCACTAAAACAATGCCACAATAGTCTAGTTCTTGAATACATTTTTTATCTATTTAACTCCGATACACTTCCTCCAGCTAGGTGATCTTTTATGGTTCTCTCCACCAAAGGAAAATCTACACAGCTCAAATCACCTACCACAGTATTTTTCAAAACTGACATAGCATTCCCAAATTGTAAAGCTTTTTGAAGATTATTATATTTTAAAATTCCGAAAAGCACCCCCGAAAGATATGCATCTCCGCTCCCTATTCTATCCACAACATCTATATCCACATACGGATTTTCTTCATAGAATTCATCTCCATCTCTCTCATAGATTACAGAAGTAAAATCATGTTTTTTAGGGGATTTTACACTTCTTTTAGTTGTAGCTATTACTTTCACATCAAAGTCCACTGCAAAGCTCCTCAATATATCTTTTAACTCTCCCTCTCTTCCAAACATCTTCCTTAAACTTTCTTCAGAGATAAAAAGTATATCCAGGTAGGGGAGTATACTCTCGATGATTTCCTTAGCCTCTTCCTCACTCCACAGAGTAGCTCTGAAGTTTACATCAAAAGATATATATGCTCCTGCCTCTTTAAATTTTTTTACCAGCTCTACAGATACCTTTCTCACATCATCTGTGAGCCCTAATGTTATTCCACTCAAATGAAATATTTCTGCAGTTTTAAAAACCCCTTCTGGAATGTCGCTCACTTTTATGTTTGCGAAAGATGAATGAGCTCTATCATAGATAACCGAGGGTTTTCTCGGATAAGCTCCATATTCGTAGTAATAAAGACCCAATCTTTTCTCTTTTGAGTTATCATAAATAAGAAAATCATCGCTGACTCCATAGGCACGAACCATTTTTTTTACAAACCTTCCCAACTCATTATCTGGAATTTTACTGACAATCCCTCCCCGAATACCTAAACTCTCTAGCCCAGCCACAACATTTAATTCAGAACCTCCTATCTGCTTTTCAAAACTATTCCCTTGAAAAATCATCTCATTTATAGGTGAGGATAATCTCATCATAATCTCTCCAAAGCTCACTACTCCATATTTCTTATCCTTGAATTTAAAACATTCTTTCATAATCTCATCCTCCATATATTGATAAAAGGAGCAAACTTTTTCAAGTTTACTCCTTTTAAACAGGAACTATTTTAGCATTTTGATTTACTTGGGAGTTGAACAAAATATTTTTTTTTGAATTCCTGCTCCAAATTTTATCTGAACTAGTATACTAGTTTTTGGCTTTAAATACAACTTTCTTCACTTCTGATTTTTCTAAAACTTTCATGCCAGGCATATGTGGTTCTCCTGGAAAAAACATCACAAAACTATCTTCAGTTACTTTAATTACTGTTTCACATTCTCCAGATTGTTTCTCAACATCTTTTTCAGGATTGTATTCTTGAGTAACCTCAAGTTTATCCACTCCTGATACCGCCATATTCTCTTCTCCTTTTACTAGAAGCTGGATATCTATATAATCTTTATGGGTTTCAAAGAAACAGTTTTCCAAATCTTTCGTTGTGTAAGTCTGAGTATTATAGAAAACATTTTTCCCATCTACTTCATGCTTGCCAACTTCTGATTTCTTATAATTCTCTTTTATAATTTCCTCAATAGCAAAATCTAAATTTTTATTTATCCCTTTATAATTATGAATGTTTTTTACTTTGTCAAATATCATAATTATCTCTGTACCCTTCCAGAAGCATCTCCACCTGCAAGAGTTTCAACTTCCTCACGTGTAACAAGATTTGCATCTCCTGGGATTGTATGCTTAAGAGCCGATGCAGCAACTGCAAACTCAAGAGCATCTTCTTGAGATTTTCCGTCTAACAAACCACAGATTAGTCCACCAGCAAAAGAATCTCCTCCTCCAACTCTATCAACTATTCTTACATCATATTTCTTAGAATGGTAGAAATCCTTTCCATTATATATTAGTGCTGACCATCCGTTATCAGAAGCTGAATGAGATTCTCTCAATGTTGTTACAACATATTTAAATCCAAAAGCATCTTTCATCTGCTTAAAGATATCTTTGTATCCATCTAACTCTAAATCTCCAGAAGTAACATCTGTATTTCCAGGCTTAAATCCAAGAACTAGTTCTGCATCTTCTTCATTTCCAATACAAACATCAACATATTTCATAAGTCCTGTCATAACTTCTTTGGCTCTTGCTGGTGTCCATAATTTCTTTCTGTAGTTAAGGTCAACTGATACTGTTACTCCATGCTTTTTAGCTGATTTTAAAGCTTCTTCTGTTAATTGGGCTGCTTCTTCAGAAAGTGCTGGAGTTATTCCTGTAAAGTGGAACCACTCTGCATCTTTAAAGATAGCATCAAAATCAAAGTGCTCTGCTCTTGCTGTAGAGATTGCAGTATTTGCTCTGTCATAAACAACTTTAGAGGCTCTCATAGATGCTCCTGTTTCCAGGAAGTATATTCCCATTCTGTCTCCGCCTCTAGCTATGTAATCTGTTTTTACTCCATATTTATTTAAAGACTGAATAGCACATTGTGCAATCTCATTTTTTGGAAGTCTTGTAACATAATGAGCGTTATATCCGTAATTAGCTAAAGAGATTGCAACATTTGCCTCTCCTCCTCCATATACCACATCAAACTCATCTGCTTGTGAAAATCTTTTAAACCCTGGAGAAGTGAGTCTTAGCATTATTTCTCCCATTGTTATTACTTTTTTCATTTTTTATCCCCCTGAATATTTAATTTATTTTATTTTTTGTTTTTATTTATTTTTTTAATGCTAATCTTGCTTCTTTAACTTTTGCAACAAAAGCTTTTGCTGTCGCTGTAATCTCTTCAGATGGTCCAGTTGCAAGTTTCCCTCCTGCTCCAACTGCGATAACTCCATTCTTGATCCATTGATCAACGTTTTCAATACTCACTCCACCTGTAGGCATGATATTTACCTGTGGCAAAGGTGCCTTTACAGCTTTTATGAAATCAGGTCCAAAAGCTGATCCTGGGAATAACTTCACTATATCTGCTCCTGCTTCCATAGCTCTTACCATCTCTGTAATCGTCATACATCCTGGCATATATGGTATTGCATATCTGTTGCAAAGTTTTGCAGTTTCATCATTAAAGCATGGAGAAACTATATATTCAGCTCCTGCGAGGATAGCAATTCTAGCTGTTTCTGTATCTAGAACTGTTCCGGCACCAATTATAAGTTGCTCAGAAGGAATTTCAGCTTTAAGAGCTTTAATAACTTCAGTAGCTCCCGGGACTGTATACGTAACCTCGATAGCAGGAAGTCCTCCAGCAACGCAGGCCTTAGAAATTCTCAATGCTTCTTCAACATTCTCAGCCCTTACAACTGCAACCACTCCAGTCTCTGCAATTCTTCTTAATGTTTCAAATTTTTTCATAAAATCAGCTCCCATTTCCGAGACTTTCCGCATATGCGGAACCGGTCCGGTTTTTAGTTTACAGATAATTTATACTCTTTATTTTTTTATTTGTCAATATTTTTTTATTTTTTATTTATAAAATTGTACTATATCCCAATTCTTTGGATATTTTCTGTGTTATTTCTTTTAAAATTTCACTTGATTTTTCTAAATTTTCATTTGGATTATAAAACCCTGATGCACTGATAGCAGCTACTATTTTTCCACTAGCATCGTAAATGGGCGCTGACATACAAAGTTGATTGTCCTCTATTTCACGGTCATCCAAAGCATATCCCTTTTTTCTCCATAACCGGAGATGATCAAGGAATTTGTCAGGATCTGTAATTGTCCTCTCTGTTTTAGCCGCCATTCCTTTCTCCTTCAAAATTTTCTTTATTTTTTCTTCTGAAAGTCCAAAGAGCATGACTTTTCCTAGTGCGGTACAATGCACAGGATTTCTCGACCCCAATGTAGCTGTAGTAACTATAGGACTGCTTGGTTCTCTCTTATCTAGGTATATTACCTCTCCATCTTTCAATATACCTAAAAACACTGTTTTATTAAGCTTTTCTGACAATTGCTTAAGATATTTTTGCGCAATCTTAAGCATATCTTTTTCATATGAAAGTCCTATTCTAAAGGTTTCAAGACCTATCACGTAACGATTTTGGACCCCTTCTATAACATTTATCATATCTGTATAAATAAGAGTTTGAACTATATCAAAGGCACTACTTTTGGGTATATCTAATTCAGATATTATCTCTTTCAAAGTAACGCCTTCATTTCTGCTGCTAATAAATTTCAAAATTTCCATACTTCGTTCCACACTTCTATTTATTTTCAATTTCTTCCCTCTTTTTCAAAATTATTTTCACAAGATATCTTATATTATTTTTTTTAATCCTTCAATAAAAATTTCTCTAAAAAAATTAACAGAATATATCTCTCATACTTTGAATAAGTCTTAAGATTCTCTCGTCGCTGATATGATAGAATACAAATTGTCCCTCTTTTCTGTCTGCTAGTATTCTATTGGCTTTCAGTACAGCCAAATGCTGAGATATCATAGGCTGGGATATATGCGAAAGTTTTTCTACTATATCTCCCACACAGAGAGGCTTTTTTTCAATGGTACAAAGTATTGCTAACCTTGTAGGATGAGACACTTTTTTTAAAAGTTCCGTAGCTTCTAACATTTTTTTGTTTTTTTCATCAATATTGATTTCGCTTCTCATAATTTTCGCCTCCTATTTTTTTTACATATTAATTTTACTATACTTATTCGTTTTTTGAAAGAAATTTTTAACCTTTCCATCGGTCTTTTTTTCACCATAAAAACTCAGTTTTTCTGTTTTTTTTCATTTTTTTGTTTTGCTTTTTTAATCCAAAATTCTCCATTCTCACCTATCTTTTATACACTTATTATGATAAAATATATTCATTGTTAAAAAAATTTTGATAAAATAATATACAGGAGTTAGACAATTATGAGTATTTTAGATGTAAGCAATGTAAGTCACGGTTTTGGTTCTAGAGTTATACTTGAAGATGCCTCTTTTCGCCTTTTGAAAGGGGAACATGTAGGACTTGTAGGAGCCAACGGAGAGGGAAAATCCACTTTTCTCAACATTATAACAGGTAAACTGATGCCTGACGAAGGAAAAGTTTCGTGGTGTAATCATATCACAACAGGATATTTGGATCAATATAGTACCTTAGAAAAAGGAAAGACCATTAGAGATATTCTTAGATCAGCTTTCAACCATATGTTTGAGTTAGAGCAGGAAATTATGGATCTTTATGAGAAAATGGGAGACTGCTCCCCAGAAGAGATGGATTCCTTGCTAGAAGAAATTGGAGAGATTCAAAGCATACTGGAAGGATCTGATTTTTACAATCTGGATTCAAAAATAGAAGAGTATGCTGCCGGGCTAGGACTTATGGATATAGGGCTTGAAAAGGATGTTTCTGAACTTTCTGGGGGACAACGTGCAAAAATTCTTTTAGCTAAGGTACTTCTTGAAAATCCTATGATTCTTATTCTAGATGAGCCCACAAACTTCCTAGACGAAGACCATATCATATGGCTTAAAAATTTCCTAACAAACTATGAAAATGCCTTTATTCTAGTATCTCACGACATTCCTTTCCTCAATGAGGTTACAAATGTGATTTATCACATTGAAAATGCAGTTCTCACAAGATACAGCGGAGATTATTATCAGTTCCGTGATATGTACGAACTGAAAAAACGTCAAATCGAGATGGCATATAAAAAACAGCAGAAAGAAATTGCACACCTAGAAGATTTTATTGCTCGAAATAAAGCCCGTGTAGCAACTACCAACATGGCTAAAGACAGACAAAAGAAGCTTGATCGTATGGATATCATTGAAATTGCACGTGAGAAACCTAAACCGATATTCGGATTTAAGACTGCACGTACTCCGTCACGTGAAATTATCACGGTAAAGGATCTGGTAATCGGTTATGACGAACCACTCACAAAACCACTTAATTTTTCTATAGAACGAAATCAAAAAATAGCTATAAAGGGGGTTAATGGACTTGGAAAATCCACTCTACTGAATACTATTTTGAAGAAAATACAACCTCTTTCCGGAGAAATCGAACACGGCCAGTTTCTACAAATCGGATATTTCAAACAAGAAGAGGCAAGTTCTACTACCAAAGCTCTTGATGAATTTTGGAATGAATTCCCTTCTCTTTCTAACGCCGAAGCAAGAGCTGCTTTGGCAAAATGTGGACTTACCAATGACCATATTACAAGTCAGATGAGAGTTCTTTCCGGTGGAGAAAATGCCAAGGTAAGACTGGCTAAAATAATGAACCATGAAATCAACTTCTTAGTTTTAGACGAACCTACAAATCATTTGGATATCGATGCCAAAGAGGAACTTAAACGTGCCATAAAAGAGTTCCAGGGTACTGTTCTAATTGTCAGCCACGAACCTGACTTCTATATGGATATAGCTACTCATGTTTGGAATGTTGAAGACTGGACAACAAAAATAATTTAGTTATCTATTTTTAAAACATATATAAAAAACAGAGGTCATCCAAATGGCCTCTGTTCCTTTTTAAATATTTTATATGTTCTATATAACTCCCAATTTTAGAAATTAAATTTATAACCTACTGATAGAGTCACTCTGTAATTTCTTAGAGAATCATCCCAGTCAAAATCATTCTCACCCTCTATTTTTCCGGTATTTAGTTTATACATAAGGTCTACAAGGAAATTATCATATTCCATTCCGGCTCCCAATCCGAAATATCCTCCATTTTTAACATCTGTGTTATATTCTAAACCATCAAAACGAATTTCTCCGCTATTATTTCTGTTTATAGAATATCCTGCGTCTCCTTTAATATATGGAACTGCTCCATTTTCAAAATTCAAGAAATTATATTTAGCTGTAAGGTATATAGGAATTGAGTCAAAGCTATCTAAATCTGAATCATAATTGACTCCTCTAAAAATTCCATCCTCTGATTTAAATTTAGCATGCTTTTGGTATGCCACTCCCCATCCAACTTCTAACGTATTGTCTAAAGTGCTTTTTGTTAATTCAAGAGCTACTTCATATCCCATTCCCTTTGAAGATTTTCCTCCCAATCCTACTCCTTCGTAATCAACACGATTAAATTGTGAGTACACATCTCCACCAGCTCTTAAGTATACATTGTAGTATTTAGCAGGCACATATACCTCTTCTATGGGCTTTGCCTCCTCCTTAACTATTGGTGCCGGTGTAACCTCCTTCGCATAAGAAATAGCTGTTAATGCAAGTAATCCTATTAATATTTTCTTCATGTTTTTTTCCTCCTGTAAAGCAGTTTTTTAAACAACACATAAGTATAACTAAAAATATTGCTAAATTCAAATTTTCATTTTATTTTTTTTAAAAAATATGATACAATACTAATTGTATGTGAATAATAATTTAAAATTATAGAGTATATTTTTAGGAGGTATTAAATGATTTCTACAGCTGGTTTAGGTATGAGATTTGCCGGAAGAAAACTATTTGAAGATGTAAGTATCAAGTTCACTCCAGGAAACTGTTATGGACTTATAGGAGCTAACGGTGCTGGAAAATCAACATTTATTAAAATTCTTTCTGGAGACCTTGAGCCTACTGAGGGAGAGGTAATTATTGAGAAAAACAAAAGAATGTCAGTTCTTAAGCAGGATCACTTTGCTAACGAAGAGGATAGAGTTCTAGATGTTGTTCTTATGGGAAATAAGGAACTTTGGGCTATAATGGAAGAGAAAAATGCTATTTATGCTAAAGCTGAGTTTACTGACGAGGATGGAATGAGAGCTGCTGAGCTTGAAGGTGAGTTTGCTGAGCTTAATGGTTGGGATGCTGAGCCTGAGGCTGAACAGCTTCTTATGGGACTTGGAATCGGAACTGACCTTTTTGATAAACTAATGAAAGATCTTCCTGAGCCACAAAAAGTTAAAGTTCTTCTAGCTTCTGCACTATTCGGAAAGCCAGATGTACTTCTACTGGACGAGCCTACTAACGGTCTTGATATTGCAGCTGTTTCTTGGCTTGAGAATTTCCTAATGGATAACATTGAGACTACTACTGCTATTGTTGTATCTCACGATAGACACTTTCTAAATAAAGTTTGTACAAATATGGCAGACGTAGACTACGGAAAAATTAAAATAACTGTCGGGAACTATGATTTCTGGTATGAGTCAAATCAACTTATGCTTACCCTAATGAACAACAAAAATAAAAAAATTGAGCAAAAAAGACAGGAACTTCAGGAGTTCATCGCTAGATTCTCTGCCAATGCCTCAAAATCTTCTCAAGCTACTTCAAGAAAGAAGCAACTGGACAAACTTCAGGTGGAAGATATGCAAATGTCTAATAGAAAATATCCATTCGTAGAATTTAAAGCTGAAAGAGAAGCTGGAAACAACCTTCTTAAAGTTGAAAATTTATCTAAGACAATCGATGGAGTTAAATTACTAGATAATGTTTCTTTCACAGTTAACACAAATGATAAAATTGTGCTTTTAGCTAAAAATGACATGATAAAAACTACTCTTTTCCAAATTATCTCTGGTGAGATGGAGCCTGATTCAGGTTCATATACGTGGGGAGTTACAACTTCTCAATCATATTTACCAAAAGATAACTCTGCTTTCTTCAATAACAATGATATGAATCTTGTAGACTGGCTAAGACCTTATTCACCAGATCAACACGATTCTTTTGTAAGAGGATTCCTTGGAAGAATGTTATTCTCTGGTGAAGAAGTTATGAAAAAGGTTAAAGTTCTTTCAGGAGGAGAGAAACAGAGATGTATGCTTTCTAAAATGATGCTTTCTAATTCAAATGTTCTTATATTTGATAACCCTACAGATCACTTGGATCTTGAGTCTATCACATCTCTGAACAAAGGTCTTATGAACTTCAAGGGAACTATGATTTTCTCTGCTCATGACCATGAATTTGTTCAAACAATAGCGAATAGAATTATTGAAATTACTCCTAACGGAATTGTTGATAAGTCTATGACTTACGATGAATATCTTCAGGATGAAAATGTAAAATCAAGACTTGCTGATATGTACTAAAAAAAAAGAACTTTTATCCTTCGGGATAAAAGTTCTTTTTTTTACCAAACTATAGATTTTTTAACCGCTTCCAAAAGATTTTTCATATCTTCAGGATACACATCCCCTATATTACCTATCCTAAAACTCTCTTCCTCTGTAAGTTTTCCTGGGTATATTACAAATCCCCTATTTTTTAAGTTTTCATAAAAATCTTTGAAATTGTAGTTTACATTTTTCGGAGCAGAAAAAGTTGTTATTATCGGGGACTGTATTTTTTCATCTATTATAGATTTAAAACCTAAATCCTTCATTCCTTCTGTAAGAATTTTGTGATTTTCTCTATATCTCTTCTCTCTAGATTTAACCCCACCCTCTTTTTCTAGTTCTAGAAGAGCCTGATAAAAGCCTCTTACTACATGAGTCGGAGAAGTAAATCTCCATTTTCCTCCTCCGTTTTCCATGGTTTTCCATTGATCGTAGATATCCAAGGAATGAGACCGGGCTTTTCCTTCTAATTTTTCCATCTGAGATTTTTTCCCTATTACAAATCCAAATCCTGGAACTCCTTGGATACACTTATTGGATGAGCTGATTAAAAAATCTATACCCAGTACATCCATATCAAATTCTATTCCTCCAAAACTTGACATAGCATCCACTATATATATTTTTCCATATTTTTTAACAATTTCTCCTATTTCTTTTATAGGGTTTAGAATTCCTGACGTAGTTTCACAATGAACAACTGCAACATGAGTAATATTACTGTCCTTTTTCAGAGTATCCTCTATTTCCTTCAAGTTAGGAAGAGAGACTTGAGGAAATTTAAGAAATTTATAATTACTCTGAGCTATCTGCGAAATTTTTATCATTCTATCTCCATAAGCACCATTTGAAATTATTAAAATTTTATCCTCTTCTCCAACTGCAGTGGTCAAGACAGATTCTACTGAAAAAGTTCCACTTCCCTGCATAGGAATAACAGTATACTCATCTTTTTTTTCTGTGGCTATATCCAATATCTTTTCTCTCATATCCTGCACAAGGGAGTTGTAGGATTCATCCCACGTACACCAATCTTTAAGCATGGCTTCTCTAACAGTTTCTGAAGTTGTAAGGGGTCCCGGTGTTAAAAGTATATATGGTCTCTCTTTGAAATTATTCATTTTATTCTGTCTCCATTCACTAATTTTTATATTTTCCATTCTCCTATACTCCACTTTGATTTTCAATAATATCTATAATTTTTTCCAAATCACCTATTTCATCTACCACATAATCTGCCCCAGCATCAAAAAATCTTCTTGCTGTTTTATCCATATAATATCTCAATAAAGTGGGTTCCATTTTTTCTACCTCTTCCCTTGAAAATCCTAATTCGCTCCCTCCTTTGAGTATTCCCACTGCCCAAACTCCTGCACCTTTTCCCTCTTTTATATCAGATATGGTATCTCCTACTTTTATAACTGATTTTCTGTCTGCCAATTGAAGTTCTATCATATTTTTATATATCATATATGGATATGGTCTTCCTGAAGGTACTTCAGTTGCAGTTACTCTAAAATCAGGCTGGTACCCTAGTTCTTCAGCATTTTCAGCTACTATATCCAGCATCTCCTTAGTATATCCTGTTGTAGATCCTATTTTTATACCTTTTTTCCTTAAATTTTCCACGAGTTTTAATACACCTGGAATTGGAGTTGCAAAGTTTTCTAAATTTTGGAAAAGGACTTCTTCAAATCTAGAATAAAGTTTATTCAAATCCTCTTCAGTATAATCTCTTCCATATTTTTTATTCCATAATTCTTTTATTCTTTCCATCTCTAGAAGTGCTCTTGTATGATCTATTTTTAAGAGCCCCATAGGTTTTCTTGCTTCCTCATAAGTTATCTCTATTCCGGCTTCCTTAAAAATTTTCATGAAAACTTCAAGCGGTGCAAAGCATCCATAATCTACTGTTGTTCCTGCCCAATCAAATATTACTCCATCTATTTTCTTTTTCATAATCCAATCACTCCTCCGTCTTTCTTCTTTTTTTATTTTTTATAATCAATTCATATACAAGCTTAACTATCAAATTGGTTAAAATTATAAGTACTCCCATAGCTGCAGCCTTACTCTGATCTCCGACTTCATCCAGATTTATCATGGCTATCGATGCCAATGTAGTTTTGGATGTATATAAAAATATTGCTGCTGAAACTGTTGTCATTGCATTTATAAAATAATATATAAATATCTCCCCAATTGCTTCTCTTGTGAGAGGAACAGTCACTTTAAAAAAAGTTTTATACCAGGGAATTCCCATGGAAAGAGATACTATTTCAAATTCTTTATCCAATTTTTTCAGAGCTGTCGATGCAGTTATAAAAGCCACTGAGAAAAAATGGATTATATTTACAAATACCAGTATCCATAAGGTTCCATAAAGATTATTAAAGGGATTTCTTACCTCTCCCAAGAAAGGAATATTCAAAGTTACTAAATTAAAAAAGAAAATATAACCCAATCCCAATACCATTCCAGGAAGTGCCAGGGGAATCAAGGCAAAAAAACCTATGAGCTCTTTTATAATTTTCATGTTATTTACCTTGGTTGAGATATAGGAACTGAAAAATGCCAAAGCAGTTCCCAATATTCCTGTTAAAAATGCTATTTTTATAGAATTCCTATAGAAAGCCATGGCTCCACCATTGTAATCAAAAAATTTATAATTATTTAATACAAAAGAGAAATCATACGGCCACATTTTTGTAAAGGATGCCACTACCGATGTCAAGAATATAAGTATTATCCCAAATGAGATACCGTAACAGAAAATTCCAATCGTTATATCTCTGAAACTATTTTTTTCTATTCTGTATGCTGAGGATTTAGCATTAAATGCATCTCTTTGCTTATTATCTATACTTCTTTGAAGAGCAAATGAGATTACCGCTGGAATAATTAAAAGTATACTTACCACAGCACCTTTTCCTAATTCCTGCTGACCGATAACCTGTTTATATATGTCTGTTGCCAAAACATTGTAGTTTCCTCCTACAACTTTGGGAGCTCCTAAATCTGTAAAAGACAGTATAAAAGTTACAATCGTTGACGATATCAGTGCATATTTCATACTTGGGAGTGTTATTGTCAAAAACTGCTTAAAATTACTGCTTCCTAAAGTTTTTCCAGCCTCATATAACCTATAATCACTATTTTTAAGAGACATGGAAAGTATCAGATAGACCTGAGGTAAAGCATAAATAATTTCACTTATCACTATTCCCACCGGTCCATAAAGAGAGATATCTGTAGCTAAAAATGGATATTTCCCAAAAAAACCTGTTGTTATTATTCCTTTCCTACCAAAAAGATATATTAGAGATATCCCGTGGAGCATTGTGGGAGCAAAAAGTGGAAGAAGAACTATCAGCTTCAGCAATCTTTTTCCACTTATATTACATCTGCTCATCCCATAAGCATATACAGAACCTATGACAATAGTAAATATTGTAGTTAGGATAGATATATTCACTGTGTTAAAAAATGATTTTAATACAGCCGGATTCGTAAGATATTCTTTAAAATTTAAAATCCCTATAAAATTTCCACTCTTGTCACTTACTGCTCTAATTCCTAAATATATTATTGGTAGAATTAAAGTTACTAGAAATATTCCGATTATAAAATAACCTATCCACTCCCTTATCTTTTCTGAAAAAAGAAAATTTTTTACTAGTTGCATATTTTTCTCTCCTTTCCTTTTTCTGAAAGTTTTAAAAATATATGATTGTTTTTTTCCAGTTTTATTTTTTCTATTTCATTTATAGAGATGTCTACTTCTATGAGATACTCTCTTTTTTTCACAGTAACTCTGTAATAAGACCCCATGTATTCCCAAGATTTGATTATTCCACTAAAATTTTCTTCCGAAGCATCTTCTGAAAGGACTATATCCTCAGGTCTGACACTTATCATCTTGTCTCCAATTAGAAAAAAATTCATTTTTCCAATAAAATCACTTACAAATCTATTTTTAGGATTCTCATAAATTTCCTGAGGAGTTCCCAGCTGTACTACCTCTCCTCCATTCATAACAACTATTCTATCTGCCATGGATAGAGCCTCTTCTTGATCATGAGTTACCATAATAGTGGTTATTCCCAATCTCTTCTGTAACTCTTTTATATCATTTCTAAGTTTTTCTCTTACCTTGGCATCTAAAGCCGAAAGAGGTTCGTCCAAAAGAAGTATATCTGGAGAATAGGCTATTCCCCTAGCTAGAGCTACTCTCTGCTGCTGACCTCCTGAAAGTTCGTTAGGATATCTCTCCTCTTTTCCACTCAATCCAACCAGTTCAATGGACTCTCTGACCTTTTCTTTTACTATATTTTTGGGTATTTTTTTATTTATTAATCCGTAGGCTATATTTTCTGCTACAGTCATATTAGGAAAAAGTGCGTAGGATTGAAAAACAATCGCCATATTTCTTTTAGAAGGATGTTTATCAGTTATATTCTCATCTCCCAAATAGATCTCTCCCCTATCAGATTTTTCAAGACCTGCCAATATTCTTAAAAGTGTTGTTTTACCACAACCAGAAGGACCTAAAAAACAGATAAACTCTCCTTTTTTAATAGTGAATTCTACATTTTTAAGAGCCTGAAATTTCCCGAAATTTTTACTTATATTTTTTATTTTTAAATATTCCATTTTTACCTCATATTTTCTTTTATTTTTTCCTATGTAAAGATTTTATAATATTTCTGTTAACCTATTATTAACTATAGGTAAAAATTTAGTATATTTTTCGTAAAATTCATGTGAAGTTTTTACAGAGTAAAAAAAAAGAGAGCTTTCGCTCTCTAATTTATTTATTCTCTGTCTTTCCTGCAAATTTATCTTCCCATTTTTTTAAGATAGTTCCTTTATTTTGTGCCGCCCATGCAAAATCATTTTTTATCAACTGATTATTTGGATTTAGAGGGAATCCCTTCGGAGGAGCTATTCCCATATCTCTTGAAACTACAGCATAGGATTTAGAATATAGTTTCATAGCTTCATCTGAGATTGCCCAATCCAAAAATATTTTAGCTTCATCTTTAATATCTTTTTTATTTATAAGAGAATTAGCTTCTGAATCCCATCCAGAACCTTCTTTAGGAAAATATACATTTACAGGAGCTCCATCATTTTTAAGTTTAACACCAGGATAACCGTAGCTTATCCCTATAGGAAATTCTCCTGAAGCCGCAGTTTTTGAAGGTTTCGATCCAGAATGAGTATACATACCTATATTTTCATGAAGCTTTTCCATATAGTTCCATGCCTCTTTCTCTTCCATTATCTGAAGCAATGAGGAAACTGTAAGAAATCCAGTACCAGAAGAAGCGGGATTAGGCATAGAAATCAATCCCTTATATTCGGGTTTTATTAAATCTTCAAGATTTTTCGGTTCCTCCAATCCAAGCTTTTTCATTTCAAGAGTATTCACAGTGATAGCTGTCATCCAAGCATTATTACCTACCCACTTTGGATCTTTCTCACTGTTATCTCTAAACTTTAAATCTACTGTCTCGATATTTTTAGGTGAGTATGCCTTCAAGAGATTAGCTTCATTCAATGCCAAAAGACCCGTTGCAGCTGTTCCCCACACCACATCCGCCTGGGGATTCTCCTTCTCTGCAAGAATCCTCGAAACTATAACCCCTGTAGATTCTCTCACTATATTAAGCTCGATATCCGGATACTGTCTTTTAAACGATTCTAAATATTCGGGTATCTGCTCGTTTTCCAGAGCTGTATATACTGTCAGCTCTCTACTTTTTTCTGTTTTCGAAGCTCCGCAGCCGGCAAAAATCCCCAATAATCCCATCGTAATTAATAATTTTGATATTTTCATATAGTCACTCCTAGTTTTTTTATTCATACTAGGAGTATATGCTGCTGATGTAAAATCCGAATAAACTATTTGTAAAATTTCTGTAAATTAACTCAGTATAAATTATTCTGATACTTTTATCTCACCCAGAATAATTTTGTTCTGTATATCTTCGAGCTTTTTCAAGTTTTCTGCTCCAATTATATCCCTAGTATAACTGAAATCTGTGAGAGATACTGCTTCCTCTTTAAGTCCCAATATCCTATATCCAGGTTGAAAACCAGATTTTTCAATATTATCTACAATGTTGTATATAGCATTATCTATCCTCACTCTTACAGAGGTTAATATCGTTCCTGGAGCTTTTCCATCTTCATTCTCATCACAACCTATTGCAAAAAAATTTTTCTGTTTAGCAGTTTCAAAAATTCCAGCTCCACTGTTTTCAGCAATATGAAGTATTACGTCTGCTCCCCTTCCATTCATTATAAGAGCTATATTTTTCGCTGTAACCGGATCATTGAACGGATTCGAACTAGAAGTCGGCATATATGTATTTATGACTTGTATTTCTGGATTCACATATTTAGCCCCCTGCCTGAATCCATTTACAAATCTGTTAAAGGATTTTGTATCCAAAGCTGGAATAGTTCCAACTTTTTTTTCTTTACTCATAAATGCTGCAAGAGATCCTGCAAGAAATGATACTTCATGCTCTGCAAAATCTACAGTAACTGTGTTTGGAATCTCATTTATAGCTCCAACTACCGCATATTTCTGCTCAGGAAAAATTTTCTGAACTGCCTGTACATCTTCAGCTACCTCGGTCCCCATCCCTATTATCAAATCAAAATCCCCACCTGAAAAATCTTTTAGAAATTGACTATTCTCTGCAGAATTATTGGGTTCTACATACTTAAAATCTTTTATTTTTCCATCATTTTTAAGTTTTACCAATGCCTTATAAGCCATCTTATTAAATCCACTTCCCAGCCCGCCAGCAGACATAACAAGACCTACCTTATCAATATTTTCTCCAAATACTACAAAAGAAAGCAACAATAATCCTACAAATATTTTTTTCATTTTTCCCCCTATCTCTATAATAATTTCTATTCTACTTTTTTTGCTCGTATAAGTCAAGAGGAGGAGATAATCTCCTCCTCCTCTGTATATTAATGTTTATTTTTAGTTATATGATATATTCCACCATAAATCATAGGTAGGAAAAGTCCACCTGAAAGGAAATTTCCAATAGTTACTGGTATAAAGTTTTTCACAATAGCATCCATTATGTTATACGACTCTGGAGCCAAGAATTTAGCAAGTGATAGGTAAGTCATATTAGCAACCACGTGCTCAAATCCTAAGTATGCAAATATCATAACAGGGAAGAAGCATGAAAGTATTTTTCCAGTTGCATCTTTAGCAGTATATGACTTCCAAACTGCTGCTGCAACCAGTACATTACACAGGAATCCACTAGCTACTGCTGCATAGAAAGGGAATGATACTTTTTTCTGTGCCAGTGCCACTACTGTAGCTATTGAATTAGCATCAAAAACTTTTGCATTAGCCATTAAGAAAGCTGCAAATACAGATCCCACAAGGTTTCCTAACCATACAAATGCAAGGTCCTTCATAAAGGCTTTTAAAGTTATCTGCTTATTGAGATAAGCCATTCCCACAAGACAGTTTCCTGTAAATAGTGCTCCTCCAACTAAAATTACAAACATGATTCCCACTGGGAACATTACCGCTCCAACGAATTTACCCATTGGTCCTAAAGCTGTTATAGCCATAATACTTCCTAAACACCCAAAAGATACAAATAGTCCTCCCATAAGACCTAAAAGAAATGTTTTGAAAGCAGGATAACCGGCTTTTTGGATTCCAACTCCAATTGTAAACTCAGTTGCTTCTGTTAAATTTAACGGTTTCATTTTTCCTCCTCTAATTTTATTTTTTTTAATTTTCTCACAAAAATTATTATATCATATTTTTTAAATTACGTACAGTATTTATTAATAAATTGTTAAATGTCCCTTAATTTTAATAAGATTTTTTAATAGTCATAAAAATAACTACCACCTATAAATTCTTTAAGTATGGAAACATCTGGAACATATTTGGAATCTACATCTGCAAAACAGTATAAAAATCTCATAAGCCTTGTAGCCTCATCATAATACTTGCTCTCTATACCAATTTTTATAAGTTCATTCATGGCGTAATGCTTTAAAACTCCCAGCTCATATACCAGGTTTGAATCAAACATTACATCTGCCTCCTCCTGATATTGAAATATGTTTTTTTCCTCTCCAGCTCTTACAGAACTCCACATAGATAGTGTCTTTTCTGCATTCGTTCCTCGCGATAGGCTGTCTCTTACTATTCGCCTTATCTTTCGGACTTCATTTGTAGGTATTCTATTGTGCTTATCTATGTTTAACTGTGTCAGACAACTCACATAAATTTTAAATTTGTTTTTTCTCTCAATATTCTCTGTAAGACGTTCATTCAGCCCATGTATTCCCTCAATTATTATTATACCATTCTGCGGTACTCTCACCGCTTTCCTCTCTTTTCTTCTCTCTCCTGTATAAAAATCATACTCAGGTACCAAAGCTTCTTTCCCAACTATAAGATCCTTCAAATTTTCGTTGAGAAGTTCCAAATCTAATGCTTCTATCTCTTCGTAATCTTTCTCACCTAGACAGTTTAGGGGGACTCTACATCTATCTATATAATAGTCATCTAGAGATATCATCACTGGAAATATTCCCCTGCTCTTCAGATGTAGAGTGAGCCTTTTACTGAAAGTGGTTTTCCCTGAAGATGTGGGCCCTGCTACAGTTACAAGTTTTATATCATTATTTGCCAAAATACTGCTCGCTATCTCTCCTAATCTGACCTCATGGAGAGTCTCATTTATTCTTATGAGTTCACGAATCTCTCCTCCAAGGACTTTTTCATTGAGACTTCCTATGTAGGAAACATCCATAATTTTCTCCCACTCTCCTACATTTTTTAAGATATTCCATAATTTAGGAGAATCGACAAATTCTGGTATTTCATTTGGCTTCTCTTCCGTGGGATATCTTAGAATAAAACCTCCTCGATAGTATACCAAATCATAAAGGTATATATATGAGGTGTCTGCATAAAGTATTTCGTAAAAATAGTCGTGGTATCCTTCCAACTCATACTCATTTATAGGTATCCATCCTGTACTTTGGATGGTTCTTACTATATCCTCTCTAGTAATATTTTTAGCTTTTCTTCTCAAGTTCTCTACATTTGAAGTTATAAGATTTATAGTATAACCCCTCTCTATAATCTCATCCATTCTTTTCTTTATAAGATATATATCTTTTTCTGAAAGTTCTTCAGCTTTCTCCATCTCTCCATACAATCCCTTACAGAAAGTATGATTTATATCTACACAGGCCTCTGGAAAAATATCATGTACGGCTTTAAGAAAAATTATTTTTAATGTAGTATAATACCTTCTTTCGTGAAAAATTTCTCTACTCTGTTCTCCCATTTTTCTCTCCTCCATATTTTTACTCTGTTCTATATTTTCTTTAAATTCATCTTTATTCCTTTATTAAAAATGAAAAAAAGAGAGTCAAACTCTCTTTTAAACTATTATCTATTAAGTTCAAGTGCCTTCCAACACGAGTAAAAGTGGTCTCCGTTCTGAACCTCTAATTTTTGTGGTTCATGGCATTTATCTTCTGCATATGGACATCTCTTTGCAAATCTGCATCCAGGATCTGGATTTATAGGAGATGAGATTTCTCCCTGAAGCATTACTCTATTCATCTTATGTTTTAAGCTCGGCACAGGTATTGCCGATAGCAGAGCTTGTGTATAAGGATGAGTAGGATTTTTAAATAATTTATCTGAAGGAGCTTTCTCAACCAGCTGTCCAAGATACATAACTGCTATATCATCCGAGAAATGTTTTACAACAGAAAGATCATGGGTAATAAACAGATATGTTAGTCCAAGTTCTTTTTGAAGATCTTGCATCAAGTTTAAAACCTGTGCTTGGATAGAAACATCCAGTGCAGATACTGGCTCGTCACAAACTATGAATTTAGGGTTTAGTGCAAGTGCTCTTGCTATACCTATTCTCTGCCTTCTACCTCCATCTAGTTCGTGAGGATATGTGTTCATAAGTCTGTCTGTAAGACCAACTGTTTTCATAAGCTCTCTTACTCTGGCTTCAAGTTCCTCTTTATTTTTTGTTTTTTTATGAATGATAAGTGGCTCAGCTATAATCTCACTTACAGTCATTCTTGGGTTTAGGGATGCGAATGGATCTTGAAATATTATTTGCATCTCTTCTCTTAAATTTATCATTTCACTCTTAGAATATTCTCTGATATTTTTTCCTTCAAAGAATATCTCACCATCTGTTGCTTCAAGAAGTCTCAGTATTACTCTTCCTGTGGTAGATTTTCCACATCCTGATTCTCCAACTACTCCAAGAGTCTTCCCTCTCTCAATAGCGAAGTTAACTCCGTCCACTGCATGCAGAGACCCTTTCGGCGTATTAAAATATTTCTTGAGGTTTTTTACCTCTAAAATTACATCTGACATTGTTCCCCTCCTATTGCTATTTAACTACTGGTCCATCTGCCAGTCCTTGATATGCTAGACATTTTACTATATGTCCATTTCCAACATCAGTTGCTGTTGGGATTTTAGTTGAACACATCTCTACTGCATTTGGACATCTAGGATGAAATTTACATCCCGATGGAAGATTTGTAGGATCTGGCATAAGACCCATTATAGGTTTTAATCTATCACATTCCTCATCTAGATTAGGAATAGATCCGAATAGCCCATGAGTATATGGATGTTTCGGTGTTTCAAACATATCTATTAGAGTTCCTGTCTCTATAATCTCCCCAGCATACATAATCGCTACTTTATCACAAACCTGAGCAACTACCCCAAGATCGTGGGTAATCAGCATCATCGCTGTCTTAAATTTTTCTTTAAGATCGTTCATAAGATCTAGAACCTGAGCCTGGATAGTAACATCCAGTGCTGTTGTCGGCTCATCTGCTATCAGGAGTTTTGGATTACAAGCTAGAGATATTGCTATTACAACTCTCTGTTTCATTCCTCCAGAAAACTGATGTGGGAAATCATTTACTCTGGCCGCTGGAATTCCAACTAGCTCAAGCATTTCCCCAGCTTTTTTCATCGATCCCTCTTTACCTAATTTTTCATGAATTTCTACAACCTCTGCAATCTGTTCTCCTACAGTCATAACAGGATTTAAAGATGTCATAGGATCCTGGAAAATCATTGAAATTTTACTTCCTCTAATCTTTCTCATCTCATCTTCTGACATTTCAAGAATATTTTTATCTTCGAAGTTTATCTCTCCTCCCATTATTTTTCCTGGAGGATTCGGAATAAGTCTCATTATTCCCAGTGCTGTCGTTGTCTTTCCAGCTCCTGTTTCTCCAACCAGCCCAAGAGTTTCTCCCTCATTTAAAGTGATGTTAATCTCATTAACCGCATCTACAACTTCATCTTCAGTTATATATTTTATCGTAAGGTTTTTTATTTCTAATAATTTCTTATTCATAGCTCCATTGTCCTCCTATAATTAGTGCTTCAATCTTGGATCCAGTGCATCTCTAAGCCCATCTCCAAGAAGGTTAAGTGAAAGAATTGTTATCATTATTGCTACACCTGGGAACGTAGTTACCCACCAAGCATATCTCAGGTATTGTCTTCCACCAGAAAGCATCGATCCCCATTCAGGAGCTGGAGGTTGTATTCCCAGTCCGATAAAACTTAGTCCTGCCGTAGAAAGAATTGCTCCTGCAACTCCAAGTGTCCCTTGAACTATTACCGGGGCAAGAGAGTTTGGAATTATGTGTCTAAATATTATTCTCATTTCTGAAGCACCTATAGCCTTAGCAGCTTCAACAAACTCCTGATCTCTTATAGAGAGTACCGATGCTCTTACTATTCTAGCATAACTTGGAACTGAGGATATTGAAATTGAAATCATCAAGTTCATTAAATTTGGTCCAAGAGCTGAAACTATAGCTATCGCAAGAAGTATGCTCGGAACTGCAAGGAATATATCCATTATTCTCATTATTACATTATCTAATTTTCCACCGTAGAATCCTGCAAGAGCTCCTAAAGTTCCTCCTACTATGATTGACATTCCCACAGCAAGAACTCCAACTTTAAGGGATACCCTAGCTCCGTGAATAAGTCTTGCAAATATATCTCTACCGAACTCATCTGTTCCCAGCCAGTGTTCTGCCGACGGAGGTTGTAGTCTCATTCTAAGATTTTGTTTTATTACTACATTGTCGTAATTTGCGATAACATCTGCAAACAGTGCCACTAATATAAAAGTAACCAGTAACCCTAATCCTAAAAGAGCCATTTTATTTTTCTTAAGCCTTCTCCAAACTTCTGCCCATTGACTTCTTTTTTTACTGTTGGCAGCAGCTTCAACTTTAATATTGTTATTAGCTGACATTTTATCTCCCCCTATTTATACTGTGATTTAATTCTCGGATCAATATATGCATATAAAATATCCACAAGCAGATTCACAAATGAGAATGTTGTTGCCAGGAATACAACTGTAGCCAATACCGTCGGAGTATCCTTTTGTCTTATAGCATCAACCATCATTCTTCCTACACCCGGCCAAGAGTAAACTGATTCAGTCAGTACTGCTCCCCCAAGAAGTCCTCCAAATTGCAACCCAACTACTGTTACTACTGGAATAAGGGCATTCTTAAGAGCATGTTTCCGAATTACAACTTTTTCCAGAACTCCCTTTGCTCTGGCTGTCCTTATATAATCTTGTCTTATAACTTCAAGCATAGATGAACGAGTCATACGTGTAACTATCGCTGCAGCTCCAACCCCTAGAGTAAGAGCTGGAAGTATCACACTTTTCAAACTCTCAAATCCTCCTGAAGGAAGCAGTCTGAATTTTACAGAGAATGTTAAGATTAACATTAGTCCTAGCCAAAAATTTGGCATTGAAACTCCTAACAGTGCTGCAACCATACTGAAACTGTCTATAAATGTGTATTGTTTCGTAGCTGAAATTATTCCTACTGGAATTCCTATAGATACTGAAATGACAACTCCTAGTGTAGCAAGAAGCAGGGTATTTGGGAATCTTTGGAAAATTTCTCTAAAAACTTCTCTTCCTGTCGTATAACTTGTTCCGAAGTTTCCAACAACCGCCTTTCTTATGAAGTTAAAATACTGGACAATAAATGGGTCATTTAACCCCATCTCATCCCTTAACTTCATAATCGCTTCTTTTGGAGCACTTTCTCCTAGGATTAGCTGTGCTGGATCCCCTGGTGTCAATGAAAGGATTGTG
The DNA here is from genome assembly GCA_051646055.1 of Fusobacteriaceae bacterium. Lineage (GTDB taxonomy): Bacteria > Fusobacteriota > Fusobacteriia > Fusobacteriales > Fusobacteriaceae > JAGNZR01. The sequence continues at coordinate 51,785 of JBOFCM010000055.1, forward strand.
AAGACCAGAAACGATACTCCTAAGAGAACAGGAATAAGCATTAATAATCTCCTAAATATGTACTTGTGCATTTTTCTCCTCCTAACTTATTTAATTTTTATTTTTTGGTTTTTTTTAGCACTTTATGTCAATAATAATACATCATATATTCTAAGTTGTCAACTCATTATCAAAATTAATTATTTTTTAAAAAATTTTTTTTGATTTTTAGAAATTTTCCGTTTTTTTATCAAACAAATTAAATGTTAAAAATACCCTTTCAATAACCTTAGAGTAACACTGATTGCTCCGATTGTAAAATTAAAGGTTTATATAATCTCCATCACAATTTTAAAAGAAAGGTTTTTAAAAATTTTTCGGTATACCAAAAAGAAAAAGAAGGCTAGCCCTTTCGGTAAATTTTATTTTACCTTTCGGTCCTGCCTCCTCGTTCTATTTTAATTAAAGTGTTATGTTGTTCTCAGTTTCATAATCAAATAGATGACACTTCTCTACATCAATGTGGAATTGACATATATCTCCATATTCTATTTTCTCAGCTTTTTCTACCGGAATTCTTGAACTATATTGGATGTTTCCAAGGCTAAAGTAAATGAACTCTTCGTTCCCCATCTGTTCAACAATATTTACTTTTCCAGTTACAAAGTTTAGACCTGTTTCAGGGTTTGTATTATGATTTCCAATATTTTCAGGTCTGATTCCAAACCACACTTTTTTACCTATATACCCCTGAACTTTTTCAGCTTTTTCAGCAGGAAGAATAACTTTGTTCTCGCTATTCAAAACTGCATACGTTGCTTTCTCATCTTTTTCTAAAGTTGCTTCAACTATATTCATAGCCGGAGATCCTATAAACCCAGCTACAAACTTATTAGCCGGTTTATTATACAGATTCAGTGGTGTGTCAACCTGCATGATTTTTCCATAATTAAGTACGCAGATTCTATCTCCCATTGTCATAGCCTCAACCTGATCATGGGTTACATATATCATCGTAGCAGTCTGACCTTCTTTTTTTAATTCTTTATGTAGCTGAGTAATTCTAACACGCATCGAAACTCTCAGTTTTGCATCTAGATTTGATAAAGGCTCATCAAATAGGAATACTTCAGGTTTTCTAACTATCGCTCTTCCTACAGCTACCCTCTGTCTCTGTCCTCCAGACATCTCTTTTGGTTTTCTGTCCAAAAGTTCTGTTATTTCAAGCTTTTCTGCTGCATCACGAACTCTTGCATCTATTTCACTTTTATCAACTTTGGCCATTTTTAAACCGAAGGCCATATTCTCGTAAACTGTCATATGTGGGTATAATGCATAGTTTTGGAAAACCATTGCTATTCCTCTATCCTTTGGAGGAAGATTGTTCACCATTTTATCCCCAATCCAGATTTCTCCTCCTGTAATCTCTTCAAGACCAGCTACCATCCTAAGTGTAGTTGATTTTGCACACCCTGAAGGACCTACAAATACCATAAACTCTCCATCTTGAATCTCTAAGTCGACTCCATGAACCGCCTTAAATCCATTAGGATATTGTTTTTCCACTTTCTTTAAAATTACTTTTGCCATTATAATCTCCTTTACCGCCTAAGCGATGGCTTAATTTTATTCAACTTGTTTGCAAGTTAATCAGATTATATACAATTTAAACTTTTTTTACAAGTTTTTTTTAAATAAAAAAAGAGATGGAAATTAATCCATCTCTCAGTTTTATTATTTTCTAAGTCCTAACTTAGCAATAAGAGCTCTGTATCCATCAAGATCTTTCTTAGTTAGATAGTTAAGTAATCTCTTTCTTTGTCCTACCATTTTAAGAAGTCCTAATCTTGAGTGGTGATCCTTCTTATGAGTTTTAAGGTGTCCAGTTAAGTGGTTGATTTTCTCTGTTAATAGAGCAACCTGTACCTCTGTACATCCTGTATCCGCTTCAGTTTTTCCAAACTCTCTGATTATTTCTGCTTTTGATTTCATCATAGTCGTGTTCCTCCTAATTCATTATTATCTAAGCCAAGTAGATAGGAGACTAACCCTAAATCCTAGCTTAAATTCTAAATAATTATACCACGATTGACTCTTTTTGTAAACTATTTTTTCATTGTAATGATTTTTATCTTTTATTGTTCCGGTGCTATATCTTTTGGTTTTTCATCAGGAATATCCAAAATTTCTTCCGGTTCTTTCTCCGCTATTTCCGGATCCTCTATAACACCTTCGTTGTTATCTAAAGATTTTCCTTCTAAAAGAAGTTTCAATTCATCCCCAGTTATAGTTTCACGGATAAGAAGAGTTTTAGATATATGATCCAACATTTCGTAGTTATCAGTTAAAAGTTTTATCATATCATTGTAAGCATCATTTATAATTTTTCTGATTTCATCATCTATCTCTTTACCAGTTACATCACTATAATGCTTCTGAGCAAACATATCTCCTTCAGCAGTGCTATCTAAAAGTATCGGCCCGAATTTTTCACTCATTCCAAATTTCGTTACCATAGCATGGGCAATAGCGGTAGCTCTCTGGATATCGTTACTAGCTCCAGTAGTTATATCATTGAACACTACCTGTTCAGCTGCACGACCTCCCAGTAGAACTCTTATTTCTGAAAGATATTCATTTTTTGATTTCAGATATCTATCTTCTGTTGGAAGACTCATAGTATAACCTAAAGCTGCTGAACCTCTAGGAATAATAGTGACCTTATGTACAGGTTCTGTATGAGGTAGCATAAGCTGAGTCATAGCATGACCTACTTCATGATAAGCCACTATATGTCTTTCTTTCTGAACTGTAACCCTAGATTTTCTTTCAGGTCCTATGGCAACTTTTTCCGATGCTTCTTCTAAATCCGCCATAATTATAACTTCTCTTCCTTCTCTAGCAGCAAGAATTGCTGCTTCATTAAGAAGATTAGCTAAATCTGCTCCCACAAATCCCGGAGTCTTTCTCGCTACTACTCCTAGATCCACAGATGGATCTATTTTTTTATCTCTACAGTGTACTTTCAATATCTCTTCTCTTCCCTTGATATCTGGAGAGTCAACTACTACCTGTCTATCGAATCTTCCAGGTCTCATAAGGGCTCTATCTAAAACCTCAGGTCTGTTTGTAGCTGCAAGAACAATTATCGTTTCTTCGTTTCCAAATCCATCCATTTCTACAAGTAGCTGATTGAGAGTCTGTTCTCTCTCATCATTTCCTCCACCTTGACCGCTCCCTCTTTTTCTTCCCACTGCATCGATTTCATCTATAAAAACAATACATGGAGCAGCTTTTCTTGCTTTATTAAAAAGATCTCTGACTCTTGATGCTCCGACTCCCACAAACATCTCAACAAATTCAGATCCTGACATACTTAGGAAAGGAACTCCAGCTTCTCCTGCAACAGCCTTGGCCAGCAAAGTTTTTCCTGTTCCTGGATTTCCAAGAAGAAGAACTCCCTTAGGAATTTTCGCACCTATATTTTTATATTTTTCAGGCTCTTTAAGAAAATTAACTACTTCTTCCAGTTCCACTTTTGCCTCATCTATCCCTGCTACATCATCAAAAGTAACTTTTGTGTGCTCGGCTCCTCCCTCTTTAACCTTAGATTTTCCTATGTTAAAGATCTGAGGTCCTCCTCCAGCTCCACCTTTATTCATTTTAGAGAGCATAAACACCCATACTCCAATAAGAAGAAGCATTGGGAACCATGACACTAGGAGATTAAGAAGAAATGGTAATTCTTCAGGGGGAACCGATTTAATTTTAGCTCCTTCTCCCTCTATAAGCTCTACCAGTTTAGGATCTCCTCCCAGTCTGTCCGTTATCATTCTAGCTTTATATTGCCCGTCAGCAGGGAGCTCTCCCTTATTTCCATAAATATAGCCTTCTTTCTCTTCTACCTGAATTATTTTTTTATCTTTCAGAAGATTTGAAAACTCAGTATAACTCACAGTCTCTATAGTGATTCCTTTTTTATCCTGCATAAGAGATGGTAGGCTCATAAAAATTGTGACTATAAAAAGTAACATTATTAACCCTTTTATATTAAATTTTCCCCTATCCTCTTCCGGACCTTTTCCATCCATCTCATTTTTCAATTTTTCTTTAAATTCATCTCTTTTATTTTTCAACTCATTTTGAAAAGGAAAACCCTCTTTTTCATCCTTTTTTGGCTGTGGGTTCTTTTGCTCTTCATTCAACTCTTTCTCATCCTTCTTCTTTTCACTCACTTCTTTATCCTCCTTACAACTAGTTCAGTCCACTGGGTATCATCTATCTTTTTCAAATATTTTTCACTAAATTTTATACCGGCTATCCAAAAAATTTCCTCTTTAAAGGATACTATAGGAATCAAGTCTCTCATATCTTTAGGTATTTTCTCATCTATTAAAATATCCTTAATTTTCTTCTGATTCTTCATGCCCTTAGGTATGATTCTATCTCCAGCTTTTCTTTGTCTTACAATTAAAGTATCATCTTTTTTAAAGTTTGTCAAAAGAGTATCACTGTTTTTGTCTTTTTTTTCTTGAGCTGTACATATTTTTGCTTCAACTTCATAATTGCCAAAAATCAACTTTCCTGGAATAGTTAATTTCATTTCACAAATTTCAAACTTCTCCTCTTTTTTTTCCACGTATATATGCTTATAATCTTTGACTAAAAAAATATTTTTGGAAAGAGATATTTTCTTGGTACCGCCCTGATTCAAAAGCTCCACTATTTTTTCCAATTTATATCTGTCAGAAGATAATCCCAAACTATTCATATATCCATTCATTATCTTTTTAACTTTATAATCAGAAAGGTTTTCAAGTTTTTCCAGTTCAATCCCCTCTCTTTCATTGGAAAGATAATCTCTGAAATTAATTTTAAGCTCTCTGTTTATCTCCCCTATCTCTCCTATAAGATTATAGATTTTATCTTTGAATTTGGGATTATATTTTTTTTCTATAAAAGGTATTAGTTCTAACCTTATACTATTACGGGTAAAATCACTCTCCATATTGCTCTCATCTGTTCTATATTCTATTTTATTTTTATTGAGATACTCCATTATCTCATTTTTATAGATATGGTTTATAGGTCTCAGATATGCATCTTTACTAAAAGCTATTCCTTCTAAACCCTCTACACTTGTCCCTCTCATAAGTCTGAAAAGAAAAGTTTCAATTTGATCATCTTTGTTGTGAGCAACAAGTATTCTGCTACATTTTTCGATTTCTTTTATTTCTCCAAAAAAATTATGCCTTATCTCCCGTCCAGCTTCTTCCAGTCCGATTTTTTTCTCTTGAGATATTTTTTCTACTTCTGCCCTCTTTATATATATTTTCAAATTATATTTTTCAGCAGTTTTTCTTGCAAAAATTTCATCACCATCTGAATTTTCGCCTCTCAAAAGATGATTTATATGCACAAGAACAATTTCCAAATTCAGATTTTCTTTTTTCCTGAATTCCATAAGAGCTTCCAAAAGAAATACTGAATCTGGCCCTCCTGAAAAACCCAAAACCCACTTTTTTTCTTCTGAAAAATCTATCTCTTTTTTCAATCTATGAAAAATTCCACTCAATATATTCATCAGAATTTACACCCTCTCTACACTTCTATTTTTATAGTCAAAAAATATATCTATCTCTCCAACTGTTCCATCCAAAATATTATAAGAAAAACTTTCTAGGTCACTAAACTTATGCCCTTCTCTTACAGAGACATAGTTTTTAGATTTTATGAGAGTATTGTATCTCTCCTCATCTCTCTTTCTTTGTAACCACTGTGGTGTGCTTGATACCTTTCCATTTTTCAACATATCAAATTTAAGATATTCTATAAATATGCCTCTATTTTCAAATTTTTTATTTTCGTAAAAATTTAGAAGATAGTTATAGAGAGATTGCTCTTTATGACCGATATCCATATATCCCTTCTCTTTAAAATACTCTGCTATATCCTGAAAAAAAAGAAACGGTGAATTATAAAAATTACCAATTATATAGTCCAAAGATTTTTGGAATTTTTCTGAATTATAATAAAAATCCAAAACTCTCTCTATCTCCTTCAATTTTACCAGTTCTCCAAAAGTTATAAATCTATTAGAGATAACCTCAAAAGGGGCAAAATCAGTGTAGGAGTATCCATACTGCTCTACCTCCTTCTCCATTCTAGTACCTTTGAGTATTTTTAGGAATCCCATCTGTATCATCTCAGGTTTTAAATCATATACATAATTAAATGAATTTTGAAAAAGATTATAGGTTTCATATGGTAGTCCAGCTATCAGATCTAAATGGAGATGGATAGTTTTAGGTATCTTTCTTATATTTTCACTCAGTCTATCTAATAGATTTCTACGATTTATGCTCTCCATAGTTTCCCAGTTTACACTCTGCACACCTATCTCAAACTGAAAATATCCTTCTGGAACCCTACTTAAAAGTTCCAATGTTTCCTTATCGAAAATATTGGCATTTACTTCAAAATGGAAAGTTATCCCCTTTCTATAGTTTTTTATGAGATAATCCCAGATTTCCATATATCTTCCACGGTTAATATTAAAGGTTCTATCCACAAATTTTATCAATTTTATATTAGATTGAAGAAATATTCCCAAATCTCTTTTTACTCTTTCTAGTGAAAAATATTTTATTCCACGATCTGCAGAAGAGAGACAGTACGAACAACTGAAAGGGCAACCTCTGGAACTTTCATAATAAAGTATTTTTTTTTCCTCCATTATCTCTTCTAAAGTGTAGGGAAATGGAATCTCATCCAAATCATGTGCCATAGGATAATTATAAATTCCTCCGATATTTTCAAAACTTTGGGAGAACATTTTTAATACTCCACGTTCTCCTTCACCCTTCACTACAAAGTCTATTTCTGGGTTTTCAGATAAAACTTTTTCAGAATCATAAGAAACTTCAGGTCCTCCTAATCCTATCTTGCATCCAGGAACTATTTTTTTCATCTCACCTATAATTTTAAATACATACTCCCTGTTCCAAATATAAGTTGAGAAAATCACCACATCTGGAGATTTCTCATATATATCCCTCACTATATTTATAAGCTGATTATTTATATTGCTCTCATAAACTTCTACAGTTTTCTGAGGGTCATCATTATGTTCTTCAACGTATTTTTTTATATATCTCACAGCAAGATTGGTGTGTATATATTGGCTGTTCAGAGCCACTAACAGATATTTTTTCATGTTTTTCTCCATAATTACTCTTTATTTTTTATTATTTCTTTGAAATTCGAGATGCTCTTTATAGGTTCTGCTAAAAAAATGACTCTTATCTCCTCTGGCTACAAAGAAAAGATATTCTGTATTGGCAGGATTGAAGGCTGCTTCTATAGAATTCTTATCAGGACTGGCTATTGGAGCTGGTGGAAGCCCTTTATACTTATAAGTGTTATACGGAGAATCTATCTCCAAATCTTTATAATACATTCTTTTTTTTCCATAATCATATAGATAATTCACAGTGGCATCCGATGAAAGAGTCATCCCTTTCATCAGTCGATTATAAAACACCGAAGCTATTATAGGTTTCTCCTCTTGAAGTATAGCTTCCCTCTCTATTATAGAGGCCATTATCAGTTTTTGATAGAAATCATTCTTGTCAGGATATTTTTCTGGAGGAAATCTTTTTAAAAATTCTCTTAAAACAACATTCAAAGTTTGGGCTTTACTATAATTCTCAGGGATAAAATATGTTTCCGGATAAAAATATCCTTCAAAATTTCCATTCGGAGTAGGGTATGGAAATTCTATTTTTTTTAACTCTTGAACAAACTCCTCCTCAGCTCTTTTATCTCCTTTGGATAAAAGATTCAATATATTTTTCAAACTATATCCTTCAGGTATCGTCAATCTAAAAACTTTTGATTTTCCAGATTCTAGGAGTTCCACTATTTCCTTTACGGAATATTCCCCCCTAATCTCATAATATCCCGCCTTTATAGCTCTTCCTCCGTTTTTTTCATATTTCAAATAATAACGGAATGGAAGTTTTTCAGAAAATTTCAGAGGACTTAAAGAGGTTCTGAGAGGTTTATCTCCAGAAATTTCCAAGATTTTATTATATTTTTCTTTACGATTTATAAAATTATTATAATAGCTATAACCTCCTATAGCTACTCCCGATGCAAGGACAGTCAAAAATATTATTATGGTTAAGAAAACTTTTTTCATACCTTATCTCCTAATTTAAAATTTTTATATTTTTTCTTTCTATATTTTACCATAATTTTCAAAAAAAAACCTCCCAAAATGGGAGGTCAGATTTTATTTTCTTACTTTAGCTTTTTCTACTAGAGGTTTCTTTCCAGCTCTCTCTATTTCGAAGCTCTCAATTATCTGCTCAGCCTCTTTAAATGGAACTGAAACAAATGAGAAGTTCTCATAAAGCTCAACGTTTCTTATTTTATTTTCATTTACATTAGCTTTTGTACTGATTGTATTAAGAAGTTTCTTTAGAGTGATTCCATCTTTCTTTCCAAGAGCAACAAAAAGTCTAACTTTCCCAGTATTTTCTAGTGATCCATCATCAGAAGACTCGTCATTATCTCTTCCTCTGTTTCTGTCTCTTCTGTCAGTTCTCTCATATCTATCAGATGATGATCTCTCTGGTCTATCTCTTCTGTCATTTCTACCTCTATCACTAGAAACCTCTATTTGAGAGTAGTTACTCTCATCAAGTTCATGATCATAAGCATTTTTAAGAAGAGCAGCTATTATAGTATGAGAATCTGATTTTAACAGAAGTTCATTAGCCATTGCATTAAAGTTTTCGAAAGCTCCTGATTCGATTACAGTTTCAATATCCGAGAATATTCTAACTTTTTTAGCTTCGATAACATCCTTTATTCTTGGCACTTTCTCTTTTCTTATCTCAGTTTTAGTAACCTTTTGGATATAAAGAAGTTTTCTATACTCAGATGGAGTTATGAAAGTTATAGCAGTTCCCTGCTTTCCAGCTCTTCCAGTTCTTCCGATTCTATGTACATATGACTCAGCTTCCTGAGGTATAGCATAGTTAATTACATGCGAAAGATCATTTACATCTATTCCTCTTGCTGCAACGTCAGTAGCTACAAGAACATTAAGCTTCTTAGCCTTAAATCTCTTAAGAGTAACCTCTCTGTGGTTTTGGCTGATATCTCCATGAAGACCATCTGCATCATAACCTCTGTCGTTAAGCTTTCCTACAAGCTCATTAACATCATTTTTTGTTCTACAGAATACGATTCCATAGAAATCTTGTGCAAGATCTATGATTCTGCAAAGAGCTTCAAACTTGTCTCTATCTTTTACTTCAAAATAAATTTGGTCAGTAAGATTAGTCGTAAGTTCTCTAGCTTTAACTGATAAAACTTCATGCTCTTTCATGTGGTTTTTAGCTATTTTAAGTATCTCTGGAGCCATTGTAGCCGAGAAGAATAGCATTTTTTTATCTTCATTAGTTGAAGAAAGTATCTTTTCGATATCCTCTACGAATCCCATATTAAGCATTTCATCTGCCTCATCTAGAACAAAGAACTTCAGATTATCTATCTTAAGTATTCCTCTGTTCATAAGATCCATAACTCTTCCTGGAGTTCCTACTACCACATCTACACCTTTTTTAAGCTGTCTGATTTGGAAATCCATAGATTGTCCTCCATAAACTGGAGCTATTCTTATTTTTCTTCCGTAAGAAAGAGCGTGCATCTCTTCAGAAACCTGTACAGCAAGTTCTCTTGTTGGTGTTAAAACTATCGCCTGTATCGACTTAGCGTTTTCTTCTATCTGCTCAAGTATTGGCAGAGAGAAAGCAGCAGTTTTTCCTGTTCCTGTCTGTGCTTGCCCGATTATATCTTTATCCCCTGATAATAGTGCAGGGATTGTTAATTCCTGTATTGGACTTGGTTTCTCATAACCTTTTTTTGCAAGAGCTTTAAGAGTTTTCTCTGATAGCCCTAAATTTTTAAATTCTACTAATTTTTCTAACTTATCCATTAGTCACTTCCTTTTTTCCTCAAAATTTTCTATTTTTTTCAAATTCGCCACGGATATTTTATAAAGGTAATATATCTAGATGGCTATTTGAAACAGGAAAAAATAGCTGACTAGATAATTTATAATATCAAATTATTATAACACACTTTTTAAAAAAAGTGTACTATTTTTTTATTTATTATTTTCCGTTTTTCATTTTAATTCAGCCCTTGTTCTTTTTCAGAAAAAAAATAAAAAAAAGAGCTCCGAAAAAACTTATTCTGAGCTCTTTTAAGTTTATATATGATTTTTAATTTCCCACTGAAGCGAAAAACTCATCATGGTTCTGATAACAACTACTGCAAAAACTCTAAGTACCGACTGGATATCTGGTGCTATTATTGTTTCTACGATATCCGCTACAATAAGAATTTGCAATCCAAAAAGTACTGATTTATCAAACCCATTTCTGATTGCCTCACTGACTCTCATTTCATCTCTTTTAAAAACTATTTTGTAACAGGTATCACAAAAACCTGCTATCATAACGAGAATGGCTATTACTGTAAAACTCACATATACATAGTGTAATAAAGCATTAAACTCCATTTCTCCCCCAAGGATTATAGTATAACTATAAAATATTTTTTGTTTTTAAGCTGAAAAATTTCATATTTTTTCTGATTGGCTTTTACAAATCTCATATGAGTATATTTTTTAGCGAATTTTGCTGGATAATCACAGAATCTAGTTGTAGACATTCTGTTAGCTGTTTCAATTATTTCATATTCACTGTCCGAAACTAAATAGTTATCACTCCCTATGGCAAAAAGTACCCCTTTGAAATAATTATCCGCTTTTATCTGTTTGAAATCAAAATTTTTACCTTTTTTAGTCACAAGATATTGTCCTAGTGCCTGAATTCTATCTAACATAAAACTCTCCTTCCTTCTTTAATTATACTAAACACTTAATTTTACCACAGGAAAAAAACAAAATCAAAAATATTTTTTTGATAACAGTTTTTTTACATTGATAATTAAAATTAAAATTAGTATAATAAATCTATATTTAATTTCATTTATAAGCACGGGGGAATTTTATGAAAACAATAGGAATTTTTTACGGAACTACAGGCGGTAAAACATCTGCCATCGTAGATGAGATAGAATTCTGCCTAAAAAAAGCAGATTATAAGGTATTCAATGTAGAGAATGGAATAGAGGCCATGGTAAACTTCGAAAATCTTATCCTTATAACTCCTACCTATGGGGTTGGAGAACTTCAAAAAGACTGGGAAGATAACCTGGATACCCTAAAAAAAATTGATTTTACTGGAAAAAAAGTGGCCCTGGCAGGACTTGGAAATCAGCTGGCTTTTGGAGAGAGTTTTGTGGGAGGACTTAAAATTCTTTATGATATTGTAAAAGATGGCGGAGCTACTATAATTGGTATGACTTCCACAGAAGGTTACAGACATAAAGAGTCTGAAGCGGAAATAGATGGGATGTTCGTAGGGCTTGCACTGGACGAATCCAATGCTGACGACGAGACCCCTGACAGAATTTTTGACTGGATAAAGGAAATTACAAAAGAATTCAATTAATAAAAAAAAAGAGGACCCGTAGTTCCTCTTTTTTTACTTTTTACAATCTGTCTCCTTATCTTCATACCATTTTATTTTCAGGTCTATTTTTTCAATATATTTTTCCAGCTGTTTTATCTCATCCAGAACTTTTTCCCTATGTTTAAGAAATATATTTTTTCTCTCCAGTTCTGTAATCTCTCCCATTTCACTGAGAGAAACTATATTTTTTATATCCTCAATCCCCATATTAGTATCTCTCAGACATTTTATCATCTCTACCCAAAAAAGATCTTCCTCCGAATAGCTCCGGATACCGTTTTTATCCCTTTGAACCTGTGGAAGAAGCCCCTCTTTTTCATAAAATCTCAAAGTTGAAGTTGGAATACCGGTAATCTTCCCCACTTCTCCTATACTGTATTTTTTTTTATCTTCTGTTCTTTCCATCTGTACCATCCCAATTTCAGCCTATTTTTCTCATGTAATTATACAGTATCTCACTGGCAATTTACAGGATTTTATTTTTATATAAAAAAACCTTGACTTAAAGTTAACTTTAAGGTGTATCATAGGCATATAAGTAGAACAAACAAAACATAAATTGAGGAGGAAACCATGTTAAATTTTGATTTTTGTAACCCTACACACATTGTTTTTGGAAAGGACCGTATGGGAGAGCTTAACAACCTTGTCCCTAAAGATGCGAGAGTTCTTATCACATACGGAGGAGGAAGTGTTGAGAGGTTTGGTACTCTGGATCTTATTATACAAAATTTGGGAGAGAGAGCTATCTTCAAGTTTGGAGGAATCGAGCCAAACCCTAAATTTACAACTCTTATGAAAGCGGTAGAAATTGTAAAAACCGAGAAGATTGATTTCCTTTTAGCTGTAGGAGGAGGATCTGTCATGGACGGAACTAAGTTCATAGCACTAGCTTCTAACTATGATGGCGATGCTGAGGAGATTCTACACGGTGCACAACCTTCAGCTGCTACACCTATGGGAACAGTTGTGACACTTCCAGCGACAGGTTCAGAAATGAATAATGGTGGAGTTATAAGTCATAAAGATTTCAAGGTTCCGGTTTTCAGTCCATATACGTTTCCGAAATTTTCAATACTGGATCCTACACTGACTTTTACCCTTCCTGAAACTCAAGTTGCCAATGGAATAATCGATACTTTTGTCCATGTAACCGAGCAATACGTTACTTTTCCTGCTGAGGGAAGATTCCAAGATCGTACAGCTGAAGGAATACTTCAAACACTTATAGAGATTGGAAGAGAAACTATGGATAATCCAACTGACTATAACTTAAGAGCTAATCTTGTATGGTGCGCAACCATGGGACTTAACGGACTTATCGGTGCTGGAGTTCCTCAGGATTGGTCTGCTCATATGATTGGGCACGATCTTACAGCTCTTTTCGGAATAGATCACGGAAAAACTCTGGCAGTTATCCAGCCCGCTATCTGGAAAATTAGAAAAGAAAAGAAATTTGGAAAACTGCTTCAGTTCGCAGAAAGAGTTTGGCATATAACCGAAGGAACCGACGAAGAGAGAATCGATTTAGCTATCGAGAAAACTACTCAATTCTTCCAATCTTTAGGAGTAAAAACTAAACTTTCAGATTACGGAGTAAGATCTGAAGATATGGATAAGATTATAGCTTCCCTTGAAAAAGGTGGAAGAACTCATCTTTCCGAAACAGAGGACATGACTCTTGATGTTACAAGAAAAGTTTTAGAAACAGCTCTTTAATTTCAAATTTATAAATTACAAAAGGGATAAGTCATAAAACGACTCATCCCTTTTTTTTTAACATCCATGATGCTTTTTAAATCTTTTCTTATAATAAAATACAGCATAGAACATTGTAAACAGTTCTGCTAATACATAGGAACTCCACAGCCCCACTACTCCCAAATAATATGGAAGAAGGTATATGAGTACTCCAATAATCACAAAACCTCTCATCAAATTCAGAACCGAAGATACTTTGTTATACTCAACCGATTGAAAAAAACTTCCCAATTGAAGATTTATTCCCATAAAAATAGTGGATAGAAAATATATTGGAAATCCGAATTTCGCTATAAGTAAAAGCTGTTCGCTGTCTCTGTTGAAAAGTCTGATAAAAAAAGTACTGAAAGCTATAAGTAAGAGATAAAAAAATATGCTCGTCATTCCCATAGTCAAGTTTCCTATTCTGAAAGTTTTTCTAACTCTTTCTATTTTTTCAGCTCCATAGTTTATACTGAGGATAGGTTGCATCGCCTGTCCAAAAGCTCCCAGTACTAGATATACCAAAAGTTTTATATTTAAAACTATGCTGAAAGCTGAAACCCCCTCATTTCCCAGATACTTAAAAAACTGGTAATTGGAAATTATTATGATTATCCCCATGGATATCTCATTTATAAAACTGGAAGCTCCAATTTGAACCACTCTTTTTATAACTTTTCCTTTAAGTTTTATAATTTTCAAAAATAGAGTATTCTCTTTTTTCATAAAATGAGTGAGAAGAACCATTGTTCCTGAAAACTGAGCTAAAGAAGTAGCCAGAGCAGCACCTGCCATTCCCATCTGCATCGGAAAAATAAATAGATAATCCAGAACTATATTCACTGTACTTGTTACAATGAGATAATACATGGTAAGTTTAGGATTGTTATCATTTCTTATAAAATTAGTCAATATGTGAGGCATTATATAAAACATTATAGATTTAGAGATGACATTTACGTAATCTCTTACCATAGGAAATATCTCCTCGTTGGCTCCCAAAAGCCTGCATATCTCATCTAGATATATACTCATAAAAATAGAAAAAATTATACTGAGCCCTATCCCCAATATAATCGTGGTAGAGAATATTTCCCCTCTTCCTTTTTTATCTCCACGACCCATATCTACAGAGGAGGCTGTGGCTCCTCCTATTCCCAGCATCATCCCAAAAGCCACCAGAGTGTAGACTGGTATCGCCACATTGAGAGCCGCAAGCCCTAATGATCCTATTCCTCTCCCTATAAATACTGTATCTACAAATATTAAAAGTCCGTAGGACAGGTTTCCAGCAACGGCAGGAAATAGATATCTCATAAACTGAACTTTCAAATCTCCAGCAAGTAAATTTTTCTGCATCTTATCTCCTTTCGCAAAATATTCTTAATATCATTTTCACAATTATACTATATTGTTAGGAAAAAACATATTAAAACTTGACACCATTAATGATACTTTATATAATGTAAAATGAATATTAATGAGGTGAATAAGATGGAACTGGAAGAGATACTAGAAATTTCTGTTCTTTTCAACTACTATAAAAATTTATTGAGCGGAAAACAAAAAGAGTATCTTGCTGATTATTTGGAAGATGATCTGTCTCTCTCAGAGATAGCCAAAAACCACGAAGTCACAAGACAGGCCGTCTACGACAATATCCGGAGAGGAATAAAACTTCTCTATGAATATGAGGAAAAAATAGGTTTTTATAAAAAAGAGTGCGAAATTGAAACGGAACTAGAAAATTTAAAAAAAGATATGAAAATTGAAAATATAGATAAAATTATCGAAAAAATGTTTTAGAGGTGAAAAATGTTAGAAAATTTAGGAAAAAGATTTCAAGATGTTTTTAAAAAAGTAAGAGGCCACGGTAAAATGAGCGAGGCCAATGTGAAAGAAGCACTTAAAGAAGTCAAGATGTCACTCCTGGAAGCTGATGTCAACTATAAAGTGGTAAAAGATTTTACAAATAAGATTTTAGAAAAATCTATGGGAGAAGATGTCCTAACTGGTATCAACCCTGGGCAACAGTTTATAAAAATAGTTCATGATGAACTTGTTGAACTTTTAGGAGGAACTAACTCGAGACTTACAAAATCTCCTAAAAATCCAACTATTCTCATGCTTGCCGGTCTTCAAGGAGCAGGTAAAACTACCTTCGCCGGGAAACTTGCCAATTATCTGAAAAAACAGGGAGAAAAACCTTTCCTTGTAGCTGCAGACGTATACAGACCTGCAGCAATAAAACAGCTTCAGATATTAGGAGAAAAAATCGGAGTTCCTGTGTATGCTGAAGAAGGAAACAACAATCCTGTAACAATCTGTGCCAACTCCCTGGCTGAAGCTCAGAAAGCTGGAGCTACATATGTTATTCTGGATACAGCAGGTAGACTTCATATAGATGAAAATCTTATGGATGAACTGAGAGAGATTAAAAAAATCACTAGGCCACAGGAAATTATGCTTGTAGTAGATGCTATGATAGGACAGGATGCTGTAAACCTTGCCCAGTCTTTCAATAATGCAATCAGCATCGATGGCGTAGTTCTTACAAAGCTAGATGGAGATACTAGAGGAGGATCTGCCCTTTCAATAAAATCTGTTGTAGGTAAGCCTATTAAGTTTATCGGTACTGGAGAAACTATCAACGATATAGAGTTGTTCCATCCAGAGAGATTAGCTTCTAGAATTTTAGGAATGGGAGACGTGGTTTCTCTAGTAGAAAAAGCTCAGGAAGCTATCGATGAAGATGAAGCTAAATCATTAGAGGAAAAAATCAGAACCCAGAAATTTGATTTGGAAGATTTTAGAAAACAGCTACAGGCCATAAAAAAACTTGGACCACTTAAAAATATAATGAAAATGATACCAGGAGTGGGAGATCTTGGAGATCTTGCCCCTGCTGAAAAAGAGATGAAAAAAGTTGAAGCTATCATTCAGTCTATGACTAAAGAGGAGCGAAAAAATCCTGAAATATTGAAAGCCAGCAGAAAAATAAGAATTGCCAAAGGTAGTGGAACTGATGTTTCAGATATCAATAAATTGCTTAAACAATTCGAACAGATGAAAGCTATGATGAAGATGTTCGCAGGTGGAAAAATGCCTTCTATGCCAGCCATGCCAAAAGGTGGATTCCCAGGACTTCCTGGAATGAGAGGCGGAAGAAGATAAATTTTTTTTTAAAGGATGTGGGAGACCATATCCTTTTTTTTGTTTTTATCCTCCTTTCAAGGTATAATTAAATCGGGGTGAAAATTATGAAAAATTTTATTTGGTTTATTGCTATTTTTGGAATATTGTTTTTTTTTACAGGCTGCAGTTCTCTCAGAATTCCTGACAGAAATAAAAAAATTTCTAGAAATTTTACCATGGGAGAGGCTGTAAAAGAAAATATCAAAATAGATAAAAAAACAGAAAGAAATATATTCTACAGCGCTAAAAGAATGGAGGATTTTCGTAAACTTCTTGGACAACCTATAAATGTCCTTAGCTGGTACCGTTCACCAAAAACCAATAAAAATGCTGGCGGGGCTAAAAATTCTGCCCATTTAGAGGGAATGGCCATAGATTTCCGTACCAAAAATTCTGCCATTGAAAATTATAAAAAAATTATAAATTCCAAACTTAGCTACGACCTCATTATTTACTATAAAAAACTCAATATGATTCATTTGGGATTTAAAGAGGATATAAGTGAAGAGAAAAAAATGAAGCTCATAAGATAAAAGATGTGTTTATCCATTTTTTATGATATAATATAGGATAAATAATTTTATATTGTAAAATAAATTTTAACGGAGAAAATATGAATTTTAAAGATTTTAACTTAAAAAATGAGATTATAAAGGGAATAGAAGCAGCCGGATATGTGGAAGCTACTCCTATCCAAGAAAACAGTATTCCCCTAATTCTAGAAGGAACAGATCTACTAGGATTAGCTAAAACAGGAACTGGTAAAACAGCTGCTTTCTCTCTTCCTATACTTCAAAAACTTTTGACAGTGAAGCCCAGTGGAAAAGGTGTCCGTGTTTTAATTGTAGCTCCCACTAGAGAACTTGCAGAGCAGATTAACAGTAACATTTCCCTCTTGGGAAAATATACTGGAATTAAATCTTGCACTATGTATGGGGGTGTTTCTATAAAACCTCAATTAGAGGCCTTAAAAAAAGGTGTAGATATTGTTGTTGGATGCCCAGGAAGAATTCTGGATCACATTTCCCAAGGAACTTTAGGACTCACTAGACTTGAAGTCCTTGTCCTAGATGAGGCAGATCATATGATGGATATGGGATTCCTTAAAGATATCGAAAAAATTATAAAACATACTCCAAAAAAGAAGCAGACACTCTTTTTTTCTGCTACCATGCCAAAGGAAATTAAAAACCTCTCTTTCAAGGTTCTAAAAAAAGACCATGAAACAGTTGAAATAGAGTATAAAGAGCCTGTCAAACTTATAGAACATGAACTTTTTCATGTTGAACATGAAGAAAAAAAATCTAAACTTTTAGAGATACTTCAAAATCCAGAAGTAGAGTCAGCTATTATCTTTACCAATGGAAAACATAAAGCTAAAAATTTAAGTAAGATTCTTGAGAATAAAGGAATAAAATCTGTAAATTTCCAGGGAAATCTATCTCAAAACCAGAGAGAAGCCGCTCTTAGTGGTTTCAGAAAAGCTGAATTCAAAATACTGGTAGCCACTGATATTGCAGCAAGAGGTCTCGATATCCCTCAAGTAACTCATGTTATAAACTTTGATATTCCACAGACTTTAGAAGCTTTTACCCATAGAAGTGGACGTACTGGAAGAGCTAACAAAGAGGGGAAAGTTTATACTTTTGCCATGGCAGATGAAGAAAAAATGCTTAAAGATATCATAAATAAAAACGGAATAGATTTTATTAAAATCCACGGAAATAGAAGTGACAACCCCACTCCTAAACCAAAAAATACTAGACCTCCTAAAAAGAAAAATGAAAATCAAGAAAGAACAAATGTTAAAATCAAATCCCACTCTCCAAAGAAAAAAAATATTTAAAAGTCATCACAGTGGGAATCCATTATGAAATTTCTAATAGTATTTTAATTCCACACTGCTTCTAAACAGGAAATTTAATTTCCTGTTTTTTTGTTTTTTTCTTAAAAATATGGTATAATATATGTCTATATTTTTTATAAGGAGTGGATCAATCTGAATAATAACTGTTTTATATTACTAAAAATATTATTACAAGGTGAATTTACTTTTGAAGAGATTTTGAACTACCTACCTATGAATCCTCTTTCTCTCCAGAGAAATTTAAGAGCTTTAAATGAGTTCTTACGGGATTCCAACCTTCCCGAAGTCAAAAAAAACACAGAACTTTTTTCTCTAACCCTTACTTCTGAGGAGAAAAAATATCTTTTTTCAAAAATCAACTTATTCTCTTCAGATCATAGAACAAGCTATCTTTTTATAAAAATTATGCTTATGGGATTTATCAACCTAGAAAAAGAATTAGATTTTTTAGGTGTTTCTAGAACCACTATAAATAGAGATTTTGAATATGTTAAAGAAAAAATAAAAACCCACGGACTTTCCATAACACATCTCCATGGAAAAGGCAATGTGATAGAGGGAGACATGGGTGACATTGGATATCCACTCTGTCAACAGATTATGAAAATGTTAGCTGAAAAAGATTATCTCCCAATAAAGTTAAAGCAATTCATATCAGGACTTTTGATGAAAGATATGAATAATTTCTATATCGAAATAAGAAAAATTTCTAAAAATCTAAATATTACATTGGGGGAATACGGATTCTACTTTATCTATGCTCAAGAGGTAGCTTTTCATTATATAAAAAATTTTAAAATAACCCCTATTTCACTGAAAATACAATCTCTTGAAACAGATAAAGAGTTTCGAATTATAAAAGAAAAACTTTCCGAACATAATTTTTATAATGAAACTCATTTGAATTATCTTGTCTACTGTTTTTATTCTATCAAGAGCAACACTTTTTACTCTGATGACTTTATCATTTTCCGTGACAAATTTTTTTCTAAAATTTCAGAACATTTCAAATTGGATATAGAAATCCCTCAGAGACTTAAGCTAAATATTGCAAATCAACTTTATATAGGAGCATTCAAATTCAATAACAGAATAGTTTCTACCCATGCCCTAAAAAAAAATGAGACAGATAAAAGAGTTATAAATTTTTTAATCTCAGCTCTGAAAGAATTTTCATTTTCTATCAATTACTCTGAAATTTTTCTTCTGACCATGGAAATAAAAAAAATATTCATTATGAATTTTCTACTAAAAAAATTAAATATTTTAATACTTTTAGATTATATAAGTAATAGAGATATAGTTTCCAGTATTCAGGCGAAGATTTCAAATATCTCTCCTAATTTAAATTTTAAGATCGAATCCCCTATCTATTATGACTCTATCTTAAAAAATGAAAAAAAATCCAATTTCGACCTTGTAATATCCTACCATCCCCTGGATTCTATCGAGGGAAGTGTTGTTAAAAAAATAAATAGTTTAAATCTTTTAGAAATAGAGGAGATTCTCTATCAGTTTTTTATCGAAGAATCTCTTAACCTTTCTCAATATCCAAAAACAAAAAAAGCACCTCATTAGAGGTGCTTAAAATTTTTAATTGGTGCCTAGAAAAGGATTCGAACCTTCGACCGCCCGGGTATGAACCGGGTGCTCTAGCCAACTGAGCTATCTAGGCATAATGGTGGTCACAACAGGACTTGAACCTGTGACCCCCTGCTTGTAAGGCAGGTGCTCTCCCAACTGAGCTATGCGACCAAGTGGTACCCCGTAGGGGAATTGAACCCCTGTCTACAGAGTGAAAATCTGTTGTCCTTACCACTGAACGAACGGGGCAAAATAATGGTGGATCCAGTTGGAATCGAACCAACCACCACTCGGTTATGAGCCGAGTGCTCTAACCAACTGAGCTATGGATCCGCATATTTCTTGCAGACAAATACTATGATAACACACTTCTTTTTTTTTGTCAATACTTTTAATTTTTGATATCCACTTATATTTTTAAAGGATTTTTTTCTCCCGCAAAGTAATAATTTTACGCAGTAATTTAATTTAAATTTTAGGAGGCTTGTATGGAAGTTTTTATTAGCAAACTTATGAATTGGATTTGGACACCTCTTATTTACCTCTGTTTAGGAACAGGAATCTATTTTTCTCTAATAACAAGATTCCCTCAAGTGCGGGGAATTAATCAATTCAAAAAACTTCTTTTTGCTAAAAATGATGGAGAAGGGATTTCATCCTTCCAAGCTTTTTCCATCGCAATAAGTGGAAGAGTAGGAACAGGTAATATAGCAGGAGTTGCAACTGCAATATATTTCGGTGGGCCTGGTTCTATTTTTTGGATGTGGGCCATAGCTTTTTTAGGAGCCGCTTCTGCCTTTGTTGAGTCAGCCTTAGGACAAGTTTGGAAGGAGAGAGATGGAGAAATTTTTAGAGGAGGACCCGCTTACTACATTGAGAAGGGTATGAAATGCAAATGGTATGCAAATCTTTTTGCCATAGTAACCGTTCTCTCGGTAGGGATTCTTCTTCCAGGAGTTCAAGGAAATACCATTGTAAATACTTTAAACAGCGCTTTCGGACTCAATAAAATATTTATGACTACTATTCTCTGTGTAACTTTGGGACTTATCATTTTTGGCGGAGTGAAAAGAATAGCTAAAGTTGCTGAAATCGTAGTACCTATAATGGCTATAGGTTATATTCTTTTAGCACTTATTGTTATCGCTGTGGATATAAAAAGAGTTCCAGAAATCTTCATTCTTATAATAACTTCAGCTTTTAACCAGAATGCTGTCTATGGTGGAATTTTTGGATCTGCAGTTATGTGGGGAGTTAAGAGAGGGATTTTCTCCAATGAAGCTGGTCAAGGAACTGGGCCTCATGCCGCTTCCGCCGCAAATGGATCTCATCCCGCAAAGCAAGGATATGTACAAGCTTTTTCAGTATATGTGGACACTCTCTTTGTTTGTACTGCCAGTGCTATTATGATGCTACTGACTGGAATGTACAACGTTGTAGGACCTGATGGAAAATTTATAACCGAAAATCTTCCAGAAGTTCCTGTAGGATCAGGATTTGTACAGGCTGGACTCAAGACTGTTTTTGGTAGTTTAGGACCTTATTTTGTAGGTATTGCTCTTACCTTTTTCGCATTTACCACAATCATGGCCTATTACTATATAGCTGAAACAAACTTATTTTATCTCATTAAAAATAAAAATTTACAAAATAAAATAATTCAGGTTTTGAGAATTATTTTTATAGGTGTCACTTTCACTACATCTTTAAAAAGTGCAACTCTTGTGTGGGATATGGGTGATATCGGAGTAGGAATGATGGCTTGGATTAATCTTATAGCTATTATCATTCTTACTAAACCTGCTCTAGCCCTTATAAAAGATTATGACAAACAATATGCAGAGGGTAAAGACCCTGTATTTGATCCTCGAGATTGTGGGATTGAAGGAGCAGATCTTTGGATCGAACTAAAAGAGGAATCTGAAAAAAAGAAAGCAGAATCTGCCCAAGAGACTCTTCAAAATTCTGATTCTCCCAAAAAGGAAGCGGAAGAAGATTTAGAACTTATTTAATTTTAAAATTTTAAAGGATTTTCCTATTCGAGAAAGTAATATATACATGTGGTAACTTAATTTAAAATTTTAGGAGGGTATTATGGAAAAATGGGTATGTAATGTATGTGGGTATGTTTATGATCCAGAAACTGGGGATCCTGATAACGGAGTAGCACCTGGAACTTCTTGGGAAGATGTTCCTGAAACTTGGCTATGTCCCCTTTGTAGCGTAGGAAAAGAAGATTTTTCCAAAGAGTAAATCTCTAATTATAAAGTGGTTGTAAAATTTTATTTTACAGCCATTTTTTCTTTATTTATAAATTTAAGAATAAAAAAAAGAACTCAGAAGAGTCCTTAAAATTTCAAATGGTGCGAGAGAAGGGACTTGAACCCTTACGTCGAAACGCCAGATCCTAAGTCTGGTGCGTCTGCCAATTCCGCCACCCTCGCAATTTAGTGGTGCCTCGTG
>JBOFCM010000056.1:0-2727 GCA_051646055.1 Fusobacteriaceae bacterium
ATAAATTTATAGCTATTGGAAGGGTGAACTCCCACTCCAGATTCTGTGGCAAAAAGGAAGGGTCTGATATATAGAGAGGTTCCCTCTCCCTGAGGTATCCAATCCTTTTCATGTGCTACCAGAGTTTCCACCGCTTCTAAAAAGAGCTCTTCAGGAACAGTAGCCATACAAAGTCTTTGGCAGGAAGTCTGAAGTCTTCTGGCATTCTTTTCTGGCCTGAAAAGAAGCACTTTTCCCTCCCTTGATCTGTAGGCCTTCAGCCCTTCAAAGACCTCCTGTCCGTAGTGGAGAACAAAAGCTGTGGGATTGAGGGCGATAGGTGCAAAGGGAACAATTTTAAAGTTGTGCCACCCCTTCTCATCTGTATAATCCATTTCAAACATATAATCTGTAAAATATTTTCCAAATCCCAGATTGTTCCAGTCTGGTTTATCCTTTAAAGTCTCAGCTTTAACAAATTCTATATTCATATAATTCCTCCCTCATTTAGTCTGTATATTTAGTTAAACATCATTTTTCTCATCTCTTCTCCTACTATCTCCACTCTGTCTTTTCTAGATTTTTCTCTTCTCCCTTTCATGGTAGGATACCCATTCTCTGTTTCAGCTACAAATTCTCTGGCAAATTTTCCTGTCTGTATATCTACTAGGATATCCTTCATATTCCTTTTTGTTTCCTCTGTAATAATTTTTTTCCCTGTTACATAGTCTCCGTATTCAGCAGTGTTAGAGATGGAATCTCTCATCCCTGCAAATCCCTTAGAGTAGATAAGATCCACAATAAGTTTCATCTCGTGGACACACTCAAAATATGCCAATTTCTCATCATAGCCTGCATCCAGTAGAGTCTGGTATCCCGATTTCATAAGCTCAACCAGCCCCCCGCAGAGAACGGCCTGTTCCCCGAAAAGATCTGTTTCTGTTTCCTCTCTGAAGGTAGTTTCCAGGACTCCCAGGTCAAGACATACTCCTTTGGCCCAGGCTTGGGCTATTTCCAGGGTGTTTTTTGAAGGATCCTGATAGACTGAGATCAGTGCAGGTACTCCCTCCCCTTCAAGGAACTTGTCTCTTACCTTATGTCCAGGAGATTTTGGAGCTACCATAAAAACATTCAGATCCTCTCTAGGTACTATCTGGGAATAGTGGATATTAAATCCATGGGCAAAACCTAAAAAACTATTTTTTTTCAGATTTTCCTTCAGATAGTTGTCATAAAGATTTTTTTGATTTTCATCTGGAACCAGGAGCATTGCCACATCAGCTTTCTTTGCTCCCTCTTTTAAATCTAAAACCTGGAATCCGTCTTTCAGAGCTTTTTCCCGGCTATGACTATCTTCTCTCAGAGCCACACTTACATCAAAACCACTCTCTTTCAGATTCAGAGCATGAGCATGCCCTTGAGAACCATAACCAAAAACCACAATTTTTTTATCTGATAATTTCATAATAAATCTCCTCCTGTATATTCCTATTTTTTTAAATTTTTTAAATTTCCAATCCTCTGGACATACCTGAAACCCCTGTCCTTGCAATTTCTAATATGTTAAAATTCTTTACTAGTTTTAGGAAACCATCTATCTTTCCGATATCTCCTGTTATCTCTACTATGAGGCTCTCTAAGTCCACATCCACAACAGAGCCTCTGTATATATCCAGGATCTGTAGCAGTTCCTGCCTCTGGGCCGAATCCACCTTCAGCTTTATCAGGACCAGTTCCCTGAGGACGCTCTCCCGGGAGAAGGTCTTTATAAATTCCACATCGAAAAGTTTTTCAGCTTGAACCACTACCTGGTTCAGGGTATAGTCATCCCAAAATCCTGTGATTGTCATTCTCACAGTGCTTTCAGGATATCCTTCTCCTGCAGTTATATTCTCTATATTTATTCCCCGCTTCTGGAAAAGTCCAGATATTTTATTTAAGACCCCAGGCTTGTTTTTCATGACTAGAAGAATTCTCTTGGCCCTCATCCTACTCCCCTCCTATTGTGTGTTCAAAAGATTTTCCCGCCGGAATGATGGGATAGACATTGTGCTCATAAGACATCTGAATATCTATCAGATGAGCTTTATCATCCTCTAGCAGTTCACGGAGATCATTCAGATCTTTTAGATCATCAATTTTTACTCCATCCACATAGTGGGATTCTGCCAGCTTTACAAAATCAGGATTCATATCCAAAATCACACTGGAATATCTTTTGTTGTTGAAAAGTTCCTGCCACTGTTTTACCATTCCAAGAGCACCGTTGTTAAAAATCAGAACCTTTACTGGGAGATTATACTGGGCTAGAAGAATCAGCTCCTGCTGGTTCATCTGAAATCCTCCGTCTCCCAAGATAGCCAGGACTTTTTTATGTGGATTTGCAACCTGGGCTCCTATGGCAGCAGGGAGTCCGTACCCCATTGTTCCTGAGCCTCCTGAAGTACAGAAGTGAAAGGGTTTTTTGATATCCAGATGCTGAGCTGTAAACATCTGATGCTGCCCCACATCTGTGACCACAATATAGTTTTCATCCAAAATTTCGTTTAAAGTATTCAATACAGCAATCTGGTTCAGCTCCAAATTTTTAGGAGGGGAAACTATTTGAAAATTTTCTCTCCAGTCACCGAAATCTTTTTTCAGATCCAGCCCGAGAATTTTTCCCAGGATAGCTTTGGCATCTCCAATAATAGGGAGATCTGCTCTGATATTTTTATTTACCTCTGCTCTGTCCAGCTCTATATGAAT
>JBOFCM010000057.1:0-50987 GCA_051646055.1 Fusobacteriaceae bacterium
AAAGATAGGAGTGAAAAAAGCTGTTCCTATGTTGGAAAAATATGGAAATCTAGAGGGGATATATGAAAATCTAGATAAACTTACAGAACTTCCAGGAATAGGAAAGTCTCTAATAAATAATCTTATGGAAGATAAAGAAATGGCATTTCTTAGTAGAAAACTTGCTACTATAGAGAGCGATTTAAAAGAGGTTCAAGTGACTTCTTCTGATATAGAATACAGTATAGATAGAAATGAACTGAGAAAACTTTTCTTTCAGTTGGAGTTTAAATCTCTTATTAAAAAAATGTCTTTGGAAGATAACGAGTCGTCTTATCAAGAGGAAAATACTGAAAGTATAGAATATATTCCTGCAGAGACAGTAGTGGTAGACAGTAAGGAATCTTTTAATGTAATGGTAGAGGAAATTAAAAAGAATGGAAAAATTTTTACATATCCATCTCCTATGGGAATTTGTTTTGCATTGGAGGAAAAAAATTATTATGTTCCTCTGTATCATGCACCACTTCTGAATTTTAATTTTCCGATTGAGGGACTGAAAGAGATTTTTCAACAGAACCTGCCCATAGTAACTTACGATGCTAAAATATTGTATCATCTGGGATTAGAAATAGAGAGTAAAAATATAGAGAGTGATCTCCTTATAGCTAATCATCTTATCACATCTTCGACAAAAGATGAATTCCCTCTTTTAGCTGAAAGATACTGTGGAGTAAAACTGCAGGAGTATAAAGAAAAATTTGGTAAACAGGAGATAACTACTCTTTCAGCAGATGTATTGGGGGAATATCTCGGAGAATTTGCAAGATCTCTGTATCTATCTCATAAAAAAATAGAGCATGAGTTAGAAAAGATGGAACTTACAAAATCTGAAGAAGAAATAGAAATTCCTCTTATAGAGGTACTGGCAGATATGGAGAAGATTGGAATAAAAATTGATCCAAAATATTTTCAGAATTACTCAGCTGAGCTGAACGGAAGACTGGAAACTATTTCAGAGAAACTGTATGCTATAAATAACGGAGAGAAAATAAATCTTAATTCGCCTAAACAACTATCACAGTTTCTGTTTTTAAATCTAAACCTTCCAATAATAAAATCCACCAAGACAGGGCCATCTACTGATGTGGAGGTACTGGAGACTCTCAGCGAAAAAGGATATGAAGTAGCAGATCTTATTCTGAATCACAGAAAACTGTCTAAACTTCTCCAGACCTACTCTGATCCATTGCCTAAACTAGCAGACAGAGAGGGGAGAATTCATACTACATTCAATCAGATAGGAACAGCTACTGGAAGACTCTCTTCCTCCAATCCTAATTTGCAAAATATTCCTGCAAAAACAGATGAAGGAATGAGAATAAGAAGAGGATTTGTAGCCGAAAAAGGCAAAAAGCTTCTAGGAATAGATTATTCGCAGATAGAGCTCAGAGTTCTCGCAGAGCTTTCTGAAGATAAAAATCTTGTAAAAGCCTATAAAGAAAATTTGGATTTGCACACACTTACTGCAAAAAAAATATTTAGACTTTCTGAAGAAGATACAGTCTCCAGAGAGCAGAGAACAGTGGCTAAAATCGTCAATTTTAGCTTGATCTATGGGAAAACTGCTTTCGGACTTTCTAAAGAACTGAAAATTTCAACTAAAGAAGCTAGCGACTATATAACAGCATATTTTGAACAGTATCCCAAAGTAAAAGATTTGGAAAAGAAAACTATAGAATTTGCAGAAAAATATGGATATGTTACAACTTACTTTGGGAGAAAGCGTCAGATTGATGGAATAACTTCTAAAAATAGAACTATAAAAAATGCAGCGGAAAGAATGGCTGTAAACAGTGTGATTCAAGGGACCGCATCAGAGATAATAAAAAAAGCTATGGTAGATATCCATAAGGAGATAAAAAAAGATTCTGAAATAAGACTTCTTCTTCAGGTTCACGATGAACTAATTTTTGAAGTAGAAGAATCTGTAGCAGAATTTTGGAAAGGGAAAATGGAAGATTTAATGGAAAATGCAGTTAAATTTGAAAATGTAAAACTTTCAGTAAATGGAACCTTGGGAGATAATTGGGCAGAATTAAAATAAGGGGTGATATGATGTCTTCTTATAGTCAAAAAGTAAAAAAAGAGGTGATGGAGATACAGGGGCTTTCCAGACTTCAGATTATGGGAGAGATAAAGGCTGCCATTATTGGAAAGGGAGCCCTAAATATAAATTGCATAGATTTGAAGTTTGAAAGTATAGCTCTTGCCAGTAGATTTTATGGTCTATTACAGGAGGTCACAAAACTTAGAATAGGAATAAAATACTCCATAAGTAAAAAATTTGGAGAGCATAAAGTCTATACGGTAAGCATCTATCCTCAAAAGGGGTACAATGAGTTCATAGATTCCCTAAGAAAGCTTACTAACAGTGTAACAGTAGCCAATGAAGAGGTATTCACGGGTATTATAAGAGGTTTTTTCCTTTACTTTGGGTATATAAAATCACCTGAGAAGGAATATGCTCTAGATTTTTTTATAGATTCAGAAATAGGAGCTAGTGATTTTCTTTCTCTTCTACTAGCAATAGAAAAAAAAGCTTCTCATACTGCAAAAAAAAATAAAAATCTGGTATACCTGCGAAACTCAGAGGATATAATGGATATTCTTGTGACAATCGGTGCTCTTCAAGAATTTTTCAAATATGAAGAGATGACTATGATAAAGGACTTAAAAAATAAAACCATAAGAGAGATGAACTGGGAAGTTGCCAATGAAACGAAAACTCTCAATTCGGCCAATAAGCAATTGAGGATGATAGAGTATATAGACAGTGTTTCAGGACTCTCATCTCTTACTCCTGTGATAAAGGAAATAGCAGAAATAAGGCTTAGATACAGTGAGAGCTCATTGCAGGAGATAGCAGATATGATAGGGATATCCAAATCAGGAGTAAAAAATAGATTTAGGAGACTCGAGGAGATATACAATAAAATAAAAGCAGAGGAAGGTCAAGAAAAAGAGAGCAATGAAGGTAATTTATGATGTTTATGAGAATAGAGATTTAATAAGGGACTCTTATGTAGCTATTGGGAGTTTTGATGGTATCCATAGAGGACATAAAAAACTTATAAGTTCAGCAGTGGAAACGGCAAGAAAACACGGTGGTAAGTCAGTCGTATTTACTTTTTACTCCCATCCTAAGGAGGTAACTAACAGTATAAATGCTCCTAAGCTTATAAATAGTTTGGAGGAGAAGATATATCTTCTTGAAAAAATGGGAGTTGACTACCTTGTACTCCAACCTTTTAATTATGAGTTTTCTAATATGGGACCAGAAGAATTTGTGGATAAAATATTGAAAGAGTTCTTATGTACAAAAGAGGTTTTTGTGGGATTCAATTTTGGTTTTGGTAAAGGACGTTCAGCTGATGTAAGAAAATTAGAGCATCTTTGTGGGAAAAGACATATAAAGGTAAGAGAAATTCCCCCAGTAAAAGTTTTTGAGAAAGTGGTAAGTTCCACTGGAATAAGAAATGCAATACTCAGTGGAGATCTTGCCACTGTAAATAGTTTTTTAGGAGAACCTCTCCTTATTTCGGGAATAGTTGTGCATGGAAAAAAATTAGGAAGACAGATGGGAATTCCCACTGCGAACTTGGAAAGGAATAACAGATCTTATCTTCCCTATGGTATATACGGAGGAACTGTTGTGATAGACGGTGATAGACCTGAGAAAGAATATGATGTTGTAGTAAATATTGGAAGAAATCCAACATTGAAGCCTGGTGAAAAAACTGTAGAGGTACATATTCTAGATTTCGCAGGGGATATATATGATAAGAGAATATTTGTAAGAATAATAAAACACTTGAGAGAAGAGAAAAAATTTACATCTATGGGTGAATTAAAAAATCAGATTAAACATGATATAGAAACATGGAGAAAATTTTTGGAAAATATAGAAAATTATAGAGATGAGGGGATATAGTGGATATAATACTTAAACTGGATAATTTTGAGGGCCCACTGGATCTTCTTCTTCATCTTATTGACAGAAAAAAACTTAAAATTCAAGAGGTAAACATACTCCAACTTATAGGCGAATATATAGAGATAATCGAGAAAGAAAAAGAGAGAAATCTAGAACTTAAAGTAGAATTTATATATATAGCCACAGAACTTCTTGAGATAAAAGCTTTAGAAGTTATAAAGTCCCAACAGAGGGAAGAGAAAGAGCAGGAGCTAAAACGTAGATTGGAAGATTATAAAATCATAAAAGAAGTTTCAGGAGAGATAGCTAAATTGGAGAAAGAATTCAACATAAGTTATAGAAGGAGCGAGGGGAAAAAAATAATAAAAAAACCTTCTAGAGAATATAATCTTCGAAACTTGAAACAGATGGATCTCTTTCAAGAATACAATAAATTTATAGAGAAACTTGAACCGGAATTCCTGACTTTTGAATTAAATAGAAATTATTCTCTAGAAGAAGAGATAAAGAAAATTTATATTTGGATTTCGGGAGGAAAGCTTCATTTGAGAGAAATATTTGAAAAAGCTCAAGATAGACAGCATCTCATCTATATCTTTTTAGGAGTCTTAGAAATGTATAAGGATGGAATAATCGAAATAGACTCTGATATGAAAATAGGGAAAACGGAGAATAAGAATGTTTAAAAGCGGAATAGGAATGATGATTATAATAATGGCAAGCAGAGTCTTGGGGCTTTTTAGATCTGTGGCAGTAGCTTATTATTTTGGTGCTGGAGAATTTACAGATGCTTACTACAGTGCCTTCAAAATAAGCAATTTTTTTAGACAACTTTTGGGAGAAGGAGCTCTTGGAAATTCCTTTATACCTCTTTATAATGATAAGGTGATAGAAACTGGGGAGGAAGAATCTAAAAAATTTATATACTCCATATTGAATCTTATATTTCTTTTTAGCTTGGTAATAACTATAATCACAGTGGTATTTTCAAAGGAAATTATAGATTTTACTGTAATGGGATTTAGTGAAGAGACAAAAGAACTAGCTTCCAGACTTTTGAAAATTATGTCAGCATACTTTATTTTTATAAGTCTTTCAGGGATGATCAGTGCTGTTCTCAATAATTTTAAACAGTTTTTGATACCAGCCAGTACAGGGATTTTTTTTAATTTCGCTATAATTATTTCTACAATAATGGCAGGGAAAACCCATGGGGTTATGGTATTAGGTTACGGGGTTGTATTTGCAGGCCTTCTTCAATTTTTGGTTGTACTTCCATCTTTTTTTAAAATAGTAAAAGGATATAGCTTTAAGATAGATTTTAGAGATGAATATCTGAAAAAGATAGCTATCATGATAGGTCCTATGCTAATAGGAATAGTGGCTCGTCAATTCAATACCGTTGTGGATCAATATTTTGCATCATACCTTCCTAGCGGTGGTGTTTCAGCCCTAGAAAATGCTACAAGAATATACAACCTTCCTATCGGAGTTTTTGGAATTTCTCTTTCTACAGTAATATTTCCTATAATGGCCCAGGCAATATCTAATAACAGAAAGGATATATTGCAGGAAAACTTTATGAAGGGATTAAATATACTTCTTTTCCTGGTCGTTCCTTCAATGGCAGTATTTACTGTTTACTCCGCTGATATAATAAAACTTACCTTATCTTATGGGAAATTTGATGTTATGGCAGCAAAAGTAACCTCTGAAGCACTATTTTATTATTCTTTGGGATTATATTTTTATACAGCGATTCATCTAGTTACAAGAGGTTTCTATGGAATGAAGGATAGTAAAGAACCGGTAAAATATTCTATTTTATCCATAGGAATAAATATTCTTTTAAACTGGCTACTTATAGATAGATTTCAGTATAGAGGGCTTGCTCTAGCCACAGCAATCGCAGCAGGCGTAAATTTTATCTGTCTGCTTTTTGTGTATAATAAAAAATATGTAAAATTAGAATGGAGGAGATATTTTATTTTTGCAGGAAAAACAATTTTACTTACAGGAATTTCAATAGCATTAAGTTATAGAATAGAAAATATAATATTAAAGCTTTCTGTTTTTTCAATTGTATATCTTCTACTTTGGTCGCATGAAATGGTAAAAAAGAAAATGGAGATGTTTTATGAAAAGGAATAGTAAAAGACATAAAAAAATAGGAATGGATCCTGGAAGTATAGTATATACAGGAAATAAATTGGATGAAGAAATAAGTATAGAGCTTTTTTCATATAATGATCTGAACAGTTCTGAAGAAAAATTTCAGAAAATAGAAGACGTAAAACTAAAAAAAGGTTATGTGAATTGGCTTAATATAGATGGGGTTCATGACACAGATATAATAAAAAAAATAGGAGAAAGATTTAAAATTGACAGCATGATATTGGAAGATATAGCCAGTATTAATCAAAGAGCAAAACTTGAAGAAAGAGAAGATTTTATTTATATAGTACTTAAAATGTTTCGTTTGGAAGGGAAAAATAATAAAATCGTTTCGGAACAGGTATCACTTATCGTCAATGAAGAATATCTTATAACTTTTCAAGAGGAATCCGGAGATGTTTTTGATAATATACGTCAGAGAATAGAAGAGGGACTCGGAAAAGTAAGGAAAAAAAGGGCTGATTATCTAGCTTATCTTGTATTGGATGCAATTATAGATAATTATTTCAATATTTTGGAAAAACTTGAATATGAGATGGATGAGTTAGAAGATAAACTTATTAATGCCAGTGATAAAGATGATCTGAAAGCTATAATGAAGTTAAAGCATGAGTTTATAACTATAAAAAGATCGATATCTCCAGTGAGAGATCTGACGGCCAAAATGTTTTATTCTAGAGATTTGGAGATATTTACGGGGGATATGTCC
Source organism: Fusobacteriaceae bacterium (assembly GCA_051646055.1). Lineage (GTDB taxonomy): Bacteria > Fusobacteriota > Fusobacteriia > Fusobacteriales > Fusobacteriaceae > JAGNZR01. Next base: position 6,861 of record JBOFCM010000057.1, read on the forward strand.
AATTATATTAATGACCTTCATGATCATGTTATTGTTATCCAGGATATAATGGAAAATCTGTCTGCAAGAGTAGTAGGTTTAGTAGAAATCTACCACAGTTCAGTGAATAGTGTTATGAACGAAACGATGAGATTTCTTACAATAGTTTCTACAATATTTGTTCCCTTAACTTTTTTAGCGGGGATATATGGAATGAATTTTCAATATATGCCTGAACTGACTTGGAAATTCAGTTATTTTATATTGTTAGGAATAATGTTTGTAACAGGTTGTGGAATGGTTTATCATTTTAAAAAGAAAAAATGGTTTTAATAGGGGGAGTTATGTTTAATTTTTTTTCGAGAAAAAATAGGAATAGAGAGGCTGACGCCGTAAAAGAGATTGAGATGGTAAGAGATCAGGCATGTCAGAAAATAATCTATCTTTAAAAAGAACTTGAGAAAAAAAAGTGGGAACTTGAAAAAATTAAGCAGGAATTAAAAAGTCGTAATAATGGTGAGAGAGTAAGAACGAAACAGGATGAAATAATAGAAAAAAATCTAAGAGATATGAAAAGAGAAAATGATGCACTAAAAGAGAGAGTGGTTCTTTTGGAGGAAAAAAGCATATATAATAATTTGTTACCAAAAGAGCATAGTTACAAGATAGCTATAGAAAAGTATTACTCTTCATCAAAATATTCTCCTTTTTTGGATTATATCCAAGTGAGAGGTAAGCAATTTATGTGTCAACTTGAACCCGAAGATTTTAAAGGAATCGAGGAGATAAAAAATTACTCGGAAATATTAAAAATTTATGAGAGATTTAAATCTGGAAAGATGGATATTGAGTTTAAAGTTCTTGCCCAAAAAGGTGAAAAGATAGGGAAAATATATAGTAAAAACAGAAAATTTATGAATTATATTGCTGAATGTGAGATGGAATTTATGGACGACTTGAAAGAATTCAATTTTTATACTCTTTTGGAGAGAGATTTTAAAAATGAACAGATAAAGGAACTCGTTCAAAAAAATGATGAATATCAGAATAGATTTAAAAGATAGGTGAAAATATGAAAAATATTCTTTTGGGAGTTACAGGGGGAATAGCTGCATATAAATCAGCGGGTATAATCTCTCTTTTGAAAAAAAAAGGTTATAATGTAAAAGTGATAATGACAAAGAACGCCACAGAGATAATAACACCATTAACTCTGGAAACTCTTGCAAGAGACAGAGTTGTGGTAGACATGTGGGATAAAAATAGAATTTATGAGGTGGAACATATATCTTTGGCAGAATGGGCAGATATAATGCTAATAGCTCCTGCTACCTATAATATAGTGGGAAAGGTGGCCAATGGAATAGCTGATGATATGCTTTCTACGGTCATTTCTGCTTGTGCTAAACCTATATTTTTTGCACTGGCGATGAATAATAATATGTATGACAATCCTTTATTGAAAGAAAATATTGATAAATTAAAAAGATACGGATATAATTTTATAGAATCTGATGAGGGCTTTCTAGCATGTAATGTAAATGCGAAGGGAAGGATGAAAGAACCAGAAGAAATTATAAAAATAATTGAAGAATATATAGAGAATGAAACTTTAGAGAAGGTATTTTTAGGAAAAAAAATACTTATAACAGCTGGTAGAACTGAGGAACCATTAGATCCGATACGTTATATATCTAATCTTTCTTCTGGGAAAATGGGATATTCTTTGGCAGCCGCAGCAGTAAAAATGGGAGGAGAAGTGACTCTTGTATCTGGGCCGACCAATCTGGAGCCACCTAAAGGTGTAAAATTTGTAAGTGTCAGAACTGCTCTGGAGATGTATGAGAAGTGTATAGAGGTGTTTTCTTCTCAAGATATAGGAATAGGATGTGCAGCGGTGGCAGATTATAGACCTAAAAGAGTTTCAGACTCTAAGATAAAGAAAAAAGATGGAGATTTGATAATAGAGCTAGAGAGAAATCCAGATATACTTTATACAATGGGACAAAATAAGCAACCGCACCAGAAGCTTATTGGTTTTGCAGCGGAGACAGATAATATAATTGAATATGCCAAAGAAAAACTTTTGAAGAAAAATCTGGATATGATTGTAGCTAATCATGCTTCCAATATGCAAAGTAACTTTAATAGTGTGACTCTTATAAAATCTAATGGAGAAACTATTTCTATAGAAAACAGCGAGAAAGAAAAATTAGCGTATAATATATTGAAAAGTATTTAGAATCAATTTTGGGCACGGAGGAGTTATGAGAAAAATTATATATCTGATAATTTTAATGATGTTATCAACACTTACATTTTCAGATTCTTCAATAAAGAAAAAGTATCGTTCTCTGAAATTGGAAGGAAAGATAGACTACAAAAATTTCGAAAAAGCTATGCAGGGATATAAAAAAATAAATAATAAAAAGAATGAGAGCTTAATAGCCATAATAGATTATACAAAACCCAGCATAGAAGAGAGATTTTTTTTGATAGATTTGAAGAAAAACCAGATTCTCTATAATACTCTTGTAGCTCACGGAAAAAATAGTGGGAAAAATAAAGCTGTAACTTTTTCAAATACTCCCAATTCATATAAAAGTTCTTTAGGATTTTTCCTTACGGAAAACACATATAATGGTGAATTTGGTTATTCATTAAGATTGAAAGGATTGGAAGAAGGAGTAAATTCCAATGCCTTTGAAAGAAATATAGTAATTCATGGAGCAGATTATGTAAGCAGAGATTTTATAAATCAATTTGGTTTTTTAGGTAGAACGAAAGGATGTCCAGCTCTTCCTACAGAAATGACTTCTGAAATAATAAATAGAATTCAGGGTGGAACAGTGGTTTTTGTGGTGGGGAATGATCATCATTATGAGAATAGTAGCCCTCTTTTAGCTTCGATTTAAAGGAAAAATACACTTTATCCAGTAAAAAAAAGTAACACAAAATAATAGGGAGAGTGGTCATATGGAAATTCTTAAAAAAATGAGAGAAAAAATAGTAGAACTAGAAAAAAAAAGGACTCATCACAATTTTGAAGAGGACAGTAGGGAAGCGAAGCTTCTAGAAGAACTTAAAAATATAGAAGAGAATTATGACAATGATGAGGACAAAGTGAAAGCTGTTATTGAGAAAAAGAAAAATGACCCCAATTATAACTGGATAGATATAAAACAAATTTAAAAAAGGAGCTCGTAAGAGCTCTCTATTTTTTTTTCTTTAATTTTTGGTGGGTTGAAAAGATGTTTGAAACTTGAAGAGCAACTCCTAGGGGTAGAGAATCGGGATCTATATCAAACATCCCGTTGTGGGCAGGAGCTGTTATTCCTTTGGCTTCATTCCTTGTTCCTAGAGTAAAAAAAGCTCCTGGAACTTTTTCTAGAAAATAAGCGAAATCTTCGACCCCCATATTAGGAACTTTTTTTTCATATAAAGCATTTTCACCCAAAATTTTTTTTCCATTTTCTACGACAATATCTACAGCAGAATCATGGTTTATAAGAGAGGTATATCCTTCTTCTCTTACAAATTTCCCTTCACCACCAAAGGCAAGAGGTAGAGTTACAACCATATTTCCTATTCTTTCCAGCATATCTCTACGAACTTTTGGATTGAGGGTTCTAAGTGTTCCTCTCATATGAACGTTATCAGCGATTATATTTCCTTGAGTTCCACCGCTAATAGTTCCAATTGTAATAACTCCACTCTCCCTAGCATCAATATTTCTGCTTACAACGGACTGAAGAGAAAGAATAAGGTCTGAGGCTATGAGGATAGCATCTGTTCCTCCACTAGGATATGCTCCATGACAGCTTTTACCCTTTATAGTAATATCTAAAGTATCAGAAGAAGCGTTCATAGCACCATATTTATACCCTATCATCCCTGATTCCAAAGTATCATCGACATGGAGACCAAAAATATAGTCCACCCCTTGAAGAACCCCCTCGCTAATCATAGGTTGAGCCCCTCCTACAGTCTCTTCGGCGGGCTGAAAAATTAACCTTAGATTACAAGGTGGTGGATTCCCGGTATCATGAAAAAACTTTGCCACTCCTAAAAGAATTGTGGTATGGGCATCATGGCCACAAGCATGACAAAGTCCCTTTGTTTTTGAGGAATAAGAAAAAACTTTCATATCTTCTATGGGAAGGGCATCGATATCAGCCCTAAGGGCCACAGTGATAGAAGGGTCTGAACCTGAAATATAAGCTACGATTCCTGTTCCTGCAACTTTTTTTATATTTTTAATTCCCATCTGCGAAAGATATTTTATAATTCTTTCTGAAGTTTCGAATTCTTCCATTCCAAGCTCTGGAAACTGATGGAATTCCTCCCGGACATTTTTGAGCCATTGAAAAAGATTTTTTGAGAAGTTAAGTATATCGATATGTTCCATAAATTCCTCCATAATTTTATTGTATTCTAATTTTAATCTAAAAAGAAAGAAAAAACAACTAAAACAAGAGAATTGAATTAAGAAAAAATAAAGGGTATAATTAAATGAAAATACTAGAAAAATATAAATGAAGGGGATAAAAATGTATTATAGAGAGGAATTGAAGATTATTTTTAAAAGGCTTAAAAGTTGTGAAAACGGATTAACTTCTGAACAAGTAAAAAAAGTAAGAGAAAAAACAGGTTATAATGAACTTATAGAAGGCGAGAAAAAATCTATTTTTAATCTCTTTATGGAAAGTTTTAAAGATCCGCTGGTAATTATACTATTAATAGCGGCGGGAATACAGGTGATGTCAGGACATTTTATAGATTCAATGATAATTTTAATAGTTCTTATACTAAATGCTGTACTGAATATAATTCAGACGAAAAAGGCAGAAGGGTCTTTGAGGGCACTAAAAGAACTCTCAGCTCCTAATGCAAAAGTCTTGAGGGATGGAAAGAAAGTTACTGTTCCGGTGAGAGAGATAGTTCCTGGAGATATAGTAATATTAGATGCAGGAGATTTTGTTCCTGCAGACGGAAGGATTATTCAGGCTGAAACTTTAAAAATATCAGAGAGTGCTCTTACAGGAGAATCGGAACCAGTAGAAAAAAAAGAAGGGATTTTAGAAGGAGAACTACCTTTGGGTGATAGAAAAAACATGGTTTTTTCAGGAACTCTTACAGTGTATGGGAGAGGTGTAATTTTGGTTACTGGGACAGGTATGGAATCAGAGATAGGGAAAATAGCCCAACTTCTCTCTTCTGCTGACAATAGCCCGACACCACTTCAAAAAAATTTGGAAAAATTTACTAAAAAATTGGGGATAGGAATTTTGGGGCTTTCTATACTAATTTTTATAGTTCTTATAGTCAAGGGAATTTTTATACAAAAAGATAGCGACATATGGAGCATGGTATTGGAGGCCTTCATGTTTTCAGTGGCAGTAGCCGTGGCAGCAATACCAGAGGCACTTTCTTCAATCGTTACCATAGTTCTTTCTGTGGGAACCAATATTATGGCAAGAAAGAACGCTATCATAAGAAAACTCCCAGCAGTGGAGACATTGGGCGCGACTTCGATTATATGTACTGATAAAACAGGAACTCTTACACAAAATAGAATGACGGTAGTAGCATACCATATTCATGGGTTAGAAAATTCGCAGTTTAATTGCAGAAAAGAAATTCTTTCTCAGGAGGAAAAATTTTTAGCAGTAAATATTCTTGCTAATGACTCAACAGTTGAAAATGGAAGGGAGATAGGAGATCCTACAGAGCTAGCTCTTATAAATTTTGCTCATAAACATGGAATCAATACAGAAGAATATAGGAAAGTTTTTCCTAGAATTGGTGAGCTTCCCTTTGATTCAGATCGGAAAATTATGAGTACGCTGAATAAGGTGGGAGAAAAATTGGTGATGTTTTCAAAAGGAGCACCAGATATTATGTTATCTAGATGTAGTCATTATCTCCAAGGTGACAAGGAGATGACGATGACATCTGAGATAAGAGAGATATACAGAGAAAAAAATGAGGAGTTCTCTTCAAATGCTCTGAGGGTACTAGCTTTGAGCTACAAAGAAATGGAGAAACAAAATCTGGCATTGGAAGATGAAAATGATATGGTTTTTTTGGGACTTATAGCCATGATAGATCCCCCAAGGGATGAAGTTTATGATGCGATTAAAGAGGCGAAAGCAGCTGGAATGAAGCCCATAATGATAACAGGGGATCATAAGACTACAGCCGCAGCTATAGCACGAGAAATAGGGCTTATGGAAATAGGTGAAAAGGCTTTCACAGGTCAAGAATTAGATGCTTTAAAAGATGTCGAACTGGATGCTCAGTTGGAGAAAATCTCAGTTTATGCAAGAGTATCACCAGAAAATAAAATTAGAATAGTAAAAGCTTGGCAAAAAAAAGGGAAAATAGTTGCCATGACAGGAGACGGTGTGAACGATGCTCCAGCCTTGAAACAGGCAGATATAGGAATAGCAATGGGAAGTGGAACGGATGTGGCCAAAGATGCTGCAGCAATGATACTTACAGATGATAATTTTGCTTCTATTGTCCATGCTGTGGAAACCGGAAGAACAGTATATATTAATATAAAAAAAGCTATAGTCTACCTCTTTACTGGAAATTTAGGAGCAATTCTCGCCATAATTTTTGCCCTATTTGCAGGATGGAATGCACCTTTTACAGCACTGCAGCTTCTTTTTATAAATCTCATAAATGACTCCCTTCCTGCAATAGCATTAGGTCTTGAACAGTCGGATAGGAAAATAATGGAGTCCCCCCCAAGAAATCCCAAAGAGTCTCTATTTACAAAGGAAGATTACAGGACAATATTTTTTAGAGGTTGCATAATAGCTGCAGCAACAATAACTGCACAGTATATAGGAGGCACAAAGGAGCTGTTAGGAATATCCATGGCATTTACAACCCTTATATTTTCAAGGACTCTTCAGACTCTTCCAGCGAGAAGTAATGAGAGAACATTGTGGGATTTAGGAATAAAGAGTAACAAATATGTGATTGTAGCTGTAGCGATATGTTTTATTCTTTACTCTATAGTCCAAATTCCTTTGTTTAAAAATTATTTCTCTATAGCAGAAAATTTCACTATAAAAGAATTGGGTATCTGTCTTCTGTTGGCAACTATTTCAACTGCTACAATGGAAATCAGAAAAAAATTGTATTGACAGAACAGAAAAAAAGATGTACAATACACATATCTGACTGAGAAGTCAAAAGAACAGGAGGAAGAATAATATGAAAAAGATGATAGCGGCTCTATTACTTGGAATGAGCATAAATGCAATGGCAGGAATTGTAGAAGTTGACGGAAGAAAGACAATGACAACAATAAAAGTTTCTGAGAGAGATAATCATATAAAGTTTGAATCAAAAATACCTAATCTTACTATGAGAGTTGGAAAATTAGCTATTTTAAAGGCTATGAAAAAACCAGGAGTAACTAAGAGTATTGTAGAAATTGAAAGAAATGGTCTTATAAATACTAATGGAAGAAATGTTGCTGCGGTACTTGATAGAGTTGGAGATGGACTTTGGATAAGAACAGCGACTACAATGATGTTTATAACAGAGAGAGAATTAGATAAAGTTAGATAATAACAAGGGAGAAAGGCAGATTAGAATCTGCCTTTCTTTTTTTTCTTGGGAACAGAAAGAAGCTTTAAAGGTGTTACATAGGTCACTCCAGGATTCATATCTAATCTGTACCGTAAATTTTCTCTGTTTCTTGAAAAATATTCTCGTATTTTAGTGCATATAACAGGGTTTCTATCCAAGACACCGGCTCCATATCCATGTATAACTCGGACTTCTCCTTTTCCACCCTGTTTATAAAAATTGTTATATTTTTGAATAAAGATTTTAAGAGCAGTATCAAAATTCATATTGTGTAAATCTATTTCGAACATGGAATTACCTACCTAGTTAATAAGATATTTGATATAATTTTACAGGAAAAAATAAAAAATGAAAAGGGGGAAATATACTATTTTTTTAAAGTTGAATATGATAGAATAAGCTATATCTAAATTTAGGGGTGGTATTTATGTTTGAAATTTTAACAAAAAAGTGGTTATCAGAAAAAATATGCCTGATGGACATCAGGGCAGAAGATCTTTCGGAAAGTGCTAAGCCGGGTCATTTTGTAATAGTGAAAGCATTTAAAACTAGTGAGAGAGTCCCTCTTACAGTTTGTGATTACGACAGAAGGAAAAAAAGTATAACTTTAGTATTTCAGGTTTTAGGAAAAAGTACACTGGATATGTCGACTATGGAAGTAGGAGAAAGATTTGAGGATGTAGCGGGACCTTTAGGTCATTATAGTGAACTTTTAGATGAAAATTTAGATGGATTAAGAAAAAAGAGACATTTGTTTATAGGAGGAGGAGTAGGAATAGCTCCAATATACCCTCAATTGAAATGGATGGCAGAAAATGAGATGGATTTTGATGTGATTCTAGGTGCTAGAGATTCGTCTCTTCTGATATTGGAAGAAGAGATAAAAAAACTGACACCTAATGTATATATATGTACCGATGATGGATCTAGGGGACTTAAGGGAAATGTTGTAAGTATGATGGAAGAACTCGTGGAAAAACAGGGGAATCATTATGATCATGTAATAGCAATAGGCCCATTGGTTATGATGAAGTTCAGTGCAGCTAAAGCTAAAGAATATGGAGTAAAGATTACAGTGAGTCTTAACCCTCTTATGATAGATGGGACTGGAATGTGTGGAGCCTGCAGGGTAACAATAGGGGAAAAAGTTAAATTTGCATGTGTGGATGGACCAGAATTTGATGGAGCTTTAGTAAATTTTGATGAAGCGATGAAGAGACAGAATATGTATAAAACAGAGGAAGGTAGAGATTTTCTAGAAGCATTAGATGGAGATACTTCACATCATCCTGATTGTAACTGTTCTAAAGAAGAAGAGTCCACAACTTTAGATAGATGGAAATCAGTTCCAGTAAAAGAACTTCCTCCAGAAATAAGAAGAGGTAATTTTGAAGAGGTTAACTTAGGATATAATCTGGCAGAGGCACAGTTGGAAGCTAGTAGATGTTTGGATTGCAAAAATGCCAAGTGTGTAGAAGGATGTCCTGTAAACATTGACATTCCGGGGTTTATCAGAGAGATAAAATCTGGAAATCTTCAAGTATCAGCGGAAGTGTTGGCAAAATACACAGCCCTTCCTGCAGTATGTGGGAGAGTATGCCCTCAGGAAAGCCAGTGCGAAGAAAGATGTGTTGTGGGAATCAGAGGAGAATCTGTCAAAATAGGGAGATTGGAGAGATTTATAGGAGATATAATGCTTGAAAATCCAGTGCTTCCACAAAAAGTAGAAGAAAAAACAGAGAAGGTAGCAGTTGTAGGGAGTGGACCTGCCGGCCTCACAGCAGCAGGAGAACTTGCTAAAATGGGATATAGAGTGACTGTCTATGAGGCTCTTCATGAACTGGGAGGAGTTTTAACTTATGGAATTCCAGAATTCAGACTTCCAAAAGGTAAGGTTGTAAAGAGAGAGATAGAGAATATAAAGAGATTGGGGGTGAAGTTTATAACTAACTACATCATAGGAAAAACTGCAAGCATAGACCAACTTCTAGAAGAAAAAGGTTATTCAGCTGTTTTTGTAGGAAGCGGAGCTGGGCTTCCAAAATTTATGAATATACCGGGAGAAAATCTCAATGGAGTAGTTTCTGCCAACGAGTTTTTGACAAGAGTAAACCTTATGAGAGCCCATGAAAAAAAATATGATACTCCAGTAAAACTAGGTAAGAAAACAGTTATAGTGGGAGGGGGAAATGTGGCCATGGATGCGGCTAGAACAGCCCTTAGACTTGGAATAGACACCAAGCTTATATATAGAAGAAGAGAACAAGATCTTCCGGCAAGACTTGAAGAGATACACCATGCTAAGGAAGAGGGAGTTAATTTCATATTCCAGACTCTTCCGATAGAGATAGTAGGAGATGAATATAGCCATGTAAGTGGAATAAAATGTATAAAAACAGCTGTACACGACACTGGACTTAAGGGAAGAAGTGAGATGGTAGAACTTCATGATACAGAGTTTTTCAGAGGGACAGATTCTGTAATAATGTCTCTGGGAACATCTTCCAATCCTATAATAGTTGATAACTCCGGACTTGAAACGACGTCAAGAAATTACATAAAAGTTCATGAGAATACCACTAAAACTTCAAAAGAAGGGGTTTTTGCTGGAGGAGATATAGTAATAGGAGCTGCAACAGTTATTCTTGCCATGGAGGCAGGAAAAAAAGCTGCTAGAGAGATAGATGAATATATAAAAACAAAAAAAATATAACAATAGAAATATAAATTAAAGAGGAAAACAATCAGAAGAAAAGTATAAGTTCGACAGTAGAGATTGATATTTTGGGAGGGGAAGATTATGACGGGTAAAAAAATATTGAACTTAATACTTTTTCTGACTGTTTTTATTTTTTCGCAGTCAGTTGAAATAGAAAAAGATTTTAAATATAAAAAATACACCCTTCCAGATAAATATACTGTAACTTTGGGAAAGAAAAAAATTGTAAGGGAGTATCAGTGGGAGAAGAAGAAAAATGAGATAAATAAGCTTGAAGAGTATCTTACGGGATACAGTGCCTATGGAAATCTCAGAAACTATAAAAATCTTATGGGAACAGCTCCTGCCATAGATGGGAAAACGGTGGATACTTTTGGAGTTTCCAGACAAGCTGCGATACCTTTGTATTCCAATAGTCAGCAGCCTAAATTGATAAGATATGGTAGAGATGGAGCTTTTATAGGAATAATAGATAGAGGAGAAAAATATACCCTTATCAATGTGTATGGGATAGAAGGAGAATGGATGGTAGAAAATAGATATATAAAAGTGTCTCCAGTAAAAGAATTTAAAAAATTAATTTTTGTAGACAGAAAATACCAGCATTCAGCCAGTTTGGAAAAAGTGGGAGAAATATGGAAAATTAGGAGTATGAATCCTGTTACAACAGGATTAGAAAAACCTCCTTATTCATTGGAAACTCCCGCAGGAGTATTCATGATTCAGGAAAAAACTCCGAAAATGCTTTATCTTAAAGAGGGGAGCAAGACAGAGATAGAAGGTTATGCCCCTTATGGAATGAGATTCAGTAGAGGTGCTTATCTTCATGGTTTCCCAGTGGTGGGGGTAGATTCACCTCAGATAGAATATTCAGGGACACTGGGAACGAAACCCAGATCTCATATGTGTGTAAGAAATGCCACATCTCATGCTAAGTTTTTATATTCGTGGGTAGAACCTTTGAAGACCTTGGTTTTTGTGATAGAATAATAAAAAGACGGAATTAAATTTCCGTCTTTTTATTATAGTGTTCCTGATAATTAAATTTTTTTTCTGAAGATTTTGGCTTTATTTTGTCATAGCAACCGTTGCTTTTTTGTATCCGAAGTTTACAATTATCTCTTAAAATATCGTTTAAAAAATTATGGATTCTTTTTTTTCCATTTTTATCATCTATTGGAAACATAACCTCCACACGGCTATCTAAGTTTCGCCCCATAAGGTCAGCACTGGCAAGATAATATAGAGGAGCAGATCCATTTTGAAAATGATAAATTCTGTCATGCTCCAAATATCTTCCAACCAAACTATAAACTGAGATGTTTTCACTGAGTTTTTTTACTCCACTTCTGAGACAGCAAGCTCCTCTCACGATAAGAATAATTTCTACTCCTGCCCTACTGGCATCATAGAGTTTTTCAATTATTCCTCTGTCGGTGAGTCCGTTTACCTTAGCGATAATTTTTGCTTTTTCTCCTTTTAATTTATTTTGAATTTCAGTCTCAATGAGAGAATAAAGTTTATTTCTGAGATATGAGGGAGCAGTCACAAGTTTTTTCCAGTTATCTACTTTTGAAAAACCTGTGAGTTTATTGAAAAGAAGGCTGGCATCTTTTCCAATTTCCTCGTCTGCTGTAAAAAAAGAGGTATCTACATATATTTTTGCAGTACTGTCATTATAGTTTCCAGTTCCCATATGGACATATCTTTTTATTCCTTCTTCCTCTTGTCTTATAATCAGAAGACATTTAGCATGAGTTTTTAACCCAGAGACACCATAAATGACATGGCATCCTGAATCTTCCAATTGTTTGGCCCATCTAACATTTCTTTCTTCGTCAAATCTGGCTTTTAGTTCTACCAATACTGTAACTTGTTTTCCCAATTCGGCAGCTTTAATAAGAGACTTTATAATAGGAGAATCTCCGCTCACTCGATAAAGGGTCTGTTTTATGGCTAAAACGTGAGGATCGACTGCAGCAGTTTCTATGAGATTGAGGACATGATCAAAACTTTCATAGGGATGTTGAAGAAGAATTTCTCTTTTTTTCATAGAGTTAAAAATTTTATCTCCCTTCAACTCTTCATTGAATTTTGGAATATTGATGGAAAATTTGAAATTGTCATACCCTTTCAGTTCATAGAGTTTAAAAAGATATGTAAGATCTAATGGTCCGTTTACACCGTAAAAATTTTCTTTTTCTATGCTTAATTTTTCAGCTAGAAACTCTATGAAGATTTCACTTATATTTTGATTGTGTTCGATTCTTACAGGGTTTCCCCATTTTCTATTTTTAATTTCTTTTTCAATGACTTTTAAAAGATCTTCAGCCTCATCAGTATCTTTGATAGAGAGATCTTCGTCCCTTGTAATTCTGAAAAAACCGCAGTCTGAAATTTCATAACCATTAAAAAGAGAAGTGATATTATGTTTTACAACATCTTCCAGGAGAATAAAATTTTTAGTTTTTTTGTCTCTACTTGGAAGTTGTATAATTCTTCCTATAACTTTAGGAATTTCTACCAAGGCAAAAGAGATTCCCATATTTTTTTTGCCTTGATAACGAGATGAAGAGCCCCGCCATTGAGATTTGGAAGAGGATGAAAACCATCCACAGCCATGGGAGTCAATATGGGGAATATGACCTCTTCATAATATTCTTCAAGGAAATGGAGTTCCTCTCTGTTAAGTTGTGAAAAGTTTTTAATTTTAATCTGACATTTTTTTTCAAGTTTTTCCAAAAGCTCACGATAAGCTGTATATTGAATCTTTATAATTTCTGAGACTTTTTTTTCAATCTGAATTAGCTGTTCTTTAGAATTTAAATCTGTTATATCTTTAATATTTAAAGGAGAATCTTCCTGAGCCTTCAAACCTGCGACTCTTACTTTAAAAAACTCATCAAAGTTGGAGCTTACAATGGCAAGAAATTTTACCCTTTCCAAAAGAGGGTTATCTTCATCTAAGGACTCTTCTAAAACTCTATAATTAAATTCTAGCCAACTCAAATCTCTATTAAAAAAATTTGTTGAATTGTAGCTATTAATCTCCATAGTATCTCCTATTTATTTTTAGATTGATATCAAGATTAAAAATATCTTTGAAAATACCTATTTGTTTTTTTAACTTATAATTTTCCATGAAAAAATCTTCTTGAACTTCTAAAAGTATTTCCAGTTCATCTTTCACAAGATTAAATTGGCAAGAGGTAATTTTCTGTTTTTTGCTATAATCTAGAGCAGTAGCTATTTTTAAAATCGCTGCAAGTTTTAAAAGTTTAACTAATTTTGCTCTAGGGATATTGAGAGCATAGAGTTCATAGAGTGAGATGTCATCTGTCTGAGCATGGATTAGAAAAGCGATGTCTCTGACTTCTTTTTCTGTAAGAGCAAAAATCCAGGAATTTTTAACTATATAGCACGAATGCTGATAACTATTTTTAAATTCGACGAATTTTCCAGTGTCATATAGGTAACCTGCAATTATAAGTTGTCTTTCATAACTTAGGTCCAAATTATGATAATGCTCTAGAACTTTAAATAGTTTAGAACTTAACTCTGAAATAAAAATAGGATGTTCACAAGGAATATGATATTTCAAAAGGAGATTCCGAGCAGAGTTCAAAGTAATTTTCCAGAGCTTGCTAGAAACTTCTTTTTTAAACTCAGAAAAAAAATATTCCTTAGCCAATATATTTTTTCCTAAATCCTTTAAAATTATAAATTTTTTAATTGAAAAAAAATCTAGAAAGCAGATAATTATTTTCATATTACAGAGAAGAAGCTCTGTTTCTATTTTTTTAAGAGGAAAGTTTTCATAATTTTTAATAATTTTTTTTAAATATTCAGCAGAGTACTCTTCTCCCTCTCTGAATATCTCTTTTAAAATATATTTTTGGGGAGAACAGTTTATAATGAGAGTATCTATTTTTTTTCTTCCCAGTTCTTTTTTAAAAAAATTCAGATAACAGGAAAGATAATCATCTATAAATGAGGTCAATTTGTCAGAACGGAGGGAATTGTTTTCAATGATTTTAAAAAGTGTATAGCCTCCCAATGGAAGGGATTCATTTTTTAAAACATTACCTCTATAAAAAAGATAAAAATCTAAATCAAAATTTTTGAGGTTAAGAAAAAATCTGCTCTCTTTTTTTTGTATAAATCCCTCCATATTTTCAAAAAAAATTTTGGCAGTTAAAATTTTACTGTTATTCAAATTATCCATGTCTATATCCAATCCTGAATAGAGGTTGATCTGGTCTAATAGAAGAGGTAAATTACTGATATTATTAAAACTTTCTCCAAATATTAACTGAAAAGATTGGACTGCATAATCTTTTCCCAGCAAAACCATTTTTTTTATTATGATAGAAATTTTTTTTGAATTCTCTAAGGAAATATCTAAATTCTCATTTGAATTTTTAAGAAGATCTATGGGTTCTTGAACCTCTTCTAAAATTTTTAAAGTTTCATTCATTCTTTCATAAATTACCATCTCTATCATTTCAGTAGAGACTTCAATTATTGCTAAAATAGTGAATCCTCCTTTCTATTTCTATAAAAATTATCTTTATACTTATACAAAAAAAGAAAGTTTTTTCCTTTACGGATATAATAAAAAAGGCCGAGTTATCGACCTTTCAACTAAATGTTTTTAAGAGCTTTTTCAGTGAGTACCCAAATATTATCGTAATCCCAGTCACTACTGGAACAACAACTATGTCTCTCATTGCTGTTGTTAGAATTATGTGAAGAACAACCACCCCCACATTCTCCACCACATCCTTGAGAGCTGTTTTCTTTTTTGTTTCTTTTTTCGTATTCAGAATATTTTTCTAAATACCCTTCTTGAGCTAGATTTTCATAAATTATCTTAAGTTCCGGTTCATCAATTCCGAAATTCTGCATTATGGCACTATCACTATAGGCTTTTCCTTCAACAAGAAATTTGAGTATTTCAAGATTTATATCTTTCATCCTATCCACCTCCATAGATATTATACACGTCAAAGTTTAATTCTCCAACTTTCTTTTATAATTATCTGAAAAATTTTTAATATTTCAAACTTTTAAAGTGCGCACTTTTAAAATGGTTTACAAATAAAGTTTTATATAGTAATATCAATAATATTAAGATGTGTGCAAAACACAAAAAAGAAAAGTGTTCACTTAAAAGGAGTGTTATGTTAACTGAAAGACAAAAAAAAATATTGAAAATAATAGAGGAGAACTCACCTATAACAGGAGATTCGATAGGAGAGATATTAGGAGTTACTAGATCAGCTCTTAGAATAGATTTTTCTTTTTTGATAAATCAGGGAAGAATAATATCGAAGCATAGAATTGGATATATTTTAGGCCAGCTGACGAATAAATCTCAAGACAAAGAAAATTTAGTTGGGGAAAGAATGAGTCTACCTTTAACTTTAGATGAAGGAGTTTCTATATACGAAGCTATTGTGTTTATGTTTGAGAAAGATATAGGAACCTTATATTTAACCAAAAGAGGTTTTCTCTCGGGAGTAGTTTCAAGAAAAGATCTTTTAAAAAGTATATTGGGAGGTCAGGAACTAAAAAAAGCTCCTGCCTATCTTATAATGACCAGATACCCCAAAATTATATGTGCTCTAGAAAATGAAAAAATAATAGATGTTGCAAAAAAAATTATAAAAAATGAGATAGATTCGCTTCCAGTGGTCAGAGAGGTAAAGGATGATGATGGAGTACATCAACAAGTATTAGGAAGAATAACGAAAACAAACATAACAAAATTTTTTATAGATAGCTTTTAAAATTATAAAAGGGGGAAATATGGAAAAAGTTATTTTATTAAGAGAAGGATTGAATCAAGAAAAGGAACTATTAGGTGGGAAAGGAAAAAATCTTGCTTATATGATGGGTCTAAAAATTTCTGTTCCAAAAGCTGTTGTAGTAACAACCGAAGCCTGCAGGGAATACTTTCAACAGGGATTAAAACTTGATGAGATTACAAAAAATAAGATTTTGAAAGGTATAGATAATCTTCAGAAAAAAACAGAAAAAAGTTTTACAGGAGAAAACCTTCTCCTTGTATCAGTTAGATCAGGGGCACCAGTTTCTATGCCAGGAATGATGGACACAATTTTAAACTTAGGGATAAATGATGAGAATTTCGCTTCGCTTGTGAAAATGGTGGATGATGAAGAGAAAGCATATGAGATTTATATCAGATTTATTGAGATGTTTTCTGAAATAGTTAAAGGGATTGGAAGAGAAAAACTAAAGAAAATAAAGAATGAATCTATCTCAAGAATAGAAACTGTAAAAAAATATAAAGAAATTTATCTACAGGAATGTGGAGAGGAGTTTCCAGAATCTCCAGAGCTACAAATTCTTATGGCAGTAGAGTCTATATTTAAATCGTGGAATAATGAAAGAGCAAAAATATATAGAGAAATCAATGGCATAGACAGTAGTATGGGAACAGCTGTAGTTATTCAGGAAATGGTTTTTGGAAATTTTAATGAATTTTCAGGGACAGGAGTAGCTTTTACAAGAAATCCATCTACAGGAGAAAAAACTCTTTTTGGTGAATATCTTCTTAAAGCTCAAGGTGAAGATATAGTGGCCGGGATTAGAACTCCTGAAAAAATAGAGAGCTTAAAGATACAGCTTCCTGAAATTTATCAGGAGTTTCAAAAAATATGTGAAAAATTGGAAAATGAGTATAAAGATATGCAAGATATAGAATTTACTATTGAAAACAAAAAACTTTATATTCTTCAGACAAGAAATGGAAAGAGAACTCCACAAGCAGCTTTAAAAATTGCTATGGACCTTTTTAGGGAAGGAAAGATAAGTAGAGATGAAGCAATCTTGAGAATAAATCCAGAAATGATTCCTCAAATTCTTTCAGGAGATTTTTGTGAAAATAGTTTAAAAGGAGCTAAACTTTTAACTAAGGGAATAGCAGGTTCAGCTGGAGTCGCAGTTGGAAAAATTGTTTTAGATTCCAATAGAGTAGAAAAAGGTACAGATTCGATTCTTTTAAGAGAAGAAACTTCTCCTGAAGATATAAAAGGAATGAATCTGACTAAAGGAATAGTAACAGTAAGAGGAGGAGCCACTTCTCATGGAGCAGTTATAGCAAGAGGTATGGGAAAATGCTGTGTGACAGGTTGTGAATCTATTAAGATAGATGAAGATACAAGAACTATCAAGATAAAAGGTGAAACTCTGAAAGAGGGAGATATTATATCTGTAAATGGTCATACTGGTGAGATATTTCTTGGAGCACTAGAGATAAATCGCAAAGAGTTAACAGAAGAGTTTAAAGAATTTTTAAAATGGTGCAAAGAGATAAAATCTTTAAATGTCAGAGCAAATGCAGATACTCCTGAGGATATTCAGATAGCTAAAAATTTTGGAGCAGAGGGTGTAGGGCTTTGCAGAACAGAACATATGTTCTTCCAAGAAGAGAGGATACTTAATGTTAGAGAGATGATTATAGCTGAAAATGACCAGGAGAGAAGAACAGCTCTAGAAAAACTTCAAAAAGCACAAGAAGAAGATTTTTATAATATGATGAAAAATTTAGACGGAGCTCCCTTTAATGTAAGACTTTTAGATCCTCCTTTTCATGAATTTCTTCCTAAGACAGATAGAGATATTAACAAGCTGGCAAATAGTTTAGGAAAACATAGTGCAGAGATAAAATTCAGAATATCAGAGCTTAAAGAGGAAAATCCCATGCTAGGGCATAGAGGCTCAAGGCTAGCTGTAACTTTTCCAGAAATTTATGAGATGCAGTCCTTGGCTCTTATGAATTCGGCAATAAAATGTAAAAAGGAGGGTATTTCTACTGAGGTGGAGATAATGTTACCTTTTATAGGAGGAATAAGCGAATTCAAATTTATAAAGAAGAATATAAAAGAACAAATTGAAAGTTTATTTGCAGAAAGAGGAGAGAGAATTAATTATAAATTAGGGACGATGATGGAGCTACCTAGAGCTTGCCTTTTAGCAGATGAAATAGGAGAGGAAAGTGATTTTTTCTCTTTTGGAACTAATGACTTAACTCAGACCACATATGGAATATCTAGAGATGATTCATCTAAATTTATAAATCATTATATGGAAAAAAATATAATTAAAAGAGATCCTTTCCAATCTATCGATAAAAGAGGAGTAGGAAAACTTATAAGCATAGCTAAAAATCTGGGAAGAGAGAGTAATCCAAAAATAAAAATAGGGGTATGCGGTGAACATGGTGGAGATCCAGCAAGTATAGAATATTTCAAAAGTTTAGGATTAGATTATGTCAGTTGTTCTCCATATAGAGTTCCAGTAGCTATTTTGTCAGCAGCTCACAGTGAACTTCTGAATCCAAAAATTCCCAAAGAGATAAAAATCAAAAGGATAAAAATAAAATTAAAAAGAGTATAGTTGATATTTTTTTGAGAATAAAAAATTGAATAAAAAAAGAGGAGAAAGTTAGCGATTTATTATAGAACTTCTCCTCTTTAATTTTATAAATATTATTTTTTTTTCAACTTTTTGCTAAGAGTGAGTTTAAGAAAAAGAGATATATAGCTGGGCAGGATAAAAAAAAGAATTCCTAAAAAATAGCTAGCACTATAGTTACCAGTGTATTTTACGGTAAGCAATAGAATAAATTGATCTATAATCTCGAGGGGATTCAGATAAAAAGAGTAATCACTTCCACCTGTAACAAAAAGTTTTCCTAAATAAAAAGCAAAATAGGCCGGAGCAAGTATAAGTAGTATATTTTTAAAAAAATTTCCTATTTTTTCCATTTTTCCTCCAAAATTTTTAAACTTTAATAAATCTCCATTTCCCATTTCTGAAAATATAATAACAGGAAAGACTACGGAATATTAGATCTATACTCATGACAATCCAAGCTCCTAAAAGTCCGGTATTCATCTTATAAAGGAAAATATAAGTTAATGGTACTCTTATGAGATACATTCCAGCTGCAGTTATAAAAAGTACTGATTTAGTTGCACCAGATCCCCTCAAGGAACCAGAAAGAACCATAGCGACAGCCAAGAAAGGCTGGCAAAAAGATACAATCCAAAGAGCTTTAGAGGCCAAGGTTATTATTTCAGGATCTTTGGTGAATAGCGATATAATCTGAGTAGGAATTAGTAGGAAAGCCAGAGCAAATCCTGTCATTACAAATATTGAAAGAATAGTACAAATGTATGCGTATTTTTCAGCTTCTTTCACAGAATTTTTCCCTAGCTGTTGCCCCACCAGGGAAGTTGCAGCTACGGCAAAACCAAATCCCAGATTGAAAGAGAAAGACTCAGCGGTGAGGGCTATCTTATGTGAGGCGTAGGCAACAGTACCAAGCCTTATTACAAGCATCTCAAAGATTGTCATACCGACTCTAAAAAGTCCCTGTTCCAAAGCGGCAGGAAGCCCTATTTTCAAGATTCTTAGAGCAGTATCTCTGTGATAAAACATTTTGTTTAAGGAAAGCTTTATCCAAAAACTTTTTTTTATAAACATGAGATAGAAATAGATTCCAGTTACCAAAAAACGCGCTATAGTTGTAGCTATACCTGCACCTAAAACTCCCCAGGAAAATATAAAGATAAAAATATAATTAAAAAATATGTTTGTGGCTACACTTAAAATGTTGGTATACATTGGAACTTTTGCAGCTCCCACAGAACGGTAAAGTGCTGAGAGGATGATATTCATTCCCATAAAAGGAAGTCCTAAAATAACGGCATTGTAATAATTGAGGGAAAGGGAAAGATTTTCTTGAGCCCCTATAAAGATTAAAAGATTTTTTCCAAAAAAAAGGAAGATTAGAGTAATGACTAGGGAAACAGGGAGGGAAAGTATGAAACTTTGAACAGTAGATCTTCTACCTTCTGTTTTATTTCCTGCACCATAGGCCCTACTCACAATAGCAGTAGTCCCAGTGGAAAGTGCAAAAAAAACTGTCGAAAGGAGAAGTATGGGGGTATTTCCTACACCTACTGCACTAATCGCTTCAGCGCCGATTTTTCCAACCATAAACATGTCAAAAAAACCAAGGAGAGTCTGAACGAACATATCTCCTATGGTGGGTATAGCTATCTTAAATACTTCTCTTATCCCTTTTTTCTCTTTTTTGTAATAGTCCATTGCAAAATTTAGGGAAAAAGTCAAAATTTATTCCTCCCCACTAAAATCTAAAATTTCAGCTGTAGCTTCATACCAAGGTCCTTCTTCATCTTCTCCAGTTTCCACAAAAAATTCTACCTGGATATCAGGAAGTGTAAATCCTATGGAATTAGTTTCAGGAGCAGTAAAAAATTCTATTTTATTAAATTTGACATCTTTTATCTTTTGAACAACATCCTCTCTTTCTTGAAAAAATTCAGTTAGATCCTCCTTCAGATAGTTAAATCCTTTTTCTTGAAACACCTCGTATATTTTTTCAAGTTTTTGAGCTGTTTTTTCATCTATCATTTTTTACCTCCTAAAGAAATTTATTTTTTTTAATAACCAAAGATAAAGCTTTACTTTTTTCATCTCCCAGGGAATTTTTTTTAGCGCTCTGTAAAGCTGAGCATCTATATCTGGAATTTTCTTACTGTTTTCCATTAAAAACCTCCTTAGAATTCTTATTAAGGGTCTCTAAAACATTGTGGAAATTTGAAAAATCTAAAATTCCAATATGCTTATAAACAAGAAATCCGTCTTCATTGAGAATAAAACTGGAAGGAACAATAGAAACTGCAAGTGTATTTGCTAAAATATTTTGAGGATCCCTATAGAAATCATATGAAAATCTATTGTTTTTTATAAAAGAATCTACCTGCTGTTTTTCTCCTAATAAAATAGGAATATAATTGATATCTAAATTCCTGTTTGAATTTATAAATTCTTGAAGAAATATCTTCTCTTTGAGAGAAGCTTCTGAATTCAAAGTTCCAAAATTAATGAGAGTCATTTTACCTAAAAAGTTCTTTTCTGAAAGAGTTTTATTGTTGACTGAAATGACCTTAAATTTCAAGTGGCTCTGATGAATAAAATCAACTGCCAAGGTGCATAGATAGATGGTGGAAAATAAAGTGAGCAGAACAGTAATCTTAGCTAATTTCATAAATTCCTCCTAAACAAAATTAAATATAAAAATTCTGGATAAACCAAATATAAAATCAAATTACCACATAATTATACAACAGATTAAGAGAAATTGAAAAGGAATTTTTCCCCTGAGGGATTAAGTTGCTATTTTGTGAATTTTAAGATATAATATAAAGAGTAATTATTATGAGTTGGAGGTTTAAGTATATGAGAAATACTATTATCATAGGTGTTGCAGGTGGGAGCGGAAGTGGGAAAACTACCGTAGCACACAATCTTGTAAAAGCTTTCAGCAGAGAAGAAGCTATACTGGTAGAACAGGATGCATACTACAAAGAACTTAGTAATCTTACAATAGATGAAAGAGCGAGAACGAACTTTGATCATCCTGATGCAATAGAGTTTGAGCTGATGAAACAGCATTTAATAGATTTGAAAAAAGGTACACCGATAGAGAGACCTACTTATGATTTTAAAACACACTCAAGAAAAGAGGAAAAAGTTACCCTTAATCCCTCAAAAATAATCGTAGTTGAAGGGATTTTAGTTTTTGCAGTCAAAGAGATTAGAGATCTATTTGACGTTAAAATATTTGTGGATACAGATGCTGATGAGATGCTTCTTAGAAGGTTGGAAAGAGATATACATGAGAGAGGAAGAAGCTTTGATTCAGTAAAAAATCAATATCTTTCAACAGTAAAACCGATGTATCTGGAGTTCTGTGAGCCAAGTAAAAGATATGCTGATGTTATTATTCCAAGAGGTGGAGAGAATAAAGTGGCTATCAACATGGTCATAGCAAAACTTAAAAGATATCTGGAACAAGTAAATTCATAAATATAAAATTTTAGGCTAGAGGTAGAGATGTATTATAAAAAATTTTTTGAACAATTGAAAATGGGTGAAGGAAATATGAGAAAGGTTATATGTATAGATGGCGTGGTAGGAGTTGGAAAGAGTACGTTGGGAGAATTGCTGGCAAAGGAACTGGATACTAAGCTCTTTGTAGAACCTGTAATTGATAATCCTTTACTTGATAAATTCTATTATGATAGAAAGCAGTACGCTTTTCCGCTTCAGGTTTTCTTTTTAAATAAGCGATTTGAAATGATAAAGGAAGCAGAAAGATTGGAAAGTTGTATAATGGACCGAAGTATATACGGAGATGTGATTTTTGCAAGGATGCTTATGGAAGACGGTGATATGAGCCGAGAAGAATTTCATATATATGAGGAACTTCTGACTCATATGTTGGAACACATCGAAAGACCTAAACTCATGATCTACCTAGAAACATCGGTGGAAAATGCCATGAGCAAGATTCAAAGAAGGGGAAGAGACTACGAGCAGATAGTACCAAAGGAGTATTGGGAAAGTCTGAATAAAAACTATTCGAGTTATTTTAATGCTTATGATCTTTCGGATATACTGGTTGTAAATGTAGATAATCTAGATATTAGAGATAATCAAGAGCATAGAGATTATTTTTTCAAACTTGTAAAGGAAAAATTACAAGAAATAGAGAAAAGAGAAGAAGGGGAAAAAAATAACGGATAGAAAGTTAAAAATGGGGGATAGAGATGCTATTTTTTAAAGGGCTTATAACTGGCTTTATACTCTCTCTACCTTTCGGACCTATGGGAATCTATTGTATGGAAAAAACCATGTCAGAGGGGGAGAAACAGGGTATAGCTTCTGCTTTGGGGCTTATAACCTGTGACATGATTTATGGAATAATTGCATTGCTTTTTCTAAATAAAGTTGGATTTTTTATAGAGGATTATAGTTTGTATTTCAAGGTAGCTGTTTCTATATTTCTTCTGATAATAGGAATACAAAAATTAAAATCCAATCTAGAACTTCACGATACTGTTGATAAGCATAAAACACTTGTTCAAGATTATATGACGACTTTCGGATTGGCAGTTATGAATATAACTGGAATACTTCTGATCGTGGGGATATATACAGCTTTAGGAATACATGAGATAGAAAAACCTAGTTTGAAAATTATAATAAAACTTCTAGGTGGAATATTTACTGGAGGATTAGGACTGTGGCTGACTACAATATATCTTCTTAGCCATTGGAGAAAAAAAATAACAGATAGGACAATAACCCTTATATCAAAAATGACGGGAGCAATAATATTGGCTTTCGGAGTTTTCACTTTAATAAGTATAATAGTAAAGTAGGGTCCTTCCACTTTCAACGGAAAGGATTTTAACGGGAGGTTAAAATGAATAATAAAAAAAATATTACCATAGCTGTAGCGATGAGCGGTGGAGTTGATTCTTCAGCAGTTGCGTATCTTTTAAAAAAACAGGGATACAACATTTTTGGGGTTACAATGAGAACCTGTAAAGAAGAGGATAAGGATGCCAAACAGATCTGCGAAGACTTGGGCATAGAACACTATCTTTATGATGCTACAGATGAGTTCAAAACGGATGTGATAGATAAATTTGTAACTGACTATCTAGAGGGAAGAACTCCGAACCCATGTATGGTATGCAACAGGGAAGTTAAATTTGGAAAACTTTTGGAATTTGCAAGATCCAAAGGAGCAGATTTCATGGCAACCGGGCACTATGCTAAGATAAAAGATGGAACGCTAGCTATGGGAGATGATCCTAAAAAAGATCAAGTATATTTTCTTTCTCAGATAAAAAAAGAAAATTTGAAATATATAATATTTCCTATAGGTGATTTAGAAAAACCTGCGGTAAGAGAGCTGGCTAAGGAACTGGGAGTAAGAGTTTATGCGAAAAAAGATTCTCAGGAAATTTGTTTTGTAGATGATGGTAAGCTTCCTGAATTTCTTATTGAAAGAAGTCTTGGAAAGGCTGATAATCCAGGAAATATAGTGGATGAAGCCGGAAAAATTTTGGGAAAACATAAGGGTATAAGTTTTTATACTATAGGGCAGAGAAAAGGATTGGGGATAGCCAGTGAAACTCCTTTATATGTAATAGCCTTAGATTCTAAAAAAAATCAGGTAATAGTAGGAAGCAATGAGAGATTATTTAAAAACAGAATAAAAGCAAGAGATATAAACCTTCTTGTTGGAGAAGAGCTAAAGGATCTTGAAAATATGGACCTTTTTGTAAAGACTAGATCTAGAGATCTTCCACATCCATGTACTGTTAAGATAGTGGGGGGGAATTTTTTAGAGATAACTCTTATAAATGATGATAAAGTGAGAGCTATAACACCAGGTCAGGGAGTTGTACTCTATGACAGTGAAAATAAAGTTGTAGCTAGCGGGTTTATTCTATAAAAAGAAGGAGAAGATTCTCGGAATCTTCTCCTTCTTTTTATTACTTATAAATAATTAGTTATCATCTATTATGTTAAAATCTTCTCCAATATCTTTTACTCTTTTTTTATCATAAAAATATAGAAAAACAAAGGCAATCAGAAGAGAGGAAAAACTTCCGAAGATACAAAATTCTTGAGAAAATTTAAAAAAATCTAGAATGAGATAGCCTACAATCATAGCCATGGCCGGAAGAATATAAACGATGAAAGAGAGTTTGAGAAGAATCGTATCATCAATCTCTATAGTTATTTCATCCCCTATTCTAAATTTTCTATTCTCTTTTAGATTTATAGATATTTTTTGGCTGAATTTATTCTCACCACTACAAGCCGAACATGAAGAACAGGCAGAATCCTTGTAAAATTTTACTGTGGCATGATTGTTTTTAAAATTTTCAATAATTCCCTTAGCTATCATAATTTATCCCCCTGATATTTTTTCAATATTATATCATGAAAAAAGCTTTTCATAAATATCTCTTTCTCCATGTCTATACATCTTGAAAAATAAGGGTTATTATGCTAAACTATTTTAGTATACATAATATTTTTAGGAAGAGAGTGAGGGAATGAAAAAAATATTTAGTTTAAAAAATATCTATCTTCTGATAGTGACATATTTTATCTGGATTGGAATTACAGGGGAGATGTTTTTAGGTTACAATCTTTCACAATTTATGACAAATTATTTTGGGAGAACGCAGTATGTAATCTATGCTGTACTTATGATAAATTATTTTATTTCCTATGTGGAAAATGAAAAAAAGAAATTTATTTTTACGATTATAAACTATTATATATATATAGGTGTGCTCTCAGTAATAGCCCTTTTCATGATTTACAGACTGGAAATTTTTTCCCAGAAAAATTTAATGGCATTGGAATCTAGTTTTATGGAACTCTCCCTATTTCAGTACAAACTGGGAATGATATCTACTTATCTGAATTTTGTTGTTATTTTTAATGAAAACAGAAACGTTTTCTATGCAGCATTTGGAATAGCTATTTTTAATTCGATACTTTTATTGGTTTTAATGTTGAATTGGGGAATATTCTATCATTTAAAGAAAGTCAGAAAAGGTTATCTTCTGAGGGAAAAGATGGAGAGAGAGGAAAAAGAACTACAGGAAAAAATTGCGATGAAAGAGATGTTGGAAAAAAAAGAAGTTGAAAGATTAAAAAGAGTAAGAGAAGAAACCGAAAGAAGAATTAGAGAAGAGGTGACTAACCTCAATTTTGGGCGTACAGAATATGAGATAACTGAGATACGTCACAAAATTCAGAAAGAGATGGAGGAGAAAAATGATATTAGCATCTAAATCTCCACGTAGAAAAGAGATATTAGAAAATTTCGGATTTTCTTTGAGAATAGAGATTCCTGATATAGAGGAAATCAGCTCAAAATTTCAGATAAAAGATCAGATAGAAGATATCAGTAGAAAAAAAGTTTTGGCAATAGGAGAAAACTTCCCACAGGAATACATAGTTGCAGCAGACACGGTGGTAGTTATAAATAAAAAAATTTTAGGGAAGCCCAAAGATAAGGAGGACGCTGCCAAGATGCTTGCTCTTTTGTCGGGGGATTCTCATAAAGTTATTACGGCCTACTCTATCTATAATTCAGAAAAAAATATAGATATAACTAGAAGTATAGAGACTGAAGTGAAGTTTCGGGAACTGACTGAGGAGATAATAGAGTGGTATATAGAAAGCGGAGAGCCTATGGATAAAGCGGGGGCCTATGGCATCCAGGGAAAGGGCGCCATGCTTGTAGAAAGTATAAAGGGAGATTTCTTCAGTGTCATGGGTTTTCCCATAGGAGATTTTATGGAAAATATACAAAAATTAGGCATAGGATTAAAAAATATAAAATCTTTTTAGAAAATTAAAAATAATATCGGGATAAATTAAAGGAGAGAAAATGTCAAAATCAGGAAATAAGATTTTAAATAAATTTTTGGGAATGTTTTCCGAAGATTTAGGAATAGATTTGGGAACTTCTAATACTCTTATATGCAAAAAAAATAAGGGTGTAATTTTGAATGAACCCTCTGTAGTTGCTATAAATA
The DNA here is from genome assembly GCA_051646055.1 of Fusobacteriaceae bacterium. Lineage (GTDB taxonomy): Bacteria > Fusobacteriota > Fusobacteriia > Fusobacteriales > Fusobacteriaceae > JAGNZR01. The sequence goes on from JBOFCM010000057.1 coordinate 33,651, forward strand.
CAAGAACTAAAGAAGTTTTTGAGGTTGGAGAGACTGCGAAAAAAATGATAGGAAAAACTCCTGGTTCTCTAGAAACTATAAGGCCCTTGAGAAATGGGGTTATAGCAGACTATGAAGTTACTGAAAAGATGTTAAGAGCTTTCTATAAAAAAGTGAGTGCAAGAGGACTTCTTTCAAGCACAAGGGTTGTAATTTGTGTTCCAGCAGGAGTAACACAGGTTGAGAAGAGAGCTGTTGTAGATGTTACAAGGGATGCAGGAGCAAGGGAGGCTTATTTGATAGAAGAACCTATGGCAGCGGCGATAGGACTTGGGTTAGATGTCTTCGATCCTTTAGGGCATATGGTTGTAGATATAGGAGGAGGAACTTCTGAGATATCTGTAATTTCTTTAGGAGGAGTTGTAAAAGCCTCATCTTTTAGGGTTGCAGGAGATAAATTTGATACAGCTATTATGGACTATGTAAGACAGAGACATAATATGCTTATAGGAGAGATTACAGCAGAATTGATAAAAAAAACTGTGGGAGCGGTAATAGAACAGGAAGAGGAGCTTTCTATAACAGTGAGCGGAAGAAATATACTGAATGGACTACCTAAGGATATAACCATAACTTCAGATGAACTTGTGCCTGTACTTTCCGAACTAGCTCTTCTCATTATTGAAGAGATCAAAGCTATTTTGGAAAAAACTCTTCCAGAGCTGGCATCAGATATTAAGAGAAATGGAATCTGTCTGGCAGGAGGAGGAGCTCTTATTCGAGGATTGGACAGAAAGATAATGGACGCTCTCTCTCTTAAAGTCTATGTAGGAGAGGAACCACTGAATTGCGTGATTCATGGAATTCAAAAGCTTCTTCAGGACTTCAATAAATATAGCAAAGTACTAGTTTCTTCAGAAATTGAATACTAAGAGCTATGCTATGGTAAGAGTTGTAGCGCTATTGTTATTGATTTTTCAAATAACCTCTTCAAGACAGCTGATAACCAATGGAGATATTCTTTTTTACTACGATAATCAGAGGAAAATGGCATCAGACATAAAAGGTAATATATTTTCAGATGTGGACATATCCCAAATAGATGTAGGGATAATAATTGACAGAGAGCATTACTATCTCCGTGACTATATACAGGAGGTTTTAACAGATAAGGAACAGAATCAGGTTGAAGTTTCAGGTGCAATAAAGGGAGTTCCTTATAGAGTAACATACTCTTTTATGAATGAAAATGAATTTCTTGTAAAATTTATTCTTTTCGGGGAATTACGACCAAAGGAAGATATGAAAATAAGTTATAGTATCTTTCCTAAAAAAGATAATGGATATTTGGAACTTGGAAAAAATGGAAGATATATCTACGACGGAAAAATAAGTTTTGAAGATGGTCAAAGCTTTGGAGATATATATTTTTCAACAGATCCAATTCAGAAAGGACAAAAATATTTTCTATCTAAAGTTAAAGGACGTGAAGTAAATTTCTCCGACAGATATATATATTATATAGTGCCTGTAAAAGAACAGGAAGCAGAACTTATTATAAAATTTGGAACTCTTTCTAATGCTAAAAATAAAGAAAAATCACCTAATTTAACTTTGGAACATTATAGAGAAATTGAGAGAGAACAGTTGAATCAATTGAATCTTTTTATATCTAGAGCAGTTATTCCAAGTGAGATAAGTTATAACAGGCCTAAAGTTGATTATATAAATGAACTGAATCTTAAGTATCTAGGAAGTTATTATAAGTTATCATATATTAGTGATATTTTAGAAAAACAGAGACCTAAGATTTTAGAAAAAATATATTATGATTATATAATTTTTAAAATAATAGAGGAGAATCCAAATTTAAAATCCAGGGGAAAAGATTTTTATGGCTACGCTAAAAAATATATAGATACTATCTTCGATGAAGTATATAATGAAGGGAGTATACAAGAGTTATTTTATTTTCATAAGCTTCTCGGAATTTTGGAAAAATATGCTTCGGAAGAGGGAGAAGATTGGAAGAAATTAATGGGTTACAGGGGAGATATTTTTAGGTTGGTGAAAGAGAACTTTTATCATGAGACAGGGCTTAAAAGTAGTAGATATTCAAAAACTGGAGAGGCAAAGAATCTAATCTACAGTGATATCATAGGAGAAGAGGAAAGAAGAGATCAGTTGAAAAAGCAGCTGAAGGAAAACTATTCAAGAGATTATGGAGTGTTTTTTCAGGATAAGAACAGAGAAAATCCTGAAGAAATAGATATGGAATATAATTTGAATATGGTCATTTTTCTTTATTCTATGGGAGAAAGAAGAAAAGCGGATCTTCTTCTGGGAAAATTGGAAGAACTGATAAGAAAAAACAGTTATTATATACCGAAATATTTTCCAATAAAAAATAGAAACGAAAATGGAATTTACGGAGAGATGATCTCGAAATATTTTCAGATTTTAATGAAAGGTGAAAGATGGTAGAAATTTTAAGTGAGTTGGAAGCGATAATCTTTCTCAGTGGAGACGGAGTTAAGATAAAAGAGATAATGAAGCACTACTCTATGGATTTTTTCCAGACAGTAAACCTTCTATCTAAGCTAAAAGAAAACTGGGAAGAGAGGGGAATTAATCTAGAAATAGGAGAGGAAATGGTTCATTTTATAACTAATCCCTATTGTGGAGAGGCTGTTATGGGTTTTTTTGAGCAAGAATCAAAACCTAAAAAACTTTCAGGGGCAGCCTTGGAAACTGTTTCGATAATTGCTTACAGGCAGCCTGTAACCAAAAGCGAGATAGAGGCAATAAGAGGTGTTTCTACAGATAGAATAATTCAAAATTTAGAAGAGAGAAAATTTATAAAAGTATGCGGGAAAAAAGAATCCCCAGGAAGACCAAATCTCTACGAGATTACAGACAAGTTTCTAGCCTATCTGAGCATAGAAAGTGTGGAGCAACTTCCTAAATATAATGAGATTAGAGGAGGCAACAATGGAGAAAATAAGAATAAATAAGTATCTGGCCGGATTAGGAATAGCTTCCCGTCGTGAAATAGACAGGTGGATTGATGAAAATCAGATAAAAGTGAATGGCAAGCCTGCAGAATCTGGAATAAAAGTAGATTCATCTGACATTATTGAAATAAGAGGAAAAAGAGTAGGGACAGAGGAAAAAAGTCCATCAAAAGTATACTACCTTCTGAATAAACCAAAGAATGTAATCAGTGCTGCTAAGGATGACAGAGGAAGAAAAACAGTGGTGGATTGCATTCGTACTAAGGAAAGAATTTTTCCAATAGGAAGATTGGATTTTGAAACAGAGGGAGCTATAATTCTTACCAATGACGGGGAACTTTTCAATAGAATAATTCATCCGAGGACAGAAGTTTTTAAAGAATATCTGGTAGAAATGACTGGACTTATCAGCGATAAAGAGATAGAAAGACTTGAGGATGGAGTAGTCCTAGAAGACGGAATAACACTTCCAGCTCACGTGAATCTTCTAGATCGTAACAGGACTAAAAGCAGAATAAAAATTTCTATAAGAGAGGGAAGAAATCGTCAGGTAAGAAGAATGATAGAAGCTGTAGGACATAAAGTTATAGGATTGAAAAGAGAAAAAATAGGAAAAATAACTATTGAAGGACTGCATCTAGGAGATTACCGTGAACTTACGAAAAAAGAGATAGAATACCTATACTCTTTGGGAAAATAGAGAAAATAATATACTGGGGGTAAAAATGGCACTTACAAGAGAGGAAGTTTTAAATGTTGCGAAACTTTCAAGATTGGAGTTTGGAGAGGAAGAAATAGCGAAATTTCAAGTTGATCTCAACAGTATCTTGAAGTATGTAGATGAATTGAGTGAAGTTGACACAGAAGGTGTTGAACCTATGGTACAGGCAAATTACCTTGGAAACAACTTTAGAGAGGATGAAATAAAGCCATCGTTAAGTCAAGAAGAGGCAATGAGAAACTCTCCAGTTAAAATAGATGGAATGCTAGTTGTTCCAAAAGTAGTGGGAGGAGAGAATTAATGGGTATATTAAGTCTATCGGCACATGAGATAAGAGAGAAAATTTTAGCAGGAGAGATAACTGCTGAAGAAGTAACTAAAAAAGTTTTTGAAAAAATAGAGAGAACGGATAGAGAGATAGGAAGTTTTGTATCTCTTCGTAAAGAAGCGGCTTTTTCAGAGGCTAGAGAGATAGATAGAAAAATATCTGCTGGTGAAAAAGTAGGGAGCCTAGCCGGAGTTCCAGTGGCTATAAAAGATAATATGGTTTCAGTTGGGGAGTTTGCTACATCATCTTCAAATATTCTAAAAGGTTTTACAGGAGTATATGATGCCACGGTAGTTAAGAAACTTAAAGATGCAGGAGCAATAATAATAGGAAATACAAATATGGATGAATTTGCCATGGGATCGAGCACAAAAAGTTCTGCTTATCATCTGACAAAAAATCCTTGGGACTTGGAGAGGGTGCCTGGTGGAAGTAGTGGAGGATCAGCTTCAGCAGTTTCAGCAGAGCAGGTTTATATCACTCTGGGTTCCGATACTGGAGGAAGTATCAGACAACCGGCTTCTTTCACGGGAACGGTAGGATTAAAACCTACTTATGGAAGAGTTTCAAGACATGGAATAATGGCATTAGCTTCTTCCCTTGATCAGGTAGGACCATTTGCAAAAAATGTAAGAGATACAGCTCTGTGCATGAATGTTATTGCAGGTTCAGATGAATATGATTCAACTGCTTTGGATGTACCAGTGGAAGATTATACAAAATATTTGGGACAATCAGTTAAGGGGATGAAAATAGGAATACCTAAGGAATATTTTATAGAAGGTATGCATGAAGGGGTAAAAAAAGTTGTAATGAATGCCATAGATATTTTTAAGAGTTTAGGAGCAGAGATAGTTGAGGTATCGTTACCTCATACAAAATATTCTGTTTCTACTTACTATGTAATCCAGCCAGCGGAAGCTTCATCTAATTTAGCTAAATATGACGGAATCCGTTACGGATATAGAAGTCCAGATGCAAAAACTTCTGATGAAATATACACAAAATCCCGTAGTCAAGGATTTGGGGATGAAGTTAAAAGAAGAATAATGATAGGAACTTATGTGCTAAGTGCAGGATTCTTTGATGCATACTTTAAAAAGGCTCAAAAGGTAAGAAGGCTTATAAAAAATGACTTCGATGAGGTTTTTAAAAATGTTGATATACTTCTGACACCGGTTTCTCCTACTCCGGCATTTAAACTTACAGACGTTAAAACTCCTGTGGAGCTTTATCTTGAGGACATATTTACAATTCCTGCGAACATGGCGGGACTTCCTGGACTTGTTGTCCCTGCAGGAAAAACCGGACACCTTCCGGTAGGAGTCCAGTTCATAGGGAAACCTTTTGGAGAAGGGGAACTGTTTAGAGCAGGAGATGCTTTTGAAAAGGCTTTAGAAGAAAAAAATGGGAAATGGAAATTTCCAAAACTATAAAATTTGAGGAGATATATATGAGAGAGTGGGAATCGGTAATAGGTTTAGAGGTCCATCTCCAGCTGAAGACTGGAACAAAGGCTTGGTGTGGATGTTCAGCAGATTATGATCATTCGGCACCAAATACACATACATGTCCAATCTGTCTGGGGCACCCTGGAACTCTTCCAAAATTAAATAAAAAAGTTTTAGACTATGCAATTAAGGCAGCCCTTGCCCTAAATTGTAATATAAACAAGGAGAGCGGATTTGACAGGAAGAATTATTTCTATCCGGATACTCCGAAAAACTATCAGATTACTCAGTTTGAGACTCCATACTGTGAGGGGGGGTATCTAGATTTTTCTCTTAACTCAGGAAGAGATATAAGGGTAGGTATAACTCGTATTCAGATAGAGGAAGATGCTGCAAAAAATATCCACACAGCAAATGAATCACTAATAAACTTCAACAGGGCATCAATTCCTCTAATTGAGATTATTTCTGAACCGGATATGAGAAATTCAGAAGAGGCTTATGAATATTTAAATACTCTGAAGCAAATTATAAAATATACTAAGATAAGTGACGTATCAATGGAACTTGGGTCTTTGAGATGTGACGCCAATATATCTGTGATGGAGAAGGGATCTAAAAAATTTGGAACAAGAGTGGAAGTGAAAAATCTGAATTCCTTCAAAGCTGTAGCGAGAGCTATAGATTATGAAATTGGAAGACAGATAGATTCCATTGAAAACGGCGGAGAAATTTTTCAGGAGACAAGACTTTGGGATGATGCCAATCAGGTAACTAGAGTTATGAGAAGTAAGGAGCAGGCAATGGACTATAGATATTTTCCAGAACCGGATCTTCCGAGATTATATATAACAGATGAGATGATAAAATCTGTAGAGGCTACTATGCCAGAGAAAAAATCTGATAAAATAACAAGATTTTTAAAAGATTATTCTCTTCCCCAGTATGATGTAGATCTTCTATGTCATGACATGGAGATGGCAGATTACTTTGAGAAAGTGGCAGAAGCTTCAGGTAATCCTAAGCTAGCTTCTAACTGGATAATGACAGAAGTCATGAGAGTCTTGAAAGATGGGAATAGAACTATCGAGGAATTCCAAATAACTCCTGAGCATCTTGGAGAGATAGTAATTCTTATAGATAAAGGAATAATCTCCAACAAAATAGCCAAAGAGCTTTTTGAAATAAAGCTTAATGATAATAGAGAACCAGCTGAAATCGTTGCTGAAAAAGGCATGGCTCAAGTAGCGGACAGCGGAGCTATAGAAGCTATGGTAAGGGAAGTTATAGAATCTAATCCTAAAATGGTTGAAGATTATAAACTGGCTGACGAAGGAAAAAAACCTAGAGTTATAAAAGGACTTATAGGGCAGGTTATGAAACTTTCTAAAGGAAAAGCCAATCCTGAACTGGTTGCCACTCTTATGGAAGAAAAATTGAAATAAAATAGATTAAAAATATATCCTCTTTATGAAAAAATGAGAAGTCATGACTTTTTATTATCTTAAAGAGGGTATTTTTTTTATTTTATAGAATAATCTAAAAAAAAGTTGACTTAAACGTTTAAAAGAGTTAAAATACAGAAACTTAAACGTGTAAAAAGATAAAAAAGTTCTATTATAGAACTAATTAAAAAATGAAAAGAATTGGAACAGGAGAAAAAATGGTTACTATAAAAAAAATAGCAGAAATTGCTGGAGTAAGCCATGCAACGGTATCCATGGTAATAAATAATAGAAAGGGACCCAGTCAAGTTCTCAGAGAAAAGATAAAAAAGATAATAGAAGAAACTGGATATGTACCTAACATAGGAGCTAGAAATCTTGTTATGAAAAAGGGCAGTAATGTAGGGATATTTCTTCTGAATTTTCCAGAAAAAAAAGAAGATAGGCTTTTTTATTACTACATAGAACTTTTAGAGGATATCATGCTGAAAATGAGAGAAAAAGGATACACTCTTCTCTTCTATACAGATAGGGATAGAACCAGACGGGAGATATCCTATGCAGATTACTGTCGCGAACAGAATCTTATGAGTGCGATTTTTTTAGGGATGGATTATGATGATCCAAATCTAGAGGAGCTCAAGAAGCTTCAGTCTACTCAGGTTATAATGTTTGACCTGGAAACTGGGGGAGAGTACAACACAATTATTTCAGATAGTTCTTCAGGAATATCTGAAATGATGGAGTGTTTGGAAAGAAATGGAAAGAAAAGATTGGCAGTGGTAACAGGAAGCATGGATTCTATCATATCGACTCAAAAAAAAATGGATATAATAAAGAAGAATGGGGAGAAAAAAGGTTTCCAAATAGAATTTTTTCAGGGAGACTTTTATAAGAACAGCGGATACCAAGTTGGAAAAAAAATAGATCCAGAGAGATTCGATAGTATATTTGCTATGAATGATGCAATGGCTATAGGGGTTATGGAGGCCTTTCGGGAGAGGGGGATAAGAGTTCCTGAAGACATAGGAATTGTGGGTTATGATAATATGCTTTTTACAGATTATATAACACCTAAGCTGTCTTCAATCTCCCATGATGGCGAGGGGATAACTGAAGCACTTTTCCAAATGATTGAGGGTGAAGAGAAAGGGAAGCTTAAAAAAATAAAAACAAAATTTATAATAAAAGAAAGTATTATTTAAGGGGGAATAATGGCGATAATAATTGAAGAAAATAAATTTCTCATCAACACAGAAAAAAATTCTTATGCTTTCTGTGTTGATGGGGCAGGTTATTTGAGAAATTTATACTGGGGAAAAAAAGTAAACTGTATTCATGAGTTTGAAATGGAAGAGATAAGCGAAGTTTCAACAAATGATCCGGTAGCAGAGATTACCAACGAGGAATATCCTGTACACGGAAGTTTTAGATATAAAGAAACCTGTCTTAAAGTACAATTTGGAGATGGAACTCGTGAAATACGTTATCAATATGCGGGCTATGAAATGAATGGAAACCATCTGAAAATAAGTCTTAAGGATGAAATTTACGGATTGGAAATAGAGCTTAATTATATGGTTATAGAAGAATTAGATCTTATAGAAAGATGGACAGTTATAAAAAATAGGGGAATCCAGCCAATTAAAGTAGATTCAATTTATTCAGCACAACTACATATTCCAGAGAATAACCTTAAATTTAGAAACAGTTTCGGGCATTGGGGAGCAGAGCAACAGGGATTTGTCCAACAGGTAAGTCATGGAAAAATCTATTTTGAAAACAGAAGAGGAGTCTCAACGCATAATCATAATCCATATTTTATACTGGATAAAAATGCAGATGAGACAAGCGGCGAGGTTTACTTCGGTGTTCTGAAGCAAGGTGGGAATTTTAAAGGGATAGTTGAACAGACTCAATATGGACATACTCTGGTGCAGATGGGACTCAATGACTATGATTTTCAGATAAACCTTAATTCTGATGAGGAGTTTCAGACTCCCAAATTGGTAATAGGGTATTCTGAAAAAGGTTTAGGAAATATGAGTCACAGATTACATATCTACGGAAATGAGATTATGAGAAATGCTTCTACAAGGAAAGTACTCTACAATTCTTGGGAAGCGACAGAGTTTAAAGTTGATGTAAATGAACAGTTAAAATTGGCGGAAAAAGCAGCTGAACTGGGAGTGGAACTTTTCGTTGTGGATGACGGATGGTTTGGAAGAAGAGATAGTATAAATGATGGACTAGGAGACTGGTGGGTAAATAAAGATAAATTTCCCCATGGATTAAAGCCCCTTATAGAGGGAGTAAAAAAGCTAGGAATGGACTTTGGAATCTGGATAGAGCCTGAGATGGTAAATCCTAATGCAGATCTTTATAAAAATCATCCTGATTGGATATATTCTTCCCATAAGAGAACTCCTGAAACTTCTAGAGGACAACTTGTGCTGAACCTCTGTAAGCCAGAAGTTACAGAGTTTATACATGATATGATAGACAATCTTCTCAGTGAAAATGATATAGATTATATCAAGTGGGATGTGAACAGACCTATCGCTGAAACTGGAGGGGATCAGTCTATATGGTATACTCATATAATGAAAGTCTATGAGATTGTGAATAGAATAAAAGAAAAATATCCGGCTGTACTTATAGAAGCCTGTGCTTCTGGAGGGGGAAGGACAGATTTTCAGACTCTTGAATATTTTGATGATTTTTGGACAAGTGATAATACTGATGCTTTAGACAGGTTGACAATTCAAAAAACTTATTCATATATATATCCTATTAAGGCGATGAGAGCCTGGGTAACAGATTGTCCTAATTTCCTTTCTAAGAGAACAATACCGCTGAAGTTCAGATATCATAGTGCAATGATGGGAACTTTGGGAATCGGGTGCAATATTCTCAAGTTTGGAGAGGAAGAGAAGACTCTGTCAAAAGAGATGATTGCTCAGTACAAGGATATTAGGGAGATTGTACAAAATGGGGAGTTCCACAGATTGGAGAACAATTCTACAAATTCTTATGAAATATTTCAATATAACTATAGGGATGAAACATTGCTTTATCTATTCCTTCCGATGACTAAAATAGGGCATAAAGGAGTGAAGATAAAGATGAGAAATCTAAATCCCGAAAAAATATACACCTACTTAATAGCTGACAGGGAATTTAAAAAATCAGGAAACTATCTCATGAATGTGGGAATAGATATAAAGTTAGAAGGGGACTACAGTAGTATTGTAGTAAAGTTTATTTAAAATAATTTTTTTGAATATTAAAAAGTGGAGGAAAAAAATGTTAAGCAACAAAATAAAATTATCTTATGGAATAGGAGCACTGGGAAAAGATCTTGCCTGCTCGATAGTTTATATATTTTTAATGTATTATTATACAGATGTCGTGGGTATAGCTCCTGCCTTTGCAGGAACCCTGTTTCTTGTAGCTAGAATGTGGGACGCCTTCAATGATCCTGCTATGGGAATGATAGTGGACAATACCCGTACTAGATTTGGGAAATTCAGACCATGGATTCTTGTAGGAACAGTACTTAATTCGATAGCACTTATAGCACTCTTTACAAAGCCTTCAGGACTAAGTGGGAATTCCCTATATGTATATACTTCCATAGTATATATTCTTTGGGGGATGACGTATACAGTTATGGATATACCTTATTGGTCTATGATTCCGTCTCTTGCCAAAACTAAGAAAGACAGGGAACAGATAGCTGTAATTCCTAGAGTTTTTGCAAGCTGTGCATGGCTTATCATGGGAAGTTTTGGATTATCTATTATAGGTTTTCTGGGAAAAGGAGATAGTATAAAAGGTTTCTCAATTTTTGCAATAGGAATAGCGGCATTATTTATCATGTCTGAACTTTTAGTTTTTTTTAATGTGAAAGAGCAGGTTCAATCAGAGAATAAATCTGAAAAAATAAATTTGAAATCAGCTTTTAGAATGATTCTTAAAAATGATCAGCTTGTTGCACTTATAGGGACAATACTTCTATTTAATCTGATGGTCCAGCTATCAGGGGGAGTTGCAATCTATTATTTCAAGTATGTTGTGGGAAGAGAAAATCTTTTCTCGGTATTTACTGGGGTTTCGGGACTTGCTGAGATGGGAGGACTTCTTATGTTCCCCTTAATGGCTTCTAAATTTGGAAGAGAAAGACTTTACTTTCTAGCTTGCGCATTACCGATAATAGGATTCTCTTGCTTGTTTATGTCAGGAGCAGTAATGCCACAGAGTATAATTGCAGTTGCTTTTTCAGGGATTATAGCAAGAATAGGAACAGGATTTACACTAGGGCTTTCTACTGTAATGTTGGCGGATGTTGTGGATTATGGTGAATATAAGTTTGGAACAAGAAATGAAAGCGTGGTATTCTCAGTTCAAACACTTCTTGTAAAATCAGCTTCAGCAGTGAGTGGATGGCTAATAGGAACAGGTCTTTCTTTAGTGGGATATGTGGCCAATGTAGAACAGACTTCTGCAACTATAACAGGACTTAAAGTTCTTATGATATTTATTCCTATAGGATTATCTGTAGTAGGGTATATAGTTTACAAAAAATTTTACAATCTTCATGGGGAGTATTATGATGGTATAATGGAGAAGATAAAATTCAGAAATAGTTTAGATAATCTCCCGGATCATATTGAGGTTTAATAATATAAATTTTGGAAAAATAATTTGGAGGTAAAAATGAGTTTTAAACTTGAGGATAACTTTTTAGAAAATCCAGAAATCTTTGCAGTAAACAGATTGGAGCCCCATTCTGATCATAGATATTTTTCTTCTTTAGAATCTTTAGAAATAGGTTCTGAGAATTTTAAAAAATCTCTCAACGGAATTTGGAAAATAAGTTATGCAAAAAACCCAGATTTGAAAGTGGAGAATTTCTATCAAAAGGGATTTGATATTTCAGCATGGGATACAATAAAAGTTCCGGGACATGTAGAGATGCAGGGGTTTGGTGAACCTCACTATGTAAATACAATGTATCCTTGGGACGGGCATGAAAAACTTATACCTCCAATGGTTCCAAAAGACTTTAATCCTGTAAGCTCATATGTGAAAACTTTTGAAATTCCTGAAAATTGGGACAGAAAAGCTGTATATATATCTTTTCAGGGAGTAGAATCAGCTTTTAAAATCTGGTTGAACGGAGAATTTGTAGGATATTCAGAAGATAGTTTTACTCCTGCAGAGTTTGACCTCTCTCCATATATTACAGAGGGAGAGAACACTTTAGCAGTAGAAGTTTATAAGTGGTGCAGTGGTTCTTGGCTAGAAGATCAAGATTTCTGGAGATTTTCAGGAATATTCAGAGATGTTTATCTGTATACTGTTCCTGAAATTCATGTGAGAGATCTAAGGATTGTCACAGAATTGGAAGGGGATTATAAAAAAACTGTAGTTAAAACAGAGATGAAACTTCAGTATTTAGAAAAAAAACACGTAAAAATTGTTCAAGAGATTTATGATGCTGAGAAAAATTTAGTAGCTTCAGGAGAGGTAAGTACAGAGAGTAAGAATGAAAGTCTTGCTGTAGAGATAGATCATCCGGAACTTTGGAGTGCAGAAAATCCATTTCTTTATGAAATCATAATGACTATAAAAGATGCTATGACAGAAGAAGTTATAGAGGTAGTTCTGCAAAAAATAGGTATAAGAACTTTTCAGATGAAAGATGGACTTATGCTCATAAACGGAAAAAGGATAGTGTTTAAAGGTGTAAACCGTCACGAATTTAGTTGCTATAACGGAAGAGTAATTTCAGAAGAGGAGATGCTCTGGGATATTAAATTTTTGAAAGCTAATAATTTTAATGCTGTTAGAACATCTCATTATCCAAATGTAACAAGATGGTATGAACTTTGTGATGAGTATGGGTTATATGTAATAGATGAGGCAAATATAGAAAGCCATGGTACATGGCAAAAGATGGGAGCATGTAGACCTGAATTTGTTGTTCCTGACAGTAAACCAGAGTGGTTAGGAACAGTTTTAGACAGAGGAAAATCTATGTTGGAAAGGGACAAAAACCATCCTTCTATAATCATCTGGTCATGTGGAAATGAAGCCTATGGTGGAGAAAATTTATACAAGCTTTCACAATATTTCAGAGAGACAGATCCTACAAGAATAGTTCACTATGAGGGAGTTTTTTGGGACAGAAGATATAATGGAACTTCAGATATGGAAAGCAGAATGTATGCTAAGGTTGTGGATATAGAGGAATACTTAAACAATGATCCGGAGAAGCCATTTATTAACTGTGAATACTCACACGCTATGGGAAATTCCAATGGAGGACTTCATAAATATACAGAGTTAGAAGAAAAATATCCTATGTATCAGGGAGGATTTATCTGGGATTACATAGATCAGGCCATAATGAAGCGGGATGAAAATGGAATAGAATTTCTTGCTTTTGGAGGAGATTTTAATGATAGGTCTACAGATTATAATTTCTGTGTAAATGGGCTTGTGTACGGAGATAGAAAACCTTCTCCTAAGATGCAGGAAGTAAAAGGTCTTTTCAGTGATTATAAAATTCTTCCGGAGAAAAATAGTGTGGTCATAAAAAATCAGAGTCTATTTACAAATATATCAAAATATTCAACTCAATATAAAGTTCTGAGAGATGGAATAGAAATATTAGAAGGAAAAACGATTCTGAATTTAGCACCACTGTCCACAGATGAATTTCAGTTAGATATTCCTGAATTTAAACTTCCAGGAGAATATGTGGTAGAAGTTGCTCTTAATTTGAAAAAGGATGAAAAATATGCTGATGCAGGACATGAGGTTGCTTTTGGCCAGTATGTTTATAAAATAGTTGAAGAGAGTATAGAAAGAAAGATTTTTGAAGTTGCTAAAAAAGTAAGAGTAGAAAATTGTGATGTAAATATAGGAATAAAAGGAGAAGGGTTCCATCATATTTTTTCTAAAAATTACGGTTCAATAATTTCAATGAAATATCTGGGAAAAGAGTTTATAAAAGCGCCTCTAATGCCTAATTTCTGGAGAGCTCTTACGGACAATGACAAGGGAAATAAATTGGGATTCAGAGCTGCCCAATGGAAAATAGCATCTCTATATGCAAAACATACAGATGTACGTTTGGAAGAGAAAGATGGAGCGGCGTATATCACTTATGTTTATGAACTACCGACATCCCCAGCTTCAAAGTGTACAATAACCTATAAAATAAATATTCTTGGAAAGATAGAGGTTAAGCTGGATTACATCGGAGTACCAGTGCTAAGTGAAATGCCATCATTTGGAACTACTTTTAAAATTCCCGGAAATTATGAGAATATTGAATTTTATGGAATGGGACCAGAGGAAAGCTATATAGATAGAGTCCATGGAGCAAGAATGGGAATTTTTCAGAAAAAAGTAAAAGATGAGTTAAGTAAGTATGTAATTCCTCAAGAGTGCGGGAATCATGTGGGAGTTAGGTGGTTTACTATAACAGATAGAAATGGAAATGGACTAAAAATAACTTCTGAAAATATGGAGTTCAGTGCACTGCCATATACAGTCCATGAATTGGAATTAGCATATCATCATCAAGATCTTCCTAAGTCAGGTTATACGGTGCTGAATATAAATAAGATTCAGATGGGAGTTGGAGGAGATGATTCCTGGGGAGCACCTACTCATGAAGAATATTTGATAAAATCAGATAGAGATATGACTTTTACTTATACAATAGATATGAAGAGATAAATTGGGAGAGATTATGAAAAATATATATTCAGCAATAGATGAGCTTCTAAACTATGGAGTAGAACAGAAACTCATAGGAAAATACGACAGGATAGTTGTTCAGAACAACATCCTGAAATCCCTTAAATTAGACAGTTATCTGGCTGAAGAAAAGGGAGCAGCAGAGAGAAAGGCAGAGATAAAGATTCATGAGATACTGGACTATATAACTGCATGGGCAATAGAGCAGGATATAATATCAGAAAGTCTTGTAGATAGAGAACTTCTAGACACTGAAATAATGGGTCATCTTACCCCATCACAGTCGGTAGTGATAGAGAGATTTATGAATAGACATAGTGTATCTCCTGAAAAGGCAGCTAAGGAATATTATAATTTTTCCAAGGCTACCAATTATATAAGAATGGATAGAATAAATAGAAATATGCACTGGTACTCTAATACAGAATATGGGAATTTAGAAATTACGGTAAATCTTTCTAAACCTGAAAAAGATCCAAAGGATATTATTCGTGAAAGAAGTATGCCGGCATCCTCTTACCCTAAATGTTTGTTGTGTTATGAGAATATCGGATATGCAGGAAGAGTGAATCACCCAGCTAGACAGAATCATAGAGTTATACCTGTGACTCTTACCAAAGAAGACTGGTATCTTCAGTATTCTCCATATGTTTACTATAATGAGCATGCGATACTTTTCTGCGGGGAGCACAGACCTATGAAGATAGAGAAAAAAAGTTTTCAGAGACTTTTTGATTTTATAGATTTCCTTCCCAATTATTTTATCGGTTCCAATGCTGATCTCCCAATAGTAGGAGGATCTATTTTGAGCCATGATCATTTCCAGGGTGGAAATCATGATTTCCCTATGGCTAAAGCACCGATAGAGACTGAGTTTAAATTCCAGAATTATCCTGATATAAAGTGCGGAATAGTCAAATGGCCGATGTCAGTTATCAGAATAAATGGAAAAGACAGAGAGGAACTTATCGACCTTGCAGATAAGATTCTGAATGAGTGGAGAGAGTACAGCGATACAGATTTGGAAATAAGAGCCTATACAGATGATACACCTCATAACACTATAACACCTATAGTTCGTATGCGTGATGGGAGATATGAGATGGATTTGGTGTTGAGAAACAATAGGACAAGCGATGAACACCCTATGGGAATTTTCCATCCTCACAGTGAGGTTCACCATATTAAAAAGGAAAACATCGGCCTAATAGAAGTTATGGGGCTGGCAGTTTTACCTGGACGTCTTAAGGATGAGATAAAGGAACTTGCAGGAGCTATGAGATCCGAGAAGGGATTAGGGAAAATAGAGAGCAACGGGGACTTAAAGAAGCATCACCACTGGGTAGTTGAAATCATGAATAGGTATGAAAATATCCTTTCTAAATCACAAAAAGAGGTAGAGGAAATCCTTAAGCACGAGATAGGAATAAGATTTTCAACGGTTTTAGAACATGCAGGAGTTTATAAGAGGGATGAGAAAGGAATGGAAGGTTTCGGAAGGTTTATGAAATCCATCTATTCTGTTTAATTGGAGGGGAATTGTGAGAGAAAAATTAATAGATAGTTTCAAAATTATGCTTGGAGATAAGGGGAGAGAACTTTCTCTTTATTTTTCACCAGGAAGAGTGAATCTTATCGGAGAACATATAGATTATAATGGAGGATATGTTTTTCCATGTGCGCTAGATTTCGGAACCTATGCAGTGACAGCAAAGAGAGAGGATAGAAAATTCAGAATGTACTCTTTAAACTTTGAGAATAAGGGGATTATAGAATTTGATCTGGATCTTTTGGAAAACAATCCAGATCACGATTGGGTAAACTATCCTAAGGGAGTCCTGAAAGTTATGAAAGATGCAGGATATTCAGTGGAAAAAGGACTGGATGTACTATTTTTTGGAAATATTCCTAACGGAGCGGGATTATCCTCTTCAGCTTCCCTGGAAGTCCTTATGGGAACTCTTTTAAGAGATGAATTCAACCTGGACATAGATATGGTGGACATAGTAAAACTTTCCCAAAAAGCTGAAAATCAGTTTATTGGTGTAAACTGCGGAATTATGGATCAGTTTGCTGTGGGAATGGGAAAAAAAGACCATGCGATACTTCTGAACTGCGATACGCTGGACTATAAATATGCACCTCTTGTTCTGGAGGGAATATCAATAGTTATAGCTAACACAAATAAAAGAAGAGGACTAGGTGAATCGAAATATAATGAGCGTAGAGCTTCTTGTGAAGTGGCTGTCTCAGATCTTCAAGCTTCAGGAATGGATATCAGATATCTTTGCGAAATGGATAATGAAAAATTCCAGGAAGTTAAGCATCTTATAAAATCAGAGGAAAGCATAAGGAGAGCCCGTCATGCTGTTTCTGAAAATGTGAGAGTAATGGAAGCAATGAAAAAATTAAATGCTGGAGATATAACAGGATTTGGAGAATTAATGAATCAGTCTCATATCTCCCTAAGAGATGACTACGAAGTGACAGGAGTAGAGCTGGATTCTCTAGTTGAAGCATCATGGAAAGCACCTGGAATTCTGGGAGCCCGTATGACAGGAGCAGGATTCGGAGGATGTACTGTTGCCCTAGTAAAAGATGAATCTATAAAAGATTTCATAGA
>JBOFCM010000058.1:0-2230 GCA_051646055.1 Fusobacteriaceae bacterium
ATATTATTCATATCTTGGTGAGAACTATGGGATGAATGATTTTCTTCCTGCATTTTTATCTCCTCTTCATGGCTGTGATTCTGTACAATATGCAGGGTTGCTTTTCCAGTTCCATCTTGAGCAAGGGCTGTAAATGTTCCTCCAGAGTTGACAATTACATCATAGGTTTCTCCGATACCTATAAGAATTTTATCCCTATTCACAGGAACAACTCCTTTGCCATCCCCAGCTACAACTTTCATCTCACTCTCTGAGTAAGAAATATAAAAATATGATGAAGCCGCAGCATTTATAATTCTCAGTTTCACAGGTTTTCCCTGAGGAACAGTGTCCAGATACACCTCCTCTTTTCCGTTTATAAGAAAAGCATCATAGCCCACATCTGAAAGATCCATGGGTCCCATCCTCATTAGGGAGTTCCACATTCTATTTTTTATCTCACCGTTTTTTATAACCTTATCCCAGGACTGAACCCGGTCTTTTTTTAGAGCATAATAATCTCCATCTTTTTTTAAATTTTTTAAAACATTGTGGGGATCTTCATCTGTCCAGTCTGAGATTACTACCACACGCTCCTCCATCTCCTCTCTATCTTTAGGATGGATAACGATACCTCCGTAGACACCTCGCTGCTCCTGTCCTCCAGTATGGGAGTGATACCAGTATGTACCTGACTGTTTCAGCTTAAATTGGTAAGTAAAACTACTTCCAGGATCTATAGGAGGGGTATTGAGATAGGAAACCCCGTCCTGATCATTGGGAAGAAGTAGGCCGTGCCAATGAATAGATGATTCCACGTCCATTTTGTTATTGAAGGTAACTCTCAGGGTGTCCCCCTCAATAAATTCCAAAGTAGGACCAGGAATCTGGCCGTTCAGTGTCATCGCTTGAACATCTCTTCCTGTGAAATTGACATTTTTATATTCAATATCAATATTGTATTCCACCACTTTTCCAAAAGTGAGGGCATAGGTAAAAATTATCCAAAAGAATATTATAATTTTTTTCACAAAACACTCCTCCATATAAAAACAGAATTTGAAAATACCTAACATTACTCTTTACCCGGCCTGCACACAGATTCCTTTTAAATAAAAAAACTGATTCTAAAAAATCTCAGAATCAGTTTTTTTACTTCATTATTCATATTTTTTATTTAGTGCTTTTAAAATAGCATAGGTTTCCAAATCTACTTCTCCATTTATATTCTCAGGACGAAAATGTAATTGGAAAGCTCTGACTACCTGGATAGACTGACTGTCCCACACCTCTGTTTCAGGCATAGAGTATCCATACTTTTGAAATTCTTTTTTTATATCCATAATCGGAAGTTTGGAAAAAGTTTCAAGATTCATAAAAGAAATTTTATCTATCTCATCATACCAAGCTCCTATTCCATGCTCTTCATAGAGATCTTTCCATGGAAAAAGAGGGCCTGGATCTTTTTTCCTTCCAGGAGCAATATCTGAATGTCCCAGAACCATCCTAGGTTCTATATTATGTTTTTCTATCAGATATTTTAAAAGATGAGCTATTTTCTCTATCTGATCCTCAGTATAGGGAATATAGTTTGATTCTCCATCTTTTGAGGATTGAGACCCTGGATTTACAATTTCTATTCCTATTGTAGTATCATTGAGATTACTCCTTCCCATAAATGAACTTTTTCCCGCATGCCACGCTCTTTTGTCATCATCTACAAGGGAGTATATAGAAACTTCTTTTTCATCTGTAATAAGGTAATGGCTGCTTACTTTTTGTTTAGTAAGAACTCTCAGTGAATCTTCATTATTTAAAGCTGTATAGTGTAAAATAACTCCCTTTATCCTATTATCATACCCAGTTGCCCGGTATGTCTTGGAGTCTATTTTTAAAGGTGATTTCTCTTCATCCTTTTTAAGAAAGGTATAAAACAGTATAAAAAATTGAACCACAAACAAAATAATTATTATTTTATAAAAGTTTTTTTTCATTTTCCTCCTTCCTACTTCTTTTTTTACATATCATATTATATAATGTTTTTCAGAAAAAGTCCAGTTCAAATAAAAAATACCCGGTTCTGAGTTTTCAGAACCGGGTATTTTTCTATGAAACAAAATTTTTTATATTTGTGAAATGCATGAAACTGGGCACACAGAAGCACATGCTTCGCAGTCTATACAAGTGTTCTCATCAATCTCTCTTTTTCCATCTTCCACTTCAGAAATACAGCTTACTGGGCATACAGGCT
>JBOFCM010000059.1:0-1697 GCA_051646055.1 Fusobacteriaceae bacterium
TGCAAAGGAGTTAGAGGTATTCATCTCATTCCTGTCCACACGGGAGGGAATGCTGGATCATATCGAAGAGTTTAACTCTTACTCTAAAACTTGCAGAATTCATATAGTAGACGGACGAGCCAAAATAGAAATTATAGAAGAACCAAATGAGAAAGTTTAACATCAAACCAGATACAACTGTAAAGTTCCTTCAGGTATTCAATGGGATACTTGAGCTTACTGATACAGAGTTAAAAGTCTTGGCTGAATTCATTGATTCCAGTGAGACAGTTAATCTGTGTTCCCCAGTAAACAAAAAGAAAATCTCTGAGAAGCTAGGTATTAAGGATCACAATACACTTAATAACTATGTTAAAAGGTTGAAGGATAAGGGAGCTATTATGCAGACTAAGAATGGATATGAACTAGCCCCTTTACTTAAAAAGGAACAGGTTCAAATCAACATCCTTCCTGTATGACCCCATTATTCATACCCTCAGCTAAGGTGGTAACTTACTACTACCTTCCATACTGTAGTTTAATCTTTGTACAAAATGGGTATGGAACATTAGAAACAATTCACTTAATTGATCAAGAATATGGAGAAGAAGAACTCGCCTAAGACCCCGTCAATGCTCAAGATGATAGCCAATTTCACAAAGGCTTCACTCGAGTATATCTCAGCAGGGATGCCCTCAGTTACTCAAGACCAGTATATTGAGAGAGTAGACATTTGCCACAATTGCCCACATCTTATTGAGAAGACTAAGCAGTGTGGACTGTGTGGCTGTTATATTGAAGATAAAGCTAGCTGGCAAACAGCTAAGTGCCCTGACAATCCATCCAGGTGGCCCTCTATTGTGATAGGAGGAAAGGGTAAACCGATTAATCTCAAGAAATGAGTAAGGATAAAACCATTATTCAAAAATTAGCTACAAAGTATAACCTTCCTTTGCAGAAAGTAGAAGAAATAGTCTACTATCAGTTTAAATATGTGACTGATGTGATGAAGGAAGGGAAATTTGCTGCAATTAGACTCCCATATTTTGGGGCATTCTCTGCAAAAGCTGAAAGAATAGCCCATCTAAACGAGAAAACTAGAAAAAAGAATGAAAGACTTGCTAACAGTAAACAATAATGTAGTTATCCCGTCTCCGTATGCTCTAACTATAGCTGAATTCGAGAAATTATCTACAAAAGAATTAGCATTTGTCTACTTTTTTGCAGATCATAGGTCTAGTTATGCAGCTTACGACGAGGCAGAGAGAAGAGATAAGCTATTAGAAGAATTAAAGGTCAAATCTACCCCTAACTTACATGCAGGTTTGCAGAAATACAGGGAGTTGTCAGAGACGCATGCTATCAAACTGCTAAAATCAGCTAGATCTGCAGTTAATAAGCTAGAGAAATACTTCAAAGACATCGATCTTACAGCTATGGATGAGAATGGTAAGCTTCTCTATCAGGCAAAAGACCTAGTTGCTAACTTATCTAAGATTGGGGAGGTTATTGAAGGCTTAGATAGACTGGAAGAACTGGTGCAGAAGCAACAAGCTAAGGACAACCCTAACAGAGCTGGAGTTAAGACTAATAAGTATAGTGAGTAATGTTTAAAGATACCCATCTATTCTCAGAAGCTGCTAACCTATACATAGAAAATGGGTTTTACACTGATGCTCTCCCTGGAACTAAGCAATACTATGAATTCTGGGACAGAG
>JBOFCM010000060.1:0-4069 GCA_051646055.1 Fusobacteriaceae bacterium
GCCTAAGTATCATCCTAATCCGTCTATTAAATTTACTAGCATTCCGTCAACTCTTAATGGCTTTTCAGTAAAGATTCATAATCAGAAGAAGAACAATAAGATGACTGATCTGAAGATGAGAACTGAGTTTGAGTATGTCTCAGATAAGATAGACCATTGGGATCAGATAGGGGATAGGAAGGTATTCTATCGTACTGGTAATGCTAATAAGTATAAGGACTTCTATCTGTATCAGCAGCACGGTCCATTCATAACTATTAAGAAGACTAATCTTAATTATTTGGAGGATCAGATTGCTACTGCTAAAAGTCTGAATACAGATTACAAATACCACGAGGCAGAGTATGATAAGAAAGTTGCAAATCAGAACCTAATAGAGCCGTTGATTAAAGCATCAGAGTTATATCTCAATTATGACGAGATTGAACTGCCTGATAATATTAAGGAATTGTTTGATGGTGCTGAGGAAGCAGCTTCTATTCAAGAGAGTGGAGTAAGTCTAACCCCAGAGGAGAGACGTAAGCTTAACTCTCAAATTGTAGCATACACTCTTCGTCCTGATAACCACAGAAATGCTGGTAATCATTTCTATGACTATGTATGGGATAAGGTAGAGCCAACTCTACGTACAGTAATTAACAGTACAATTCCTACTTATTATGGTACTGATGAAGATGCAGACAAGTTGAAGTTAGCAGCTGCTGTTCTCAAGAACTTTAATAAGAATCTTGGCAAGTTTCTTACTCATAGGACAGGTTCATATTGGTATGGAGTTCCTTATGGTGATAAGTCAGACACTTGCTATTACTTTGAATGCATGCCTGATAGATGCAATGAAAAGTTCTTTCAGATTGTAGAAGGGGAAGACTATAGTAATCAGACTCAGCTGTTAAAGCTTAGTGAAGCTAATACTAAACATGTTAGAAACCTACCTAATTACAGACACATTGATGAGTTCTTTAGGACTATAGATGTTGAAGGTAATTATACTTGTCATCCAGCTGTTAAGGCATTTGCTAATCACGTATGGGCTAAGCAGTTCCCAATTTGGGAATATTTTGGTTCTTATTCTGACTGCTTTGACTTAAACTTTATAGATGACAGATATGAGAAGATTTATTATTCTCTTAAAAACATCTATGATAGGTTTGATTCTATTGTATTCTATGGTAGTGACGCTGTAGTTGTAAATTTTCGTAATGAGATGACTAAACTGTTTGAATTTGAGACATTATGTGCAGCTGACATATCTGATGAGATGAAAGCTGAGTTATCTGCTAAGTATTTCGTACTATCTGACATTCCAGGAGTTAAGGTCTTAGACCCTAAGTTCATGGAACTTGTAAGATTTGCTGATGAGTTTGCTAAGGACAGCAAGTTCTTCTTACCACGTAATAATGGTGGTGGAAAGGAGTACGAGGAGCAGGTAAAAATCTATCTGAAAGCCGTACAGGCATTGGAAATCCCAATCCCTGAGCTAGATTAATTCGTATCTTTATTGTAAATAATTAAACATGATCAATATCAATGTAATTGACGGAAGGATCTGTGGATCCTATGGGGACACCCCATTTTCTGTACAGTTCACACCAGAGCTGTATGAGAAATTAAACAAAATTGCTGAACTTGCTAACGAAGCTTCTACTATGGAAGAGTATCGTGCTTTTCTTGAGGAATTCGGAATGAATTCACAAGAGGACTACACTGAACTGATTCAAGATAAATGTGAGTTTATCTATGTGAACAGAGCTACTGGAGAGTTCTTCTTAAAACATGGGGAGGTTGTATCAACTGTCCCAATGCCTGAAGCTTTGGTAGAAAGAATCTATGAATCTATTGACAAGGGAATTGATTTCACTCCACTCGTTAAGATGTGGACTAGGTGGCTCAGAAACCCCATCCTCAGAAAGAAGATGAAAGCTGGAACAGGGAATGACTTCTCTGAGAGGTTCTTCAACTTTGTAAATCTGGAGTATGTTCACCCTATTCTGTACAAGAAATATGTAGAGGAGATGGGCATGGCTGAACACGTAGCTTATGACAGGGCTACTATGTATCAGATGAAGATTACTAAAGAGGGATTGTTGAATGGGTATAAGGTATCCAGAGAGATTCTTCATAAGTATGATCCTGAGACTGGAGAAGTTCATGACCGTTACAAGAGAACCTTTAACGTAGACACAGGTGAGATTGAATCAGAGGGACTCCCAGAGTTTGTAGAAGATCGTCTCTTCGAACCTGCAGTTATGGGGACTGGTGGTGATGCATTCTATTGTGAAGGAGCTAATGGATATGGAACAGCTGGACACTTTATCAAAGTAGGTTGTGTACATCGTTTAGATTCTTGGGATAAGGTAAACACTAATGATCATCTATCATGTGTTCCAGGTTTGCACTTCGGTGGTCTGAAGTATATCTCTGGTTATGGTGGTGAGATTCACAATGTGTTTGTTGACCCAATGCACATCGGTGCTGTACCAGATGATGAGACAGGTGCTGTGAGATGCTTGCAGTATTTCGTCCACTCATCTCTTGCAGGTGTTAATGGTTCCATTTATCACTCTTCTACTTATGCAGCTATGACAGATGCTGAGTGGGATAAGATGAGAGAGGAAGCAGTTAATGCTTTCAGAGAAGAGCAAGTTAAACTGCAACAGCAGGAAGATGAACTAAATTCCTTATAAGCTATGATCGACCGTATAGACACAGAAGAACAGGAGAGTACGATATGTCTAATTGACGGGGATAGCTTATTATATTATGAGATGGATAAACCTACTCTAGAGCAAGCCATAAGTGGTATTGACTCTAGGGTAAGTACTATCCTTACTAATTGTAATGCTAATGCCTACGTTGGTTTTCTAACTGGAAAGAATGGTTATAGATACCAAGTCTCCCCAACTTATAAAGCTAATCGTAAGCATCGTCCCAAACCAATTATATTCTATGCACTCAGAGAGTACTTGAAACAGAGGTACACATTTCAAGAGTTCGATGGATTAGAAGCTGATGATCTCGTTGCTTACTATGGGGTAAACAACAGTGATTGGAAAGTTGTAATCTGTTCTCCTGATAAAGATGTACTTCATCAGTGCATAGGCAAGCATTTTAATTATCAAAAAGTAGAGTTTGTGACAACTAGTGAAACAGATGCAGAGAAATTTTTATGGAAACAAGTCTTGATGGGGGATAGCACGGATAATATCCAGGGTATCCCAGGTGTAGGGATTAAGACGGCAGAGAATTGGCTGAAGGATCGTGAGAATGATATCGGGGGGTTTGTGTTTAAAAAGTATGTAGAAAAGTTCGGTATGGTAGGTGGTGTCGTAGAGTTTATAGTTAACTTTCGACTGGTCTATCTTCTTAAAACAAAGGAGGATATACTTCGAGAAACTAAAACTGAACTACCTGACTTACAGTCTTTAATATGTATTAACTCTAAACCTGAAGAGAATGAGCCAACAGCCCCTGAATCTCCCTCCTGGGAAACCTGGTAAATCCTTTCTAACCATTGTCAATGCCAGAACAGTAAGGCTATCTGGGGATATTAAACAGTTTAAGCCTATCTATGAGAATGATGAGATTGTTAGATTAGAGGGGGAGGATATCTCTTATTCTATTGGGCAAATCATCAGACCCAAGCTACGTACTCCTTATAAGATCAATGTAATTCAAAAGCTAACTGCAGGGGGAAATGCAAATCTCCCTGCACAAGGCTATGATTTATCAGTTGCTAAGACAAATTTGTCTTCAATCTTTGCTGCTCCTCTACTTGGGGGAAACAGAGAGTTGTTCTTATGGGATAAATACTTTATTAATGCTTTTGTAGAAACTCATGAAGAGAAGAACGTCATTGCAATGCTGTACAGATTCTCAGGGGATGTCTTGTTCTTAAAGTTCGAAGCTGCACTATGTGCATTCAGGACATTTAAGTACAAGATTGACACTGATTCATATCATGTACTATTTGTATTTGAAGTTCCAGAGACATCACAGAGCTCCTATGAGAAAGTAATAGCTAGTGAGTATTCTAAGATTGATGACTTCTTGAAGTTAAAGATTCTAGATT
>JBOFCM010000061.1:0-3301 GCA_051646055.1 Fusobacteriaceae bacterium
AAAATAAAAAAGGAAAATCAATTCTTAAAATTATTGACAACGAGTGGTGGTGTTCGAAAACAAATTGGGATATAGAAATCACAGGCACAAAAATAACTATTAGAGAATGTAAAGGGAAATATGACCTTATTTTAAATAAAAAAGAAGATAATTTTATTGAAATTGAAAGAATTAATATGAAACATAAAGATGTAAATATATACTTTGATGGAAAAAATGGAGGAGAGTTTACATATAACGATTCAATATTAGTGGTGGAGGATTTGGTCTACCTAAATAGTAAAGAGGCATTGAAATTTCAAAACGGAGAAATAATACTTAACAGTACTGGTGATATTAGATTCAAAAGTTTAAAATTTTACAAAAAAAAGAAATAATTTTTTGAAGGAACTCCGTAAAATTTCTAGTAAATTATTACAGATTCGACATCTTAATTATCCCCCCACAAAAAGCCTGGACTCCCCCCTATGTTCCAGGCTTTTTTTATGGGTATTTTTCCTTGCTAACGTTTGGAGCATCTGTTCTTGAGGCATTAATAGCATCTAATTTAAAATACATCTACATCATACCCATCATTGATATCCTTTTCGGTTATAGTAAATAAGTATCATTGACAGTACCAAATCTTTTCTCCACTGTCTCAAAGATATTTCAATGAAGTATTCAATTTCTCTGTCCAGATTTTAGGATTCTGACCCTATGTCAAAAATGAGCATTTCGCTTCTACTTCCTATCCTGTAGGGTATCAGCCATGTTCCCAGCCCTGAACTTACATAGGTGTTGGTCTCCCCAATTTTTTTGTAGCCCTTGGGATTCAGATACATACGGTCCACTATTAAATTAAAGGGAAAAATCTGTCCCCTATGGGTATGCCCTGAGAGGTAGAGATCTATTTTTTCATTCTGAATCTCAGATAGAGATTTGGGATTATGGTCAACAACTACAACGGTTTTCTCAGAATCGATACCGTCTAAAAGCTCTGTGAGAGGTTTTCTGTTTTTGTTGTGTCTGTCATCTCTTCCCACTATGACAGCCCCCTCAATATCCACCCTTTCGTCCCTCAATATTTTTATCCCTAAACTTTTTATATAGGCTATATTTTCATCGATTCCTCCGTAATACTCATGATTGCCCAAAACAAGATAGATTCCGTGTTTAAACTGATTCTCATCAATAATTTTTTTGATATCATCTCTTACAGTTCTGTGGGAGTTATCCAAAAAATCCCCTCCTATAAGTACAAGCTCCACCTTTTCCTCTCTCATTTTCTCAAAGGAGGCTCTCAGTTTGCTTCCGTCAAAATTTCCGTTGAGATGGACGTCACTTATAAAGGCAAGTTTCATATTCCTGATATTTTTTTGAGATACTGGTAAAACCCTGTAATTTTCAACTGAAATATTCCTGAAATTTCTGCTCCCGTAAAGAGCTATTACGACCAGAAAGGAGAGAAGACCCGCCTGAAAAAGCTCTCTCCTTTCCAGTATTTTATTGAAAATATCCACAGAGAAAAAATTAAAAATCAGTCCTATTATGGAAACTGATATGGAAACTAAAAGAATGTAGTTAAGATAGAAAAAATAATGCCCTATGAAGCCGTCTAAAATCACATTTCTTTTATCCCGCGACACATAAAAGAGAAATATGGGTAGAAAACTTAAAATTGGAACCAGGGCAAAAACCCATAGACTCCCGTATAATCTATAGAACAAGTAGGCAGAGCCCATTGTAAAAACTGAAAGCATAAAAAAAACTTTTAAAATACCTGACATTTTTCCTCCGTATCAATTTGTCTGTTTACAGTTAAAGAACTGCCTCTATATTATAATACTTAAAGTCAGCTTCAAGTCAATATTTTAATTCTGAGGAGATCAAAAAGAGTTTTCATTGTCAGTATTTTTATTTCTGTAATCATATTGGTATAGCCTAGTTCATCATCCATTTCATAGTATTGGTTTACTACAAAATGAAGGTTTACACAAACTTTGGGAAAGACCCAAGAATCCCATTAAAAATCTATCTTATCTGGATCAGAACCTATTCTTTCATCTTTGTTCAAAGAATCAATATAAGCCATATCTTCAGCACAAAGCTCAAAGTCTAACTCAAAATTTTCTGCTATTCTAGAAGGAGTAACTGATTTAGGAAGTGGTAATAATCCATTTTGAATATGCCACTTTAAAACTATTTGAGCTACTGTTTTTTTATTTTTTTTGGCTAATTCTATAAGACCTTCATGCTCTAAAGCTCCTTGCATCAAAGGGCTCCAAGCTTCTATTAAAATATTGTGACTTTTACAAAACTCTCTTAATTCTTTTTGTTGAAGATGTGGATGTAACTCTATTTGATTGACTGCTGGAACAATTTTAAAGTTTTCAATTATATACTCAAGATGGTGCTGCTTCATATTACAAACTCCAACAGCTTTAACTTTCCCCTCTTTGTAAAGGGTTTCTAAAGCTCTCCAAGTTTCCCAAGTTTTAGTCAAATCTTTAGGTTGTGGCCAGTGAACCAAGTACATATCTATATACTCTAATTTTAGTTTTTTCAAAGATTCTTCAAAGGCTTTTAAAGTCTTTTCATATCCCTGTTCTGTGTTCCAAACTTTTGTCACTATAAATAATTCTTCTCTTGAAACTGAATTAGTTTTTAAAAATTCATTTATTCCTTCTCCAACTGCATCTTCATTTCCATAAATTGCAGCAGTATCAATATGTCTATATCCTGTTTCTAAAGCGATTCTAACTGAATTTTTACACTGCTCTTTGTCCGTAGCTTTCCAAGTTCCAAAACCTACATTCTGAATTTCTACACCGTTATTTAGTTTGTACATTTTAAATCCCCCTTAATATTTTAAAATAAAACTCTCTCTTAACTTTATGTATTCTATAAATCTGAATAGATATAATTTGAAATTCTTTTTACAGCCTCTGCCCTTCTCTTTTCAGCATCCTCTTTTGTCCACTGGTTAAGGGCAGATATATTCTTTGCAATCTGGTATCTACTACTTTCATATTTTTGTTTTTTATCTGAAAAATGATCGTTTCCTATGGATCTATTTATAGATGATTCCAATATCATAAGGTTTCCGATGCTATTTATCTCATCTTTCCATATTTCACGGATCTCTTCGGCATTATTACAGTCATTATAGGCCTGAATATGCTCTATATCTATGTGTTCTTTGAAATAATTTTTTATTATGGCTTCTGGACTATGTCCATCAAACTCTTCATGAAGCATGGACTCTATCCTGCAGAGCAGGTTTTTTGCAGTGGTCTTGGCTGCCAGGGGTTCATTTATT
>JBOFCM010000062.1:0-1867 GCA_051646055.1 Fusobacteriaceae bacterium
ATCTAAAGCCGTAGTTGGCTCATCTGCTATTAATATCTTTGGATTACAGGCAAGGGCTATGGCTATCATGGCCCTCTGTCTCATTCCCCCTGAAAATTCATGGGCATAGGAATCCATTCTTTTTTCAGCCTCAGGAATATTTACCATTTTCAACATGGAAATAGCTTCCTTTCTAGCTTCACCCTTGGAGATTTTCTTATGCTTTATAAGACTTTCCATAATCTGTTCCCCTATTTTCATAGTGGGATTTAGGGAAGTCATGGGATCCTGAAATATCATACTGATTTTTCCCCCACGGATGCTATTCATTTCCCTTTCAGAGGCCTGAACTAAATTTTTTCCCTCAAATTCAATGGTTCCACTGGGAATATCCGTAATATACTTAGGCAGTAGTTTTAAGATTCCCTTGGAAGTTACAGTTTTTCCACATCCACTCTCTCCAACTATGGCCAAGGTCTCTCCACTATTTAAATGAAAGGATACATCCCTAACTGCATAGACAGTTCCCGCATAGGTATTGAAATTTATTCTTAAGTTCTTTACATCTAATATCTTCTTCATAATATCACTGCCTCTCCTTAGGATCTAGTGCATCTCTGAGACCATCCCCTAGTAAACTGAAGGATAGCATTGTTAAAATTATCATAAGAGATGGGAAAAATATTTGATAGGGATAAAATCTCAAATTTTCCCTGGCAGCAGCTGCCAAAGCTCCCCAACTGGTATTAGGTGCCTGAACTCCTAAACCTATAAAACTTAAAAAGGCCTCTGCAAATATAAATCCAGGAATTTTAAAGGTTATGGCCACTATAACCACTCCCACTGTATTTGGCAATAGATGCTTCAATATAATTCTTCCTGGGGAAGCTCCCAAGGCCCTAGCAGCAGTCACAAACTCCTGCTCCTTTATCTGTAAAACCTGTCCCCTAACTATCCTTGCTATCTCTGTCCATCCTGTTATGGTAAGAGCTATAACCAGAGAAAATAAACCCTTTCCCATATATAGAGATATCAATATAACCATTACCAAGTAAGGAACACTTACTAAAATCTCAATAAGTCTCATCATGTAGTGGTCAACCCTTCCACCGAAGTAACCAGCCACACCTCCATATACACATCCCACAAA
The DNA here is from genome assembly GCA_051646055.1 of Fusobacteriaceae bacterium. GTDB lineage: Bacteria > Fusobacteriota > Fusobacteriia > Fusobacteriales > Fusobacteriaceae > JAGNZR01. Next base: position 1,130 of record JBOFCM010000062.1, read on the forward strand.
AATAACCAGAAGGGTTCCAATAAATCCTATCATTATAGAAACCCTTCCACCTACCCATACCCTTGCAAATATATCTCTTCCCAGGGAATCGGTGCCATACCAATGTTCTGAACTTGGAGGCAAATTCATATTGAAGGTATCAGTAACCTCAAAATTGTACTTTGTAAAGGAAGGACCAAATATACACATGAAAATAATAAGAGTCAAAATTCCTATGGAAATCATGGCTATCTTATTTTTTTTCAATCTTCTCCAACTGTCTGCCCAGTAGGTTATACTAGGCCTTACCATCATCTCTCCCAGTTCCCCTGTGGTTTCTATTTTTTCAAACATACTCTCCTTATATTCCATAAGCTACCCCCTTTTGAAGACCTTTATTCTTGGATCTACCAAACCATATACCATATCCACCACAAAGAGAGATAGTATATAGAGTCCGTTTAAAAGTATAGTTTGTCCCAGTATCATGGTGAAATCTCTGTTGTTTATTGCATCCACATAGATTTGACCAAACCCAGGTATTGAAAATATTGACTCTATAACAAAGGATCCTATGAATATTCCCGCTATTTGAGGCCCCAATATGGTTATAACTGGTAAAAGGGCATTTTTCCCTATGTGATGCCATGCCATTCTAAATCCACTGATTCCCTTGGCCCTAGCTGTCAGTATATAATCCTGGCTCAGTACATCTAGTACACTGGCTCTGAAATATCTGGCATAGACCGCTATGGAACT
>JBOFCM010000063.1:0-9963 GCA_051646055.1 Fusobacteriaceae bacterium
CAAAAAAAGCTTGAGATAAAATCCCAAGCTTCAATATCCTCAGCTATATTCCTTGGGAGATCTCATTTGTAACAGAAAATGAGTTCGTCCCAAAATTTATGTTAAATTTCGGTTCCAACTCCCATAGGCATCATCATATTCATCATTGTAGTTGTTAATCTGATCTCTTGTCTCATATAAACTACCCCTTTAATTTGTTTTTGGTTATTCTACTCCTATAAAATCGGAATGTCAACAAATAATTTTAAAAATTTTTTTAAAATAAAAAACCGGAGAATTTTTTCTCCGGTTCCAAGCGACAGTATTCCAAATGGGTGCAGGATTTCTCTTTCTTGATGTAATTATAACTTATAATATGTTAAAAAGCAACGGGAATTAAACAAAAAAAATGATAAAACTCTTGGAAATATTACACTTTTAATTTTTCAGAATATAAAAAAGCTGGAATTCCTGAAAAATTTGTGATAAACTTCAATAACCAACAGAAAACATTGATTTTTCAAGGAAAAATATAGGAGGAAAAAATAATGACAAAAAAAGAGTTTGTAGATTTATTTCAGAAAAACACAGGAATGAAAACTAAGGCTGAGGCTGAGAAAGCTGTAGAGGGATTCATGGCTACAGTTCAGGAGGTTATGGCTCTTGGAGACGATGTTACATTCACAGGATGGGGGAAATTCGAAACAGTAGAGAGAGAAGCTAGAACTGGAAGAAATCCATCAACTGGAGCAGAGATCCAGATCCCTGCAAAAAGAGTTGTAAAGTTCAGAATCGGAAAGAAATTTGCCGAGGCAGTAGAGAGATAAAATCAGAGAGAAAGAGAGAGATTTCCAGTTGGAAACTTCTCTCTTTTTTTTATAAAAAAAAAGAAAGAGCTTCCCCTAACAGAAACTCTTTCAACTATTTTAATTTCTCCCCACAAAAAACTTCTCCCCAGAAGTTAGTCTGAGTATAACCTATTTTCCAAAAAAAATCCAGTAATTTTTCAGAAAAAATTATAAATTGTGATTAAATTCTGAATGATAGATTCTGAAAAAAGAAAAAATTCAAAGATATTAAGGATTAAAAAAAACTATTCCATCGTGATGTCCTCTGGTATCTATGTGACACCAAGAAGGAGTATGGAGAGTGTTTTCAATTCTTTTAAAGCTTTTGAAAACCTTGTAATTGGAAATAATTTTTTCGGCAATCTGTCCTGAAAAATGAGCTCTTGTCTTGATATCCACAGCTCCCCCGAGCTGGTGAGCCGACATAGTAAAATCTTTTTTTACAGCACAGAGAGGGCATCTGAGTCCGCTCTGAGAATATGTTCCCCCAACATGCCAGTCATTGATAAATACGGGACACCCTAGAAGCTCTCGAAGTCTGTCCAGATCCTGAAGAAATTCCCTGTGAAAAAAGTTCCATGCCCTGCTTCCATATTTTTCATATACATGGGGACATACCAGTTCTTGAATTTTGAAATATTTCGGCTTATACATTCGACACCCCTTTTAAAACAATTTAGTCTTTTGTACGACAAAATATATCTTTTTCCTTGTTAAATTTATTCTAAATTTTTGTTTTTTTATTTTTAATTGGATTTTCTGAAAGTCCACGCTAAAACTCTGCTTATTTTTTGTCCCTGACTCATCTCTAAAACTTGGCAACGGGCACCTAATTTCTCAAGAACTTTTATTGTGGGTTTCAGATTCTCTTTGTTGGAGACCAAAGATGTAAACCAATGTACTTGAGTGGCGAAAAGAGCACTCTCTTTGGCCATTTTTTTTAGGAAAAGACGCTCGCCACCAGGACACCACAGCTCAGCCTTCTGCCCACCAAAATTCAATCCTTTTTTAATATCTCCGTTTCCCTTATTGAGATTCTCCACCTTTCTTCTGTTTGCCTTCAGAGCTTCCTCTAGAGAGGAGTGGAAAGGAGGATTGCACATTGTCAAATCAAATCTGTCACCCTCTTCAATGATCCCTGTAAAAATATGATTTCTGTCCTTTTGAAGCTTAAGTTTTACCCTGTTTTTTAAATTTTCGTTTGAAGCCACTATTTTTTCAGCATTTTCAATAGATTTCGGATCTATATCTGAAGCTGTGTAGTTCCAGCCATAGGTCTGACTACCTATAATGGGATAGATACAGTTTGCACCGGTACCTATATCCAATACGTTGACATTGACATTTTCAGACAAAAGATCTGCTATATAGTGGATATAATCTGCTCTTCCCGGAATAGGAGGACAGAGAAATCCCTCTGGAATATCCCAGTTATCAATATTGTAATATGTTTTTATCAAGGCCTTGTTGAGAGAGATAACGGCCTGATTATCACTAAAATCAATCGTATCCTCTCCATTGGGATTTTTGACAATATATTTTTTTAATTCCGGTAAACTTTCAGTTAAAGTTTTGAAGTTATATTTTCCCTTATGAGGATTATTGGGATGTAACTCCCCTTTTTTTATTGCTTTTTTCAATAGAAACACCCCTGTATTTTATGTAATTTTATTGATATATCTTATCACTAATTATGTTAATATACAACGGTAAAATCAATTCACTTCCAGGTTTATATGAGTTAACTCCCTCCAGTGGAGGAGGAGTTTTTCTTAGGGATTTTGATGAAATGTTTTTTGTCTTTTAATAAGAAAAGAGAGAAACCCTCTGTTTCCAGGGGTCTTCTCTCTTTTAGATCTTATTTTGACGACTTTATAAATTGAGCTGCTTTTTCACCTGCTGAACGCCCGAAGACTACCGATGAACTGTATGCACCAGAAGTTGAAACAACCTCTCCAGCTGCATAGAGACCTTTTATTGCTTTCCTATCTTTATTCAAAACCTCAGAATTTTCGTTGGCAACAACTCCACCCTTAGTCATATGGATAGCTGATTCAACCTCCACCATATAGAAAGGCCCCTCAGTTTTAAACTCTCTTTTTGTAGGTTTTTCTCTGAACGGATCCTGAATCTCACCACGCACTGCTCTATTAAATTCAGTTATAGTATTTTTTAGATTTGCTACTGGAACCCCCATCTCTTCAGCCATCTGATCCAGAGTATCAAATTTCTTATGCAGACCAAGCTTCACATGTTTTTGGAAACGGTAGAAAGATTCATAAAGATTCTGGTCATAGATATAGAATGTATCTTGATTCAGAATATTGTGGGCAAACTCTAGACTTTTTCCAGGTTGTACCTGCTCATTCATAAATCTTTTTCCAGTTTCATTTACAAGAATATAACCATCTCCTCCTCCAGTGAGGTCTCTAGATTCTTTTATTATAAATGGGAAAACACTCAGAACATCCATATTCTCCATAGGAATCTCATTTTTTTCAAAAACTTTAACAAAATCTCCAGTTGCTCCCATCTGATTTGAAGTGGCAACTTTTTCTCCCCCTGGAGCATATTTAGCAAGAAGCTCTTTATTGGCCGAGAATCCTCCAGTTGCTAGGATTACAGCCTTTGCATCTATATCATAGAAATTATTTTTATTCTGAACTTTAACTCCTGTAACTTTCCCCTTATCCAATATGAGGTCAAGTCCAGCTGTTCCAGTACGAACATCTATTCCAAGTGCTTTTACTTTTTCTTCCATTTTATCCTGAATATGCTCTCCAGCATAGGCATCTTTTTCAGCCATATGTCCTCTATTTCCATAGTAGTGGTTGAGTTTTATTTCCATATCTCTCAGCCATTTATCCAGAACAAAAGCTCCTTCAGCTTGGACTCTCATACGCTCTGGAGTCTCTTTGGCATTCTTTTTATCAGATAGGAATTTCTCTACTGAATCCTCTATTCCCGCATTTTTTTGAGCTTCTGAATTGTAAAGGTCAAAGAAATTCATGTCAAATTTTCCATTTCCACTTAAGATATCCAGTTTTTCAATAAGAATAATATTTTTTACTCCGGCTTCTCTAGCAGATATAGCTGCTGAAAGTCCAGCAGGACCACTTCCTACAATTAAAAGGTCAGTTTTAACAGTAGGCAGATAAGCAACAGGCTGCTCAGGAGCCTTGGTATTTCTATCTATCTTTCCAAAATCTTTTCCCTCTTTTTTCATTACATCCCCTACTGCGATTTTTATTGCAGTAGATGTGTGAGTTGCACCTGAAACACTGTCTACAACTGGAGACTGTGCCCCGATTATTCTCTCTCTAATTACCGGAAATGCTCTATTTACAACAGGAGATGTCTCTTTATGAGAAACTAACTCAATATCTTTTATTTTCTCCCCATCTGTTTTCACAAGAACTTTCATCTCACCACCATATCCGTAAGATTTTGTAATTGTAGATTTTTCTTTTCCCATAGCTGGAGCAGTAAGCAGTAAAGATGCCAATCCAGTTATAAGCAGTAAATTTTTCTTCATAATATCCCCCCAATATTTCAGTTTAAATATATTTTATATTTCAATCCACAGAAAGTAAAATTCATTTTATGAACTTAAGGGATATAAATTATACAAAATATATTTTTTGAGCACCGTAAAATTAAAAAAGACCACTGGTGGTAGTCTTTTTTCAAGGAGTACTGAACATGAAATACTGCCCTTTACTTAGGAATATGTGATGAATTTCCTTTTTTTATTTTAAATTTTTTTTATATTTTTCTTGGGGAGAAAATATATTTTATGAAAAAATTATTTCAGGGGAGAAATTCATTTTTAAATTACGATATTTATACGGTAGAAGTTTAAAAAAAGTTTAGAAAAATAAAAAAATAAGCAAAAAGACCGCTGGTGGCAGTCTTTTTGCTAAGGAGTTTTAATCTACATGTACCCATACTGCCCTTTATTTAGGAATAAGTTTCTCATTTCCTTTTTTTTTTAATAAAATTACAATTTTTTTTAATAGATTTGTCCAAAAAAGAATATTTAAAAATACACAAATGACATATATACATAACACCAATCATGTGATATTATCTCCCTGTAAAGAATCAAAAATTACGGGGGGAAACAACATGATAAATCTTAAAGTTTCAGAGGTAATAAGTGCATTATACAAAAATCAGATTCAGATGGAAGAGTTTAAAAATCAGCTTGGGGAAGCTGTTTTAGAAAATTACACCAATAAGAAAAATAATAACGAAAAATAATTAGAGAGAGCCATTTAATGACGTACTGCCAAAACCTTCTTCAGTAAATATCTGAAGGAGGTTTTTTTATACATTTTTTACTCTTTTTAAAAGTCAATTTTCTTGAGTAATTAGAGACTTCCTGCTTCTTTTGGATAGGAATAAATAGTTTCAAAATTATTTTTTTTATTTTTTCAAATAACATTATTCTGAAACAAAAATATGTTAATATAACTTATTTGAAAAGAGATCAACTGGAGGAAATGACAAAAAAACAAGAATATTCTTAGGAGTAATAATATGTTATAATTAGATAAAAATTTCAAGGAGATAGGAGGATAAAATAATGCCTAGAATGAAATGCCCTGCTTTTGGTTCTAGAAATAGAGATGAAATTCGAAGGCAGAAGAGCCTTTAAATCAGGAATTCCGCCAGCATTCTCCTAAAAAACGTATTTGATTACTTCCACACTAACATATAAAAAGGGATAATTCAAGGGCTTATAATAAAATGTTGTGTATGTTGTGTGATTGGTGCATAATATAATTAAAGAAAAAATTATGAGGTGAAAAATGGGAAAAGCACTTAGCAGACACAACATTTTATTTCCAGAAGAGGAATATCAGGAGATAAAGGATTACTGTAAGAAAATAGGGATATCTGTAAGCCAGTTTATACGTGAGCTAGCAATAGGCAAGGTGAGAGAAGCCGAAGACAGAAACCTCTTAAACTTCATCAACTCCAATTGCAGTTTTGTAACAGGGGAAGAGGAGCAGGAGATAGACAATTTTATGAAAAATTATGATAGAAGCAAGGATGAGTTTGTAGAGGTGGATCTGGATGATATCTTACAAGGTTAAGTATTCCAAGGATTCTCTAAAATTCATGAAGGATAACCGTAAGGTGGGGCTGAGGTTTTTTCAGGCTATTTTTGAAATTGTTGAAAATGAAATTGTAATTTTTGTACTGGATATAGATTCTCGTGGAGATATCTATAAAAATTTGTAAAAAAAAAGAGTATTTGGCGATTTTCCAGTAAAATATATTTATTAATACAAACTAAGGAGGTTTTTTGTTATGGATATGATTGCAGGAATAAAAGAAAGAAGAAGTATTAGAAAGTTCAAAAAAGAGATTGTGGACAGAGAATTAATGAATGAAATTTTGGATGCTACTAGATATGCACCGTCATGGGCTAACTTTCAAATTGTTAGATACACTTTAGTAGAAAATCAAGAATTGATAACAAAACTAGCCCATGATGGAGTTGACGATTTCGTTTATAATGCTGATGTTTTAAAAAATGCTAGAAATGTTTTAGTTTTGAGTTATGTTAAAGGTAAAAGTGGTAAAATAGATGAATTAGGATATGATTCAGGAACTAATGTATGGGAGATCTTTGATGCTGGAATAGCTTGTCAAACATTTTGCTTAGCTGCACATGCTAAAGGAGTAGGAACAGTGATTATGGGAGTTATCAATGATGAGGCTATTTCTAAAATAGTAGATCTTCCTGAAGATGAAACTGTAGCAGCTCTCATTGTTTACGGTTATCCAGAAGGTGCACATCCAGCTCTGCCTGCAAGAAAATCTGTATCTGAAATAGCAAGATTTAAATAAAATTTCACCTGCCTTCTCGATATTTTCAATGTCCACTGATAGAGCTTGGCCTATATATATTTTAATATAATAAAAAAATCCATTGCAAATTTACCCTAAAAATACTTAACCTTTTAATAAGAGACCAATCTTTTAAAGGTAGAAAGGGTAATGATTGCAATGGATTAAATAAATAACATCAAATATTTAAGAAAAAATTAAGAACTACCTTGCTTACTAAAATTTAGAAGACTTCTAATTTTATTTTTGTAATAATCCTATAGCTTTTAAAGACTTTATTGCAATCTCTTCACGTAAAGGAAGTTTGTCTGCAGTCTCAGTATCCATATTTATAGCAAAACTATAATTTTTTCCGTTTTCATTTACCCATCCTACAAACCAACCAACAGGGACTTCAACATTTTTAGTTCCCCATCCAGTTTTTCCGTAAAGAGTCCAATTTTTTCCACTATCTAACTTACTGATGTTGATAACTTCTTGCTGAATCTCTTCAGAATAATTTAGCTTTTTAGATGCCAACTTACCTAAAAGTTCAGCCTGCTCAATAGCAGATATTTTTAAAGGTCCCTGTAGCCAAAAAGTCGTAAGATCTTTTTCAGTTCCAATATTTTCATTTCCAAAATTTAGATTATCGATATTTTTTTTCATATCATCATAACCAATCATAGTTGCAAGCTGTTGATAAGCTGGCACATGAGAAACTTTAATTCCTGTTTTTAAATTCATATCATTTTCCCAAGATTTTAAATACATTTTTGACCCATCATATTTATAAAAAACTTTGTCTGTATCTTTGACAGCCCCTGTTGCTAGTCCAATCAAGCTGTTGAAAATTTTAAATGTTGATGCTGGGGGAAACTGTATATCACTACGCTCCTTGTTGTATCCTATAACTTTATCATTTTCTATATCATAGACGATAAAAGTACCCTTTATATTGTTGTCAGTGAATATTTTTTGAATCTTAGAGTTGTTTTCTTTTAATTCAATAGCCATAACTTCTGAAAAAGTAAGTGCTCCTAAAAAAGATGTAATCATTAATAATTTTTTCATTGATCCTCCAGCATAATTTTTATAGATATCTAAATTATAATTATATAGGATTGTCAAAAAATAAGCAATGACTTTTTTGAACGTTTATTCAAATTATTTATAGTTAGAGGAAAAAGATATGTATTTCCATAGAATATATGCTTGCACATCTCCAAGTTAAAGCTGAATTCAAGAATAATCATTTATTTAAATATTAACATGGCACCCATCCCCAGATAAACCACAGCAGAGATATATTTCATATATTTCTGGAAAACATCTTTAAACTTATCCATAAAAATTGAAGTAAAAAATGCCAGACTAATAAACCAGATAAATTCGATAAAAAGATAAAGAGTTCCTAACAAAAAAATTTCTTTTCCAAAATTTTCATTGTTTTCTACAAACTGTGGAATAAATGTCATAAAAAAAAGCAGTACCTTAGGATTGGCAAGATTTGTAATAACTCCTTTTAAATAGCTTTTATTTTTTTTAGCCTTCCATTCTTTTTCTATCATATCTTTTTTGGTGCAAAGGCCAATGATACCAATATAAAAAAGATAAAGAGATCCAGCAATCTTTATTCCATTAAATAATACTGGAAAGGTATAGAGTATGGAAGACAGACCAACAGCAGCTATAATATTATAGATCATTCCTCCACTCATGATTCCCAATGCAGATAATATTCCCTCTCTTTTTCCAAAAAGTGCAGAATTGTTTAAAATATAGATAGTTGCAATACCGGGACTTGCAGCAAAAACAAATGATGCTGCAAAAAATGCCATTGTCATAATTTCCTCCTTCGCTTCTTTCTAAAAAGCTATTTTTGTTTTGGATGAAAATATAATAACATGGAAGATCTACAAAGTAAACAGTTTTTTGAATTTTTTGTTCATAATAATGAATTTAAGTTTTGAAATATCTTTAATTCCAAAGGGATTAGTGATATAATCTCATTGAAATATATTCATAATAGTGAATAAAATAATTCGATATAGGAGATGAATTATGGAAATACATGAAAAATTAAAACAGATTAGAAAAATGCGTGGATTATCAATTAAAGAACTTTCTGAAAAAACAGGACTCTCAGCGGGATTTATAAGCAATATTGAAAGAAATATAAACAGTCCTTCAATTGCTAATCTCCAGACTTTATGCCAGATTTTAAATGTCAATATCATCGATCTTCTGAAAAAAGAAAGAAGTAGCGTCACTGTTCTGAAAAAAGAAGAAAGAACTTTGGTATTTGATTCCAGTTCGGAAGGAACTAAATACTATAACTTGACTCCTGATAATTCTAAAATAGACGGAATTTGTGTTGTCATTGAACCTAATGGTGTTTCAGATAGTACTAATTGGGGTCATAATCATGATGAGGTTGGCTTGGTCATTGAAGGAGAATTGGAACTTGAGGTTGCTCAAGAAGGTATATATCACTTATCTAAGGGTGACACTATCTATATAAAAAGAAATACTCCCCACAGACATAAAAACCCCAGCTCTACCCCTTCTATTACATATTGGTTTTCTATCAATAAAGAAAAAATTTAAGTGCTACTACCTCTTTCCTTTACCAACTATATTTTCAAAAACTCTCCCCTTATTTCTTCAGATAGAAAACGGAAATTCTCCCATAAAAGATTTTTTAGATGGCATAGAAAAGAAGATGCTGGCAAAATCTTTAAGAGAGAGCTTACGAAAGCTAAAAAATATATGAACGACTATAAAAGAAGGTGAGTTATGAATCAGTCAAGCTGATTTAGCCAAAACAAAACCGATCAGGCTCGTATAAGCAGACTTGAAAAGGGAACTCCTCTCCTGGAGGAAAGTCCCTTTTTCTTTTGTCTCAATTTTTTCCAAATCTCAAGTTTTAACCAAAACTCCTCTCTTTTTCAGCTTCTTCCTCTGAAACGTTTTCCATTCACTAAAATATCTATAAAAATTCAATATTTCAAATGATACCAAGGATTTTTAATCTTTTTACCCTCTGTGAAACGTATTTCATATAATACTTATTATATGAAATAAAAGTGGATTATACAAGATTTTTCTCCTAATTCCACATATTGGCCAGTAAATAGAAAAAGAGAGAAACCTAGTAATACCAGTCTTTTTCTCTCTTTTTCGAAGTTTAACATATTTTTTTTGTTGAAACGGTCCGTGAAACACTCTTTTTGGAGGAGGGATCATCCCCTTAAACCCCATAATCCTGTCTTATAGAGTAGAATTATAGGAC
>JBOFCM010000064.1:0-1468 GCA_051646055.1 Fusobacteriaceae bacterium
AGGTAAATAAACACATCCCCATAGAATCAATAACAGCAGTTAAATCTTGGAAAGTTTTAGTCCAAGTTGCTTTGTTATCAGTAGTTGTTCTATCTAAAAGCTCGGGATGAGCTAAAATTTCAGGAGAGATCATATAACCTCTAACATGACATCCCCCACGGTTACTAGTAGCATAATTTAAACCGATTCCTTGGATTCCTCTAGCATCATAAGCTGGCAGTTCTTGTTTTTTAACAGACATAGACATCTCTGGGTGACCATAGTGTTCACAAAGTCTTTGAGAACCTTTAGCCATTAGTCTTCCAAGAACAGTTTCACCTAGTCCTATTCTTTTTGTCCATTCAATAATTGCATCTTTACTTCCAAATTTTAAAGGAACACCTTGGCAGTCTTCATCAGTTATAAGCCCTTTTTCATATAGCTCCATAGCAGATGCTATTGTGCAAGGGACAGAGATTGCATCTAGTCCAAGTTCATTACACCAGAAGTTAGCTTCATTTATACTAGGAATATCGTAAACTCCACAGTTACCACCATAAGCCCAAAGAGTTTCATATTCAGGTCCACCGATTTCTCTTCCCTCTCTTTCAACAACTCTACCACAACCGATTGGACATCTATGGCAGTTGTATGTTCTTTTCAGATATTTTTCAGCTAAAGTTTCTCCACTTATATTTTCGGCATCCTTTGAGTGTGCTCCTTGCCAGTTATTTGTTGGGAAACTTCCTGTTTCATTTATTATATTCACAAGAACAGCAGTTCCGTAAGTAGGAAGTCCAGTTCCAGTAACGCCATCCTCTTTAATTTTTTTCATAGCAATTACTAACTCTTTTCTAAGTTCATCAGGGTTATTCACAGGTATAGAGGTTCTAGTTGAATTTACAACAATAGCCTTTAAAGCTTTTGATCCCATAACAGCTCCAACTCCAGAACGTCCAGCAGCTCTATCACCATCGTTTATAATAGCAGCCATAAGAGATTGATTTTCACCACCTGGACCGATATTTAAAACAGAAGAGTTTGGATAGATGCTGTTGAAAAATACATCGACCTCACTACTTGTACGTCCCCAAACGTGTTCAGCATCTAAAAGCTCAACTTTATCATCGTTTATATATAGATATTTAGGAGATGAACTTTTTCCTTCGATAATAATTCCATCCAAACCAGAGTATTTTAATTTTGCTCCCCACTGTCCTCCAGAATTTGAGCAGGCAATCATACCAGTAAGTGGAGATTTTGTAACTACAACATATCTTCCACCAGTTGGAACAGATGCTCCAGTAACTGGTCCTGTCATAATAACAAGCTTGTTTTCTTCAGATAAAGCATCAATGTTAGGATCAATCTCATCAAGAAGGATTTTACTACCGAGCCCTCTTGCTCCAATAAATTTCTTAGCAAGTTCTAAATTTAAATCTTCGTAGACAATCTCTTCAGTTGTTAAATTAACTCTTAATAATTTTCC
>JBOFCM010000065.1:0-7779 GCA_051646055.1 Fusobacteriaceae bacterium
TATCTTCTGGTGGATCTCTCGGGAGGATATTTCAAATGGAGCGGAGAGGTAAAAGGCTATATTAGAATACTCACTGTGACAATACTTTTTACCCTGACTGGAGCCTTCAGAGGAGTTTTGAGAATTTTTGAAAAATTCAAAGAGATCTCTTGGATAAATGTCTGCACCAACGGTATGAATACCCTATTTTATCTTATAGGATTTATCTTAAAGCTGGAACTGATCTACTATATCTTTTTTACTGCGATCTCAATTTTTTTATCCAATCTGTTAGTTATAAGTTATGTGTGGAAGACCTTAAAAGAGAATGGGATGTCAGACTTAAATTTTAATCGGACAAGATTTGACAGAGAGTTTTTAAAGTTTTGTATCTACACCAATCTCTCCAGTACAGTGGATCTCCCTGTTTTTCAGATAACCCCCTTTATAATAAATAAATATCTGGGATTCAGCGATGTAGCAGTGTACAAGATTTTGGAGAAAATAGGAGGTCTGATCACAAAGGTGACAAGCACCATGGTTCAAGTCCTCCGGCCGGAAATCAGCAAAAGGCTCTCTTCTGGAGATGAGGATGGGGCATACAGAATAGGTTTTAAGATAGGGAAAATAGTCCTCGGGGTGGGAGTGATGGGATTTTTATTTGTAGCCCTTACCCACAGATACTGGCTGGGACATCTTATACCCAACTATGAAAACTATATGGTATCCATCTATCTCTATCTCTTCCTCACAATCTTTACAGAAGCCTTTTCAGGTCAGCACCCTATATTTATATATTCTGGCCATGTAAAGGAAAATACTATTCTGCTCATAGTGGTAAATAGTATCTATATGGTGATCCTTCTCTATCTTACAAGGCTGTTGGGAATAAAGGGAATCATAATATCTTTAATAATTCAGGCAGGGATGGTTTTTACCATTCAGGGAATCATTCTGAGAAAAGAAAGGAGACGCAATTGAAGAGAATAGGCTTTGTAAGCGGAAATATATCCAGAAGCGGGGGAACAGAGAGGGTGGCGACACTGATAGCCAATGAGCTGATAAAAAATTATGAAATATATATAATAAGCTATGGTCCAGAGGGGAAAAGCTATTTTTATCTGAATCCAGACATAAAAATAATAAATTTATCCCATGGAAAGAGTAAAATTAGAAATAAATTAACAGCAGCCTATAAACTGAGAAAAATAATAAAAAAATATAATATAGATACCCTGATTGATATCGATGTAATATTATCAATCAACACTCTGATTGCCACCTATAAACTGGATACGGAGGTTATCTCATGGGAACATTTTAATTTTTACAGCAACGTAGGAGTGAAGAGAAGGGATTGGGCCAGAAGGTTGGCTGCAAAATATTCTGACCAGATAATAACCCTTACAGAACAGGATAAAAACCAGTATTTAAGCAACTTGAATGTGGTATCAAAGATAGATTATATATACAATCCCACACCCTACCCCCATGCCCAAAAATCCCTTTGCAAGAACAGGACAGCCATAGCTGTGGGCAGATTAAATTATCAGAAAGGTTTTGACAGGCTTCTCCAAATCTGGGGCCAGATAGAGAAAAAAGATAGGGAGTGGAAACTCCTGATAATAGGATCAGGGGAAGATAGAGATAAACTTCTGAAACAGATAGAGGAATTAAAATTGGAGAGAGTTGAGATAATAGAGCATACGGAAGAGATAAAAAAATATTATGAAGATGCCTCAATCTATCTCATGACATCTAGATTTGAGGGGCTACCTATGACTTTAATAGAGGCACAGAGTTTCGGAATTCCAGTAATAAGTTACGATATAAAAACCGGGCCAAGAGATATTGTTCTGAATAACAGAAACGGATATCTGATAGAGGACGGAAACGAGAGGGATTTTATAGATAAATTTCTTCAGCTGTCGGGAGATAGCTTGAAAATTCAAGAGTTTTCAAGGAATGCCTATGAAGATTCAGGGAGATTCGGCATGGAGAATATAATAAAAAAATGGGAAGAGATCCTGAAATAAGGAGAAAAAAGTGGGAAAAGGAATAGTTGAAAAAATTTTAGGAAGAATAAAAAGAAAAATTTTTGTGGAAAAATGGGTAATGGCTCTGAAAATAGGGGAAGACAGCTGGAAAATACTGGATAGCAAGCTCTATCAGTGGGAAGCGGACCCTTTCCTGATAAAAGAAGCTGGAAAATATTATGTTTTCTATGAAAATCTCAAATTGGGAGGGAAGGGAGGAACTCTCTATGTGGGAGAGATAGATAGGGAAAAAATGGAAGTGAAGGAGAAGAGGGAGATTCTGAGGGAGAACTACCATCTTTCGTACCCCAATGTTTTTAAGGTGGACGGGAAATATTACATGATACCTGAGAGCCATAAGGCGGGTAAGCTTCTCCTCTATGAGGCGGAGGAGTTTCCCTATAGATGGAAAGTAAAAAGAGTGCTCATGGACAACTTGAAATGCGTGGACTTCACCTTTTTTAAGAGGGATAATATCTATTACTGTTTTTTTTCTCCAGAAGTGGTAGGGCAAAACTCCTGTGGAAACCCATACAGCGGTTCCCTGGAGTGCTACTATACAGAGGATATAATAGCTGGGGAGCTAAAACCTCTAAAGGAAAAAATAGTCTCCCAATCTCCTGAAACTTCCAGAATGGGAGGGAATTTTATTTTCCATGGGGGGGAGATATACAGACTCTCCCAGGATTGCAGATATCTTTATGGAGAAACCCTCAATGTCCACAGGGTTATTTCAGTATCTCCGGAAAAATACCAGGAGGAGTTTATCCGGAAGCTGAAAAAACCTGAGAACGCCCTGGGAATGCATACCTATACCAGGGTGGAGGATATGGAAATCATAGATCTCTATATAGAGAAAAATATATTTAAGCCTTTAAAAAAAATCCTGAATTTCAGATTGGATCTATGAATTGGTATATCTCTCTTCCAGAATCTTTCCATCCAGTATGGAGATGATTCTGTCGCACTTTTCTGCTATGCTCATATCGTGGGTAACTATTATAAAGGTGGTTCCCATCTCCTGGTTGATCTTTCTTAAGAGCTGGTAGGTCTGCTCTGTGGTTTCGCTGTCCAGGTTTCCAGTGGGCTCATCTGCCAGGACTATTTTAGGTGAGTTGATAAGGGAACGGGCGATGGCAGCCCTCTGCTGCTGTCCTCCCGAGATCTCTCTAGTGCTGCTGTTCAGCTTGGAACTCATCCCCATAAAATCTATAATCTCCTCTGCCCTTTTCTCCAACTCTGGTAGCAGGGTGTTTCCATGGGCTATCCATGCAGGGATCAGGACATTTTCCTTCACTGAAAATTCAGGAAGGAGATGGTGGAACTGGAATATGAATCCCAGGGATCTGTTTCGGAAATCTGCCAGCTGGTCTGGGGTGAAAGCTGAGATGTCATCTCCATAGTAGCAGAGAGAACCAGAAGTAGGAGTATCCAGTGCACCCAGTATATTCAGCAGAGTAGTTTTACCGCTTCCGCTGGGACCTATGATAGCTGTAAACTCATTCTCATAAAATTTCAAATTTATATCTTTCAGTACAGGGGTTTCATTCTCCCCCTTTCCATAACTTTTTCCTATATTTTTCAATTCTAAAATCAGCTTGCTCTCTTTTTTCATCTCTTCTACCCACTTTTTTTTATTTTCTTTTACATTAATCATTATATATATTTTTTTCTCTTTATTCAATAGCTATTTGGTGTATACTGTAGATAGAAAAAATTGAGGAGGAGAGAAAAATGGTAAGATTTGGAATAATAGGTACAAACTTTATAACTGAAACTTTTTTAGAGGGAGCAGCTCTCTGCCCGGAGTTCAAGCTGGAAGCTGTGTACTCCAGAACTTTGGAGAGAGGAAGGGAGTTTGGGGAAAAGTATGGAGCTCCCCATATCTTTACAGATCTGGATGAGATGATAGAGAGCGGGAAGATAGATGCTGTGTATATAGCCTCTCCCACATCCCTGCACCATAGACATACCCTGAAATTTTTAGAGGCAGGAATCGGGGTCCTCTGTGAAAAACCTCTAGGTTCCAATCTCCGTGAGGTCCGTGAGATGGTGGAGACCTCAGAGAGGAAGGGGGTTCTCCTTATGGAGGCCATCCGTACTCTTCACAATCCCAACTATGGGGTGATAAGAGAAAACCTGGGAAGAATAGGAAAGATCCGTGGAGTCTATGCCAATTTCTGCCAGTACTCCTCCCGTTATGATAAGTTCCGGGAAGGGGTGGTGTTAAACGCCTTTCTTCCCCAGTTTTCCAACGGCTCCACCATGGATATAGGGCTATACCCCTTCTACTTCGTCCTGGGACTCTTTGGAAAGCCTGAGGGGATTTCATCCTATGGAACGGTTTTGGGTAGCGGTGTAGACGGAGCAGGGACAGCTCTTCTTAAATATGGAGATATGGTGGCCACGGTGAACCATTCTAAAATCAATAGCTCCACCCTTCCCAGCGAGATAACTGGGGAAGAGGGATCCATAGTAATAGAGAAGATCTCCCTTCTGGAGAAGGTGACTTTGAAATTGAGAAATGGACAGGAGGAAGATCTGACTATAGAGAGAGAAAAAAATGATATGTACTATGAGATTAGGGAGTTTCTAGATTGCTACAGTAGAGGAGAGCATGAAAGCAGGGATAATCCCCACAGTAATTCCCTTCTTGTGGCTGAAATAATGGAAAAGGCCAGAAAAGAGATTGGAGTCACTTTTCCGGCCGATCAAATTTAAAAATATTATCTGTAGAGTAGATACAGGTAACCCATGCTCAGAACCAGGGACTGAAGTACAACAAGGAGACCAAATTTCAGAAACTTTCCGAAACCTATCTGGATATTGTCTTTCTGTGCCAGGCTCACTCCCACAAGGTTGCATGCACTTCCCACTATGGTCATGTTTCCTCCCAGACACGCTCCCAGAGAGAGAGCCCACCAGAACATCTCTGTATTCCCCTGGAATGTAGGGATGATCTCCCTTATAATCTTCAGGAATGACAGGGTAAAAGGCACAGACCCCAGAAGTGGCGAGAGGAAAGTGGAGACAATCAGTATCAGCTGAGTGGTGAGGAGCTTGCTTCCCTGGGTAAGGTGGAGGAGAAGATCCGCTCCGTGACTCATTATTCCCAGATGTTCCACACCGTCCACCACAATGAACAGTCCTCCGAAGAAAAACAGAGTATCCCACTCTACCTTTCGGAAGAGGTGTTCAGGATTCTGCTTTGTAATCAGCATGAGGAGAGCAGCTCCTGTCATGGCGATAGCTGCCAGCCCCAGGTGGGTGATGGCATTGGTCAGAAACCCTATCAGAACCAGGGAGAAAAGAATCAGGGCCTGATTCATAAGTTTTCTGTTTTTTATGGCTCTTCCTGCATCCAGCTCCATGATTACTGCCTTGAGCTCACGGCTGATAACCATATCTTTTTTTGTATAGAAGTATGCAGTGAGAAGAAGAACCAGCATATTTATCAGTGCCAGAGGACCCTGGTGCAGAATAAAGGCGTTGAACCCCAAACGGGCAGCAGCGGCAATGATCAGGTTGGGAGGATCACCTATAAGGGTGGCTGTTCCTCCGATATTGGCCGCAAAGATCTGAAGCATAATAAATGGAAAAGGATCCACTTTCAGCTGACGGGCCAGAAGTATAGATAGAGGCACCATAAGAAGCACTGTAGTCACGTTATCCAGAAGAGCCGAGCTCACAGCTGACATAACTGCCAGATAGAGAAGTATCTTCATGGGTTCACCCTTGGCAAACTGTGCTATCTTAATGGCTGACCACTGGAAAAATCCAGTCTCGGCCAGAATCTCCACTATCATCATAAGTCCGATAAGAAGGAGCAGTATCTCCAGATTGTTTCCTATGGATTTCAGTGCTGCATGTTCATCCAGTATTCCTGCCATTATCATGGCTCCAGCTCCCAGCATGGCTACCAGTGGCTTAGAATATTTGTCTTTAATAATATGGTAAAAAGTAAAAAGGAATATAGAAATTCCAAGAATAAATTTCAAGTTCAAAAGTTTTCCCCCTAAATAAATTTTTAATCCCTGTATATTCTATCATTTTTTTCCTGGTGGTCAATAAAATTCGGACAAAATTTGAAAGATATGTTATAATAGTGGGGCAAAAGTTCTTTAGGAATTATAAAATAACATATAAAAAGGAGAGTTTTTAATCATGGATCAGAGATTGGAAATCTTAGCAAAAAATCTTGTAAACTACTCTACAAGAGTAAAAGCAGGAGAAAAAGTTCTTATTGAAGCTGTAGGGGATGAGCCTAGAAATCTAGTAAAAGCCCTTGTAAAAGAGGTTCACAAAGTTGGAGGAATTCCTTTTGTAACTATAAAGGATAACTCTGTACTTAGAGCACTTCTGAACAACAGTAGTGAGGAGCAGTGGAAACTTACAGCTAAATATGAGCTGGAGAGAATGAAGGATATGGATGCATATATCGCTATAAGAGGAGCAGACAACTCAACTGAGCTTTCAGATGTGGATTCTGCAAAGATGAAAGCTTATATGGACCACTTCATGAAACCTGTGCATCTGACTGAGAGAGTAAACAACACTAAATGGGTGGTACTGAGATACCCTAACAACTCTATGGCACAGCTTGCCAACACATCTCTTGAGTCTTTCGAGGATTTCTACTTCAACGTATGTAACCTGGACTATGGAAAGATGGATAGAGCTATGGATTCTCTTATCACTGTGCTAAACAGAACAGATAAGATAAGAATCACAGGACCTGGAACAGATATCACTTTCTCTAAGAAAGATATCCCATCTGTTAAGTGTTCTGGACTTAGAAACATACCTGACGGAGAGGTTTATACAGCTCCAGTAAGAAACTCTGTAAATGGAGTTATCAGCTACAACACTCCATCTATCTACCAGGGATACACATATGAGAATATAGTATTCGAGTTCAAAGATGGAAAGATAGTTAAAGCTACTGCCAACAACTCTGAAAAGATCAATGCAGTGCTGGATACAGATGAGGGAGCAAGATTTATAGGGGAGTTCGCTATAGGAGTAAACCCTTATATCCTAAAACCTATGAAGGATACTCTATTTGATGAGAAGATAGCTGGAAGTATCCACTTCACTCCTGGACAGGCTTACAAAATCGCAGATAACGGAAACAATTCCAATATTCACTGGGATCTTGTACTTATCCAGAGAGATGACTTCGGTGGAGGAGAGATCTACTTTGACGATGTACTTGTAAGAAAAGATGGAATCTTCGTAATTCCTGAGCTAGAGTGTCTGAACCCAGAGAACCTGAAATAAAATATTGTAGATATGAAAAAACGGCGAATTTAAACTCGCCGTTTTTCTTTTTCGTAGAACTTTGGAATTGAGACCTAAATTTTCTTATAGATATTCAGATATTCCTGGGCAGATTTCTCCCACGAATGATCGGCCTTCATCCCTCTTTTCATGATACCCTTCCAGCTGTTTTTATCCTTCTGGAAGACCTCTGTGGCATACTTAAGCACATGGAGCATATCGTGGGCATTGTAGTTGGTAAAGCTGAACCCTGTTCCCTCCCCTGTATACTGGTTAAAAGGTTTTACAGTATCGTGAAGCCCTCCTGTCTCCCTTACCACAGGGACAGTTCCATATCTCATGGCTATGAGCTGTGAGAGTCCGCAAGGCTCAAAGAAGGATGGCATAAGGAGCATGTCTGAACCTGCATAGATCTCCTTGGCCAAAATATGGTTGAATCCTATGATGGATGCCACTCTTCCAGGATATTCTTCGCTCTTTCTTC
>JBOFCM010000066.1:0-2988 GCA_051646055.1 Fusobacteriaceae bacterium
GATGAAACTGGAATTCCTGCAGAAGTTATAGAAACTAGAGGTTACAGTCCTTTAGGAGGAAAATTCCTAATAGAGCAAGTAAAAAAAATGTTAAACAAATAATGTAAATAATCCCAAAAATAAGGAGACAAAAATGGAAAAATTTTATTCATTTATTGAAAATATTTTTATGAAACCTATGACTAAACTTGCTGAACAGAGACATTTGAAAGCAGTTAGAGACGGAATGGTTTCAACTATACCTTTGACAATTGTTGGAAGTTTCTTTCTGATTATAGCATTTCCTCCTGTACCTCAGGCCTGGAAAGAGTCAGTCTCTCTTTTTATATGGATTCAGAAGAATGTGGGAGACATCCTAATTCCTTTCAGAATGTCAATGGGATTGGTTGCCATATATGCAACCTATAATATTGGTCACAGCTTGGCGAAGAGCTATAAATTAGATGGAGTTTCTGGTGGAACACTATCACTTCTTGCTTTCTTTTTGAGTATGATCCCTTCGGTTGCTAACGCTCCAGATGGAACTGCACTAGGTTTTGTACTTCCAATGGGAAAATTGGGAGGAACTGGACTTTTTGTTGGAATATTGACAGCGATAATTTCTGTTGAAATTTTGAGGTTTTTTAAAGAAAAGGGAATAACAATAAGTATGCCTGAAGGGGTTCCAGATTCAGTAGCCAGATCTTTTGAAGCACTATTTCCTACGGTGGCAGTTGTTCTTTTAATGTGGACAGTTACAGTGCTTCTTAAATTTGATATTCACACCCTATTTAATACACTATTTACTCCTTTAAAAGGGCTGGTAGATACTCCAATTGGAGCTGTAGTTCTTGTAATACTGATAACTATGCTATGGACAGCAGGAATCCACGGTGTTTCAGTTATAGGAGCAATGGCGAGACCTATATGGCTTGAGATGCTGACATCAAATGCTGATGCAATGCAGGCTGGACAAGATATGTTACCATATATAACTCCTGAACCTTTTTTTCAGTGGTTTGTCTGGATTGGAGGGGCTGGAGGAACTTTGGGACTCACTTTTGCCTTGCTTTTTGCAAAATCAAAATATCTTAAAGATTTAGGAAGAGCAACTATTCTTCCTGCAATCTTCAATATAAACGAACCTTTAATTTTTGGGTTGCCAATAATGCTAAATCCATTTTTTACTATACCGTTTATTTTAGGTCCCGTACTTGCCACAATAATAAGTTATGCGGCAATGGCAATGGAATTGGTTTCAAGACCTGCAATTCTTGCTCCGTGGACATTCCCGGCACCGATTGGAGCCTATTTGACCACTGGTGGAGATTTGAGAGCAGTTGCACTTTGTATCTTTAATATAGTTCTTATGGGAGCTGTTTATTACCCCTTCCTAAAAGCTTATGACAAGAAGATGACTGCTCAAGAGATTGAAGAAATGGCAGAATAAGAGAGTATAAAAAATTTTTATAAATAAAAAGGAGGATTTAAAAATGTCAAATGAAGTAATGGAAATGGATGAAAAACTGGAAGAAATAGTGTTCTCAATAGTAGGTTTTGCAGGAGAGTGTAGAGGACTGGCTTTTGAAGCACTGGCATTGTCGGAAAATGGAAAAATAATGGAAGCAGAGGCGATGTTAAAAGATGCTGAAAAAGCTTTGCATCAAGCTCATTATGTGCAAACAGATTTGATACAGAAGGAAGCTGCTGGAGATAAAATGCCGATATCTATGGTATTTGTTCATGCACAGGATCACCTTATGACTGCAATTTCAGAAAAAGAGTTAATCAAAAAACTTGTAAAAACAAATGCGAAATTAGATGAGCTAACTAAAAGATTAGAAAGACTAGAGCAAAAATAATTGAATTTGGGAGAGGAAACATGAGAGAATTAGGGATTTCGGTTTATCCAGGACATTCGGATTTAGAAAAAAACAGAGAATATATAGCTTTGGCTGCAAAATATGGATTTAAAAGAATTTTTACCTGCCTACTTTCAATTGATGGGGATAAGGAAAAAATTGTAAAAGAGTTTAAAGATACAATAAATTATGCAAATTCCTTGGGATTTGAAGTGATAGCAGATGTTAGTCCAAAAATATTTGAAGATTTAAATATCTCTTATAGTGATCTGAAATTTTTTGCAGATTTAAATGCATTCGGAATCAGATTGGATGTAGGTTATACTGGAAATGAGGAGTCTCTCATGACATTCAATCCTTATAATTTAAAAATAGAATTAAATATGAGTAATGATACAAAATATATAGATACAATTATGGATTATCAACCGGATACTCATAATTTATTAGGGTGTCACAATTTTTATCCACATGGATATTCGGGATTGCCAAGAGATCATTTCAGAAAATGTAATAAAAATTTCATGAAGTACGGACTGAAAACTTCGGCTTTTGTAAATTCTCAAAATGCTACTTTTGGTCCTTGGCCAGTAGATGAAGGACTATGTACTTTAGAAGAGCACAGATATCTTCCTATTGAAGTTCAGGCAAAAGATCTGTTTATGGAAGGAATAGATGTAGTTATAATATCAAACTGTTATGCCTCAGAAGAAGAGCTAAAAAAACTTGGAGAGCTCCGTAGAAATATGTTGGAGCTTGAGGTAGAGTTGATAGATACTATTCCAGATATAGAAAGAAAAATAGTGATAGAAGAGCTTCACTTTAACAGAGGAGACATCAATGCTAATATGATCAGATCAACTCAGCCAAGGGTAAAATATAAGGGACATGAATTTAAAGTTTTTAATACTCCAGACATTAAAAAGGGAGATATAATAATAGAAAGCTCTCTTTATGGTCATTATGCAGGAGAACTTCAGATTGCAAAAAATGATATGAAAAATACAGGAAAAACAAATGTAGTTGGAAAAATTAAAGATGTGGATAAGATGTTTATCGATAGAATTAAACCATGGCAAAAATTCAGATTGGTAGAGGTAAAATAAATGGAATTTTTTTTAGGAATAGATGGTGGAGGAACAAAGAC
>JBOFCM010000067.1:0-22231 GCA_051646055.1 Fusobacteriaceae bacterium
GAAGAACATAAACCTGAGATACTATTATAACAGAAGGCTAGGGATTAAGTCCCTAGTCTATTTTTAAGGAGGAATTATTATGGCAACAAGGAAGAATCCTCTAGAGCTGACTGCTAAACAAGAGAGGTTTGTAAGATTAGTAGTAGAAAAGAATTATTCATTTGTGGATGCTTACATAGATGCATATGAATCTACAGAAACAAACAAATCTAGATTAGATACAGCTGCTAAGAGAATAAGGAATAAACCCGCAGTAAAAGCTGCACTTAATGCGTCACTGGCTCAAATTAACACTGAGTTAGTTCTGTGGAATAAAGAGAAAGCAATAGCTAAACTATTAAAGGTATTACAGAAGGCAGAAGATGACTTAGAGATTAGAGGACTAAGTAAAACTAATACCGATACTATATTAAACTCAATAAAAGAACTTAATGCCATAGCAGGTACATACTTTAAGGATTCTAAGAAGTATGAGATTGATTTAGCTAACTTAGAGATATCTAGATTGAGATATGAGATGGAGAAGATGAAGATTGAGGGAGATCCAGAAGAAGAGCAAGAAGATGATGGATTTATGGATGCAATTAAAGCTGCAGTAACTAATGTATGGATAGAGGAGGAATAAAGATGAATAAATTCAGAACAATAGAGGAGATATTATCAGGTATAGAAAATAAATTAGGATGGATAGCCCTTTGGTTATTCCTAATCCTATTAGCAGGGTAGGTGAGAAGCTATGTTATACAGAAAATATGACACCTTTAAGGACTTCTATTTAAATTTTAATAAAGAACTACTGGATATGTCTTTAAAAGGCTCTAATGACCTCTCAGATGGTAGAATGAATAAATTAGAAGATGTGGTTATAGATATAGACTCTATGGACCTAGAAGACTTAGATCTTACCCTATTATCTTACAGGAGGACTAAAATTAGTATGCTACTTAACAAGTATGTAGATAATGACAACTTACAGAACTTTTATAATGTTTGTTCCACATGTGAGAGGGAATCTATAGGGTTTGATTTTAATCCCGGAGTAAAGAACTGTATAAAGAATGTGGTTCTAGTAAAAGATAAAAGGAAAAAGCCTTATGACAGAGTAAAAGTCTTCTGGAGATCTACCGACAGTTGCAAAGCTATGTTAGCAGATTTATTTATGATAAAATCTATCATTGAGAATTGCCCTAATGTAGAACCTATAAGAATAACCTTATATTTTAGTGTGATATTCCAAACTCCTTCTGGAGTAGTATGTATCTATGATGATATGTTAGGTTTAAAGGATAAAGATCTAAAAGGAGTAGGTTCATTTGCTAGGTCAGTAAATCTATGTCTAGGATATAGAGATAATTATGTTCCTGGGGAAAAGAGCTTAGCATCACCTGTGACTAAGATATGGCACTATAAGTATGAATTAAAACAGGGTAATATACCTAAACCTATATATTATGAAGAATTTAATTCTGTATATAAAGAAAGGAAGCTGGTGAAGTGATATGGCCAAGAAGAGAATTAAAAAAGCCATCTTTAAGTTTAAACCATTCTCTAAGAAACAGTTAAAGATATTATCTTTCTGGATGCCAGAGTCACCTGCTAGGGATTATGATGGAATCATAGCTGATGGAGCTATCAGATCAGGAAAAACACTATCCATGTCTCTGTCTTATATAATGTGGGCTATGGAATGTTATGATGAACAGAACTTTGGTATGGCAGGAAAGACTATAGGTTCTTTTAGACGTAATGTGCTTAATCTATTAAAAGTAATGTTACTAGCCAGAGGTTATAAAGTAAAAGACCATAAGTCAGATAATATGGTTTCAGTAAGTAAAAAAGGAAAAACTAATTACTTCTATATCTTTGGAGGTAAAGATGAAAGGTCTCAGGATTTAATACAGGGAGTTACTTTAGCCGGAATGTTTTTTGATGAGGTTGCCTTAATGCCTGAGTCATTTGTTAATCAGGCTACGGGTCGTTGTTCTGTAGACGGATCTAAGTTCTGGTTTAACTGTAACCCTGACGGTCCTTATCATTGGTTTAAAACTGATTGGATAGATAAATCACCTGAAAAGAACTTATTATATCTACACTTTACTATGGATGATAATTTATCATTATCCGAGAAGATAAAGACCAGATATAGATCTATGTACTCAGGAGTCTTCTATGATAGATATATTAGAGGACTGTGGTGTTTAGCAGAGGGTATCATATATTCAATGTTTGACCCTGAAGAACATGTGATAGAACTTCAAGAACATAAAACTGGTTTTGCAGAATTTCATGTTTCTTGTGACTATGGTATCTTAAATCCTACAGCTTTTGGTTTATGGGGTAAGACTCATGGTAATAAGCATGTTCTGATAAAAGAATACTACCATTCTGGTAGAGATACAGGTCATCAGAAGACCGATAAGCAGTATGCAGATGATCTACAAGAGTTCATAAAGGGTTATAATATAAAAGACATTATCGTCGACCCTTCAGCTGCTTCTTTTATAGCAGAATTGAGAACTAGAAAGCTTCCGGTAAGGAAGGCAAAGAATGATGTATTAAATGGAATACGTCTAGTAGCATCTTTATTAGTAAAAGGCAGGCTCTTAATAAACCATACTTGTAAAGACACTATTAAAGAGTTTGGTTCATATGTGTGGGATGAGAAAGCCTCAGAGAAAGGGGAAGATAAACCTCTAAAAGAGAATGACCACAGTATGGACCAGATTAGATATTATTGCAACACAATTATAGGAAACCATGGAATAAGAGAGATACTTTCAAGGTAGGTGCTAATGATGAAGAAAAGGGATATAGCTAGGGAAGATTTAAATAATGCAAAAAGAAATATATGTAAGGGTCATGTATTTGTAAAAGTAATACATAAAATAGATAGATGGAAATGCCATTACTGTGGATATGAAACTAATGGTTCATTTGTAAAAGGTTATGAGGAAGGAGTAGAACATGAAAGAAAATATTAAGAACTATATATGGTTTGTAAAAGAATCACAGGAGTTTATGAAGGGGAGTATGCCTCCTTCAAGAATATTTATTGAAAGCTTATACAGAGGGTTTAGTTTCTGTAAGCTAATGAGGGAGTCAATATAATGAAAATAGGAACATGGGTAAAGAACAAAGATAATGAATTAGGGGTTATAGCCTCTATAACAGATAGGCATGAGCCTATAGTAATACATAAAAATAAAACTATAGTATATACAAATAAAAAACATTTAAAGGAGGTATTTAAGAAATGAAAATAGAAGCTAACTGTGGTAAGCATGAAATAAAGGCAGATATCAAAACACTAAGGATATACGATGATAAAGGTCAATTAGTATTTTTAATAGATGAAGAAGGAGAGGTATACTGGAATGGTAAACACAACAACAATTAAAGATTTAGTAGCCAGTGAGGTAGAAGTATCAGGTTTATATGGTTTTGGGTTAATCCAGGAATTAAACGACATAATTAAGTGCTATAGTCTGTATGAAGGAGACGATGAAGACCTTAAATGGGAAGAGGGGTGGGACCAGGACTTTGAGACTACTAAAAAGAACCATAACTTCATAAAAGAGTTAATAGATAAACAAAATCGATTTATGTTTAGTTTTACTCCTACTTTTGAATGTCTTACAGAAGATGATGACTCTACAATAACTGATACATTAAATAAGATACTTAAGTATAATAAGTTCAGCTCAAAACTACTAAAAGGAGAGAAAGACTGTTCTATAGGAAAAAGGGTAGCTATAAAAGTAGGTGTAGACGAGAAGAAAAAGAAAATAAGGCTAAGGTTTGTAAATTCCCTTGAATTTATTTATGAAACATCAGAGGATGATGCAGAAGATATAAACAAAGTAATATTCTTCTATGCACTTAACGATGTGGATGTAAAAGAAGACCAAAGGATATACAAACAGAAGTATGAAATGCAAAATGAAAAATGCTTCTGTGAGGAAGGTATATATAATGGATTAGGAGAAGAGGTTAAATCTATAAGAAAGTTCTCAGATACTGGATTAGACTTTATGCCTGTGTATATAATAGTAAATGAAGGACTATCGGGAGACTTAAAGGGTCAATCAGATGTGAAAGGTTTAGTAGAGAATCAAAGAGATTATAACAGATTAGATTCGGGAGACACTGATGCTTTAGTAAAAGGTATGTATGAAGCCTTATATGGAATAGATGTATCTTTAGCAGCTGCTAAGGCTATAAAGAAAGCTCCTGGTCAATTTTACGATATACAAACTGACCCTTCTGCTAGAGACGAGGGCGGTAAAGCACAGATAGGTGTCTTATCTCATACCTTCTCTTATGTAGAGGCTCTAGAAAGGCATTTAATGAGAGCTAAGCAAGGTATGTATGGAACATTAGATATACCACAGGTTACTCCTTCTGAATTACAAGGATTCATTACTTCAGGTAAAGGTATGAAAGCTTTATACTGGCAATTAATAGTTAGATGTGAAGCTAAGATGATGGAATGGATGCCCGCTCTAGAGTGGTTAGCAGATGTAATAATACAATTATCTAAGATATATAAAATAGAGTCTATACCAGAGAAAGACTATAAGATAGTTATATCTAATAGGTATGCATTACCTGATGATAAAGAAACAGAATTAAACCAGGATTTAATGCAAGTAAGAGATCAAGTAATGAGTAAGAGAGACTTCATAATAAAATGGGCTGAGGTATCACCAGAAGTAGCAGATCAAATAATAGATCAGATAGTAAAAGAGAAAGGTCTACTAGAAGAGAACTTTATGGGTATGACAGGTAATTTCGGGAATGAAGAATAATTGAAAGGGTCAGACAGGGTCAGACACTATAAAAGTGTCCTGTCCCGTCCCGCTTCTCATGAAGCGCATCAGTTGAGTATAAAATACTGTATATATTTAATGAAAGGAGGACCGGTTATGACCGAATATGAAAAACTAATGTATGACCTCGGTAAGAAGAAAAATCTATCTACTAAAAGATTAGAAAAAGAGATGTTAAAATTTTATAAAGATAGTTACTATCAATACCGAGAACAATTAAATAATGTGAAGCGTAATTCTATAAATGAAGTATGGTTAAGAAATCAAATTCAATCTGTATCAGATAATATGAAAAAGATATCTATGAAGTATGAAGATTTGTTAACCAAGGAAATGAAAGAAATAATATCCTCTATAGATAAAACTAATGAAGCTTGTTTTAATAGAATAGCTAGGAAGTCTGGATTACCTCCCGACCTTTTTACTAATACGTTTAACTCCATTAATGATGCGGTTATAAGAGAAATGAAAGCAGGTAAAATCTACCAGGATGGAGTAGGATTAAGTAAAAGGATTTGGAAGGACTACAAGTCTTTTGATAAAAGTATTCATGATGTGATGACAGAGGGATTAAGGGATGGACTATCAGTATATGATATATCTAAGAACCTGGCTCAATACATAAATCCTGAAGATAGGAAACCTGGTAAGTACCCTAAATCCTCAGGTAGAAAAAGCGTAGACTATAATTCTTACAGATTAGCCAGTACTACTATCACTCATACTTATCAGATGGCTTTAGATAGGGTTAATAAAGACAATCCTTTTATGAATGGAATCAAATGGGTAGGAGGACATAATGATAACTCTTGTGAAACTTGTAAGAAGAGAAATGGAGTAGTATATGCCGCTAAAAATCCAGAACCCTGGAATGATATAACTGCAGAGCCCTTACCTTTAGACCACCCAAATGGGCTATGTATAAATATTCCTTATATAGAAGATGACTATGAGTCTATAGGAAGAAGACTGTATCTATGGTCAGAAGGGAAAGAAGACCCTGCCCTGGACGACTGGTTCGAAAAGAATGGCGATAAATATAAAAGTGCAAAAGATGTGAAAGATGCAAAAGATAAAACCAAGGAAAAAGAGAAGAAGCAGGAGGGCCTTAGGGATGATGCTTGGATTAACAAGAACTTCAGAGGTATGAAGTCAGAATTGCCTGAAGATGTATGGTTACAAGTAAAAGACCATATACTTAAATCCCCTAAGTATTTACAGGACTTCTATGCCTTAGGAGGTAACAAGTTTAAATATGGAGGAACAGATGGTGATAATGCATATTACCACCCTGGATTAAAACATGTAGTTATGGACTTCAGAGGAGAAGGAATAAGGGCTATGAATGTATTCTTCCATGAGTATGGACATTTCTTAGACCATACAGTATTACAGAGTCGATATGGAACACGTATGACCGCTAAATATAAAGAAATTATGTGGGATTCAATGATGGGTGATTATGAGAACTTGTTAAGGTCCAGCTCATCGTCTAAGATGTGGGAGATGAAACCTGATGTAGCAAAGAGGCAAGCTCTTACTAAATTAAATAGAGAACTTCTAGAAATAAAGGGGCATCATATAGCAGGAGTTTCTGACGTACTGGGAGGACTTACTAAGAAGGAGCTTCAAGGTAGATGGGGTCACTCCCAAGCATATTGGGATAGAAGAGATAGGAAGCTTGAGGTAGTTAGTGAAGCGATAGCTAACTTATCTGAGGCAATGGCTATCCCCGAATCAAAGGTCTATATGGAGAAATACTTCCCTGATACTTTAAAATTGTATGAGAAAATAATTAAAGAAATCGTATAGAGGAACAATTATCAGTACTATAATAATTAAGAGGAGGTGATAGGTATGGATATAGAGTTATTAGAATTATATATGGATAAATTTGATGATACTTTCCCTAGTATGTGTTTCAGATGTGCTACTGACGAAGAGCTTAATGATAAAATGAAACAATGTATAGAACAGAATAAAAAAGCAGAGGAATTATTTAATTTAGATTTTTCCGAAGAAATTTATTATTAATCATTTACAACCACGAAGTATTGCCTTATTATTAAATTAATAAATCACATATTTCAGGAGGAAGAAAAAATGAGAATAATAGAAATGAACCAATTAATAGAAGGGTATAATAGTAAATTTAAAAAGGAAGCTTTAAATAAATTATATACAGCAGCACAACAAAAAGGATATTCAGTTTCAATACTAAATGAGAAATATTTAGTAATAGAAGGAACCCAATATCAGATAAGAGTATCTAAAGGAAAATTAATAGTAAAAGAGTTTTAGTATAAGAGCCTAACACAGGCTCTTATTTTTATGTGAACAAAGAACAACATACGACTCAACCCTAACCTATGTTATTATAAACCGTATAAAGGTGTAGGTGTTCCCAAACCTTTATAATATAAACCTCTCTTGTTCTGTGGGGCCTTCGGGCTCCTACAGTTTATAATTGAGGTACATACAAGGCTAATAATTCCTTATTAAGCCTTTTTATTTTGTTCGAGTCGTTACTCGCTAAAAACGAAAACAATATAGGAGGTAGTTATATATGAAATGGTTAAGAACAATATTAGAAGCACAAGGTATAGAATCTGATACAGTTGATGAGATAGTAGGCTCAGCTAAAAAACAGAAGTTAATACCTAAAGAAAGATTCGATGAAGTAAATACTGAATTTAAGGAAACTAAAGAAGCCTTAGGAAAAGTAAATACTGAGTTAGAAACTTTAAAGGGTCAAGTAAAAGATAACGAAGCCCTTACTAAGCAAATCTCAGATCTACAGGAAGCTAATACTAAAACTGTAAATGATTATGAGAGCAAATTGAAAGAAATAAAAATTAAAGATTATGTGAAAGGTGAGATGTCTAAGGAATTAAAAGACTCTAAATATTTCGACCTTTTATATAAAGAAGTTGATCAAAGTAAAATAGTTATAGCTGAGGATGGTTCTATATCAGGATTTGATATAGCAACTATAAAGGAAAACTATACTGACTTATTTAACAGTAATGAACCCGGTAACTTTGGTAACCCCCCTAGAAAGGGACTAGATCCGGGGAAAGATGATAAGTCATTTGGTAAAGAATTAGCTAAACTCAATGCAGGTTCTACTTCATCAACAGAAAACCCATATTTTTAAGGAGGTATAAACTATGTCTATGTTTATAAAAGAATCATATGCAGGAACTAAAGAAATAAGAAAATTCACACACTCTACATGTATACCACATAAGGTGACAGCTACAACTGCAGGAGTGAAAACAGATTCAGAAGGTAGAAAATATATACCAGCTGGTACTATACTACCAGCCAATGATGCCACTGCTTTAGGATTAGTATTAAATGATACTATTGTGGAGTATGGAGACACAGCTTGTGCTTTACTAGTACATGGATTTATAGATACTACTAAAATACCAGTACAGCCTAGTGCAGAAGCTAAAGCAGCATTAACACAAGTAAAATTTATATAGGAGGTAAGTGATATGAAAAAACTTACAGAAATGATAACAGCTAAGGATATAGCCGTATATTGGGAAGAAAAAGGAAATGAGAAAGTACCTTTCTTAGGAGAGACATTATTCTCAAATAGGAAAACTATAGGTATGGAATTAGAATGGGTAAAGGGTGCTAACAACACACCAGTGGCTCTAAAGCCAGCTGCTTTTGATACTAAAGCTACTTTAAGAGATAGAAGAGGAATCGAGAGAGTTAAGACAGAGATGGCTTTCTTCAGAGAATCTATGGTATTAAAAGAAAAAGATAGACAACAATTAATGCAATTCCAGAAGATGAATGATTCTAACTTAATGAACATGGTCCTAAAGAACCTATACGATGATAAATCAGGTTTAATAGAAGGAGCAAGAGTTCAGAATGAAAGAATGATAATGCAGTTATTAGCTACAGGAACTATAGGAATAGAAGCTAATGAGCAAAAATATGAGTATGACTACGGTATGCCTGCATCACATAAATTTGTGGCTATTAAAGACTGGTCTGACCCTACTGCAGATATATTTGGAGAAGTGTTAGCTGCTCAAAGGAAAATAAAGGCTGATACAGGTGCTACATTAACTAGAGCAATATGTAACTCTACAGTATGGGCTAAGATAGCTAATAATACTGCTATAAGAAATGAGTTAATAGGAAATACTAACCTAATAGTAGGAGACGAAGAGTTAAGAGCTTGGTTTAAAAAGAAATTAAATATAAGCATAGCTGTTTATGATAAAGTATTTGAAGATGAGTCAGGAGTAACTAGAAATTACTATGAAGGCGAGAATATAACTTTCTTACCAGAAGGTACACTAGGTGAATTAGTATTTGGTACAACTCCGGAAGAAGCAGATGCTATGTATAACTCAGCTGCAAATGTGGCTATAACTAATACAGGTGTGGCAGTAACTTCTATAGTTAAGGTAGACCCTGTGTCAGTACAAACTATAGTGTCTATGATATCATTACCTTCATTCCCGAGGATAAATGAGATGGCCATAATAGACACTAAACCAGCTGGAAGAGCTAAGAATAAATAGTGAATGATATAGATAAACTAAAGATAGAGTTAAGGGAGACAGCGTCTCCTTTTTTCTCTGATACTGAGTTACAATATTATTTAGAAAAAAACCATAATGATTTAAATTCTACCATATATGAATGTGCTTTACTTAAAGCAGAGGATGATTCTATCGCTCTACCTGGAGGATTAAATATTCCTAATAATCGAGATTATTGGTTAAGGTTAGCCGCTCGTTATAGGCCTAATACTTCGGGGGTGAGATAATGTCAAATCTATCTGTTAAGATAAATCCTAAGCTTGCAAAAGTCATTAAAAGATTTCCTACTAAGGTTCAAGTATTTAGAGTCAAATTAGATGCCTTTAAAGAGCCTATAGATGAGGTTCCTATTATAACTGACCTAGAAGGTTTCTATCATGAGGATAATGGATATAGAACCAGGATAGTAATAGAAGACAAAGGTACTTTTACTTCAAGCCCTAAAGGTAAGTATGTTATGGTAATCGCTACCCCTGAGGTATTACAGATTCAAGAGGAAGATATCTTATATATCTGTGATGATAATAATAAAATTATCCCTAAGGAACGATATGTCATAAATGACACAGGAAACCTAAATAGGTTAGGTATCTATTGTGACTTGAATATAAAGGAGGCCCCCGGTGAGATGGGACGTTTCTGATCTAGCAAAAGGGCTAGCTGATATAAGTACTAAAACCTATGCAGCTTTAGACTTATACGGGGAGACTGCTTCTAAGAAATTCGAGGCTTATGCCAAAGAGAACTATCCCTGGACTAACAGAAGTTTTATGGCTTCAAAAACCTTACATGGTTCACATGAGTGGTTAGGAAAAACTCTGAGAGTAAAGATAGAACATGGTATGGAATATGGTGTTTATCTAGAATATTGTAATGGAGGTAAATATGCTATCTTATGGCCAACTATAGAATCACAAAGTAGTAAAGCAATGTTAGGATTAAATCAGATACTAAGGAGGTAGTAGTATGTATAGCAAAATAGCTGATATTTTAACCGATAAGGGGTTTGATGTCTATCCATTGGGTAAACACTCAGGGAACTGTACAAAACCTTTTGTCGTTATAAAAGAGTATCTACCTGCTAAGACTACAAATAAGTCTTTAGTTAGGCAGACTTTTGATATATTTCCATTTTGCCCCTTAGCACGCTACTCCCAAGTTATGACCTATATAACTAACCTACAAGCAGTGCTAGGGGATGTAAAAGAGATACAATGTATAAGCGATTCAAGTCCTATAATGATAGACAATGATAAGCAGGCTTATACAACTAGAATATCTTATCAAAATTTAAGGAGGAGATAAATATGGCAGCACCTAATTTCAATCAATTACCATTAACTGATGTGAAGATGGTACAGGTAATAACTAAAGATACAGTGCCTGTAACCTATAGCTTTGATACTTCAGATGAAGTAGATACAGAAGAAGTAGTAGAGGAGGTAAAAGATAGACCTCTTACTATAAAAAGTAGATTAATAGCTAATGTTCCAGGTGAGGACATAGTTATGGGTTATGACCTTAAATTCAAGGACAATGTTATGTGTCCAGAGTTACTGCATTTAATGCAAGGAGGAACTTTGACTTATTCTAGTGATGGTGTATTCGAGTCTTATGAAGCACCTCCTATAGGAACTAGATTGTCTAAAAAACCATTTGATGTGGTAACTTATTCTGCCGAAGTAGATAGTGCAGGAGAGACTGGTAAGTATATTAAACTTACTTGGAGAAATTGTAAGGGTACTAGTGTACCTATAAAACTTAAAGATGGAGATTATTACTCTAATGAATATAAGGTTATGTGTAGACCACCTAATGGAACATCACCTTATAAAATGGAGATAGTAACAGAGTTACCTCCAGCTACTGCATAAATTAAGCCTTCTTTTTAGAAGGCTTTTTATTTTAGAAAAAATGAAAGAGAGGGATTAAAATGTCAATAATAAGTTTAGAAGAATTACAACAGATAGCATCAGAAAGACAAGGTGAGGAGTTAGAGATTCCGGGATTCACTGACACTTCTGTGATGACAGTAAAAGTTAGAAAGATATCATTATTAGAATTGGTACAAGAGGGAGTATTACCAAACCCTTTGCTATTAGCAGTGAATGCCATCATAAAGAAACAGAATGATGGAGAAGTATGGGAAGGTGAGCAATTAGAAAGAGTATCTAGTACTATGGGTAATTTTACAGAGATAGTCTATAAAGCGGCTCTAGTAGAGCCTACTGCAGATACTTTCATAAGCCTAGGGTTAGAGCTTACTCAGATACAGAAAAGAATCATAGCTGAGTATTCAATAGGAGACGTTAGCACATTAGAGCGATTTCGTAAGTTCAGAGCAGATTATGAGAATACTATGGCAAGCCAAGAGGTACAACAAACTACCTAGTGAGATAATAGGAATTAATAATACTTATGTGGCATTCTGTTTTGATGAAGCCTGTCTTCACATAGAGAAAGCCTATAATGAAGAAGCTATAGAGTTCCCTGAATGGAGAAAAACACCTTCGGGTGGAAGAAAGACCTTCCAATCTGAAAAACTTAAATAAGGAAGGAGAGTGATACAGTATGATAAATGCGGGGTCAGCCTTAGGTTATTTAGATTTAGACACTAAGAAATTTGAGGCTGGTATAAAAGGTGCAGTTCAACAATTAGATGTATTCAATAAGGACACCGCTACTACTGGACAAAAGATGGAAGCTCTAGGTGGAGTAATGAAAACTACTGGAGCTACATTAACTAAATATGTATCAGCTCCTTTAATAGGGGTAGGGGCTTTATCTATAAAAACCGCCGCAGACTTTGAGTCAGGTATGTCTCAAGTATCAGCCTTATCAGGAGTAACAGGTAAGGACTTAAAGATGTTAGAGGATAAAGCCAAAGAAATGGGTGCCACTACTAAATTCAGTGCCACCGAAGCTACAGAAGCCATGAGCTATATGGCTCTGGCAGGTTGGGATGCTGAGCAGATGGCAGCGGGTCTAGGTCCTTCACTATACTTAGCAGGTGCAGCAGGTATGGAACTAGCCACAGCTACAGATATAGTAACAGATACTATGTCTATGTTTGGAATGGAAGCCACTGAGGCTACTAAGATGACAGACATGTTAGCTTATGCACAAGCCAACTCAAACACAGATGTGCAACAATTAGGAGAGGCTCTAAAGTACTGTGGTGCTTCTGCCAATGCAATGGGTTATGATCTAGCTGATACTACTGCGTTATTAGGAACTTTTGCAGATCAAGGACTTAAAGGCTCAAGTGCAGGTACTACTCTTAATGCTATGTTTAGAGATATGAAAGACAAAGCAGAAAAAGGGGCCATAGCTATAGGAAAGACTAAGGTATCTATCGTAGATTCTGAAGGTAAATATCGAGATATGACCGATATACTAGCTGATGTGAATACTGCTACAGAAGGTATGACCATGGCTCAGAGAGATCAAGCTCTTAGTACTATATGGGGTACTGAGGCACTTAAAGGGATAAACATGGCCTTTGAAGCTGGTACTGATAAGATCAATAGTTTTGAGGAGGGTATTAGGAACTCCGATGGTTCAGCTAAGGATATGTATAACACTATGAATGACAATTTAAAAGGTGCTATAGATAACTTTAAATCAGCCTTAGAAGGTGCAGCCATAGTAATAGGGGAAAGGCTTATTCCTATGTTTCAAGGGGTAGTAGAATGGCTTACAGATTTATTAACCTGGTTTAATAACCTAGATGAATCTACTCAAACTGTGATAGTAGCCTTTGGGGCTGTAGTGGCGGCCATAGGTCCTTTATTATTAGTAGGAGGTACTTTACTTACTATGCTTCCCAATATGGTATCAGGGTTTAAATTAGTTACTAAAGCTGTTGCTTTATTCCAGGGGGCTACCTTTGCAGTACCTATTGCCATAGGAGCAGCCATAGCTGCTTTCGTAGCCTTAATATCCTGGATAGGTTCATCGGCTGATGCTATATCTTTCCTAACTAAGGAATTTGGTGTAGCTGGAGAAATAATAGCTGGACTATGTGAAGGAATATTAGGTATAGTTCAAATGACACTGGGAAATGTTATGATATTACTATCGACGGCTGCTAAAGCAATAGGGGCTTTATTGAAAGGCCAATTTTGGGAAGTAGATGACATAGTAAAAGAAGGATGGGCTAAAGTTGAGAACAACACCGCTAAAGCCTGGTCCAATATACAAGGTGAAACCACTCAGGCTATGAAGATCTTACAATCTTCTACAGAAGCAGAGATGTCAAATGTGGTTAATACCTTAGATTTAGCTATGCAACAATTACCTAATTTAACTAGAGATAATGCATCCGAGATGGCTCGAGTATTTACTGATAATATGGTGAACTTAGATAATGAAGCCTTAACTGTACTTAGAGGTACATCAGATAACATGGCAATATTATTCGAGGGTATAAGTGAAGGTATGTCAGATGATGCAGCCATGAAGAAGTTTACTGCTAACTTGGAGAGTATGGCCACTAGTGGTAAATTTGATATGGATGCTTTACAAGCAGATGTGGATAAAGCTATGAAGACTATTAATCAGAATGTAATGGCTGAAGGTCAAGCTTTTAAACAACAAGCAACTGATATGTTTAATGCCTTTAAGACTAGTGCTTCTCAAGGTATGACAGAAGCTGTAGACAATGTGGTTGCTCAATTGGGTAATATGGACCAACAATCTTTAACTCAATTACAAGGTATGGGGTCTACTTGGGGTCAAGTATTCCAAGGAATATCATTAGATGCAAATATGACTACAGAACAAATGAAACAAGCAGTATTTAATAACATACAGAACATGGGCATAGATTCTTCTACTTTAATATCACAATTAAGGTCAGAGTCTACACAACACATGAATAGTATGAACACTGAGGCTGATAAAGCTACCAAGGATATGAAGACGAATGTAACTAGTAATGTAAGTAATATGGAGACTGAGACTACTAAAAAGGCAAAAGACCTTAAGGCTAATGTGACTAAGGAAACAGCAGACACCGCTAGTAAGGTTGATAAAGATGCTAAGAAAATAAATAAGTCTCTTTCTACAGAAACTACTACAGCTTCTAAACAAGTTAATACCAATATGAAAAACATGTCTAAGGATGCCAAATCATCTACTAATGAAGTGGCTACACAGACTGACGCAGACTTTAAGAAAGCTACTAAATCTATACAACAGGAATCTACTAATATGTATAATGGAGCTAAGGTTTCATTTACTAAACTGGCAGAGGTAGCCAAGCAAGCCGGTAGTGACGCATATAACGGCGTTCGAGTGTCTTTCAGTAAAATACCAGACATAGTGAGGTCTAGTGTCAATAGCGCGGCTTCTGCAGCCTCTAGTGCTTCTAGTTCATTCAGATCAGCAGGGGCAAAAGCAGGTCAGGCTTGGATAGATGGTTTCAACAGTAAAAAAGGAGCCATGAAGTCAGCCGTAGCTAGTGTTCCTAAACCTGCTTCTCTAGGGTTAAGGCCTAATATACTAGATAGAACACTTCAGTCCCTGGAGGAATCTAGAACTAGAGATAATAAGTTTGATTCCATTGATAGAATTATGCCAATGTCCTTAGATACTGGTATGGTAGTAAAGTTAGATGTGAAGCAAGATAAGCCTAAGGAAAAAGAGGCTAAAGAAAAACAGGTAGTAGTAAATGTGAATATAAAAGAGTTTAATAATAACTCTGATCAAGATCCAGAACAATTAGGAAATGAAATAGGTTTCATAGTTAACAGATTAGTAAAGGTATAGGAGGTGAAGATGACTATGATACAATATTTAGTTGATAAGAACACTTTACATAGTTTTGACTTTAATGGTTGTAATAGTTTACATGATTTAGGTATTATCATACTAGAGTCAGGTCATCTATCCTCTCCCGAATCTAACATCGTAGAGGAGCAAATTCCGGGTAGGAGGGGTTCTCTATTAAGGGATGAGGGGGAGTATAGTAATTTTACCCTGAAATTAGTATGTGCACTAGATTCATTTGATGAGGACATAAACGCTAAATGTAGAAGGATAAAGAGATGCTTAAAAGGACCGAGAGACTACAGTAGATTAGTCTTATCTGAAGATACAGATAATTACCTGGAAGCAGTGTGTATCGGTAAATTAGATATATCAGAGGTAGTAGAGCAATTAGGTGAGTTTGAGATATATTTCAATTGTAAACCTTACAGAAAACTAACTGAAGGTGAGAACATCATAACTTTGACTACTCCTACAATTCTGTCTAATGATTTTGAAGCATCCGAGCCTTTAATACATTTATATGGTTCAGGTGATATCACATTAAAGATAGCAGATCAAGAAGTAATATTAAAAGGAATTACTAATGATATAATAATAGACTCAGAGGAATTAGATGCATTTCGAATAGATAATGTGACTAAGAAAATGGTAAATGAGAATGGCAAAATGTATAGTGAGTTCCCTTACCTTAGACCCGGTGATAATAATATCAGCTGGACCGGAAACGTAACTAAATTAGAGATAACTCCTAGATGGGTGGTGATATAAAATGTTAAGGATATTTAATTCAAATAGTAATGACTTTAGTTCTAATGGGTTAGGAATATTAAAAGATGCCTATGATAGTAAAGTTACTGAGATACAGAATGGTATGTTTGAGCTAGAGTTTAAGTATTTAGTAGGAAGTAAACATACTTTAGAGGAAGACATGCTAATAACCGCAGACGCTTCTCCTGACCTTAGAAGGCAGGCTTTTAGAATATACCATATATCTAAAGATATTAAAGGGGTTATAGATATAAAGGCTCAGCATATATCTTATGATCTTCTAGATAATTTCCTGGAGAAATTAGAACTTAAGAATGTGACATGTCAAGTAGCACTTAATGAGATATTTAAAAATGCTACTCAGTCTAATAATTTCAAAGGTTATTCCGATATACATAATGCTCAGGACTATGCTATAGAATGTGTAAATGCCTATGAGGCGATTAAAGGTACTAAAGGTTCTATAATAGATACCTTTGGACTAGGAGCTAAAATTAAGAGAGATAATTATAATATACATGTGCTTAATAGTAGAGGTTCTAGTAACAATGTCCTTATAACTTACAGAAAGAACTTAAAAGATATAGAGGCTACTTATGATTATCAAGACCTGGTAACTAAGATATATCCCTATGCTATGGTAGATAATGTGAAAATAACCTTACCCGAAAAATACTTAACTAGTTCTCGTATAGGTAAATATGCTAGGGAGAAAATAAGGTATATAGATTTCTCTGGGGATGATGTAACTAATATAGAACAATTAAGGAATAAGGCTCTAGGTCATTTTGACAGAACAAAATGCGACCTACCCAAAGCTAATTATAAGATAAATTTAATATTGGGAAATCCTAAGTATAAGGAATTAAATCAGGTTAGTATTGATGATGAGGTTATAGTCAGAGATTTAAGGTTAGGCATTAATGCTACTGCTAGAGTTATTAGAGTGGATTATGACCCTATAAACCATAAGTATATATCTATAGAAGTAGGAGACATAATTAATCACTTAACGAAAGAAGATAATAAGTTAAGTGATTTAGAGGACAAAGTAAATAGGGTAGAGGATAACCTAAATAATTTAGATGTAAATGTGGATGATTCCAAGTTCCCTAATACCCTTCCTTCTGTGCCTCAAGTAAAGGCTCAAGGAATATTTGCTACAGTAGATATAAGCTGGACCTTCGAAAGTAAATCATATTACAACTATGAGGTATATGCTTCTCAGATTGCAGACTTTAATCCTGATACTACTAACCATAGTAATAGGGTGTTTGTGGGTAAGGCTAGTAGTTTTGTTCATGAGGTTAAACCTCACCAGTCCTGGTATTATAAAGTTAGAGCCGGTAATACTCATGGCCTATACACTTTATTCTCTTCAACTGTTAAAGCCGAAACTGCTAAGCTATCCGATGCAGCTGATTACTTTGAGGAGGCGGCTATTGATGATGCCTTGATAGGGACATTAAGGGCTGATAGAGCCTGGGTTAATAAGTTCTCAGGTAACTATATAGATGCTAGGAACCTAACCGTAACAGATGGAAATGGTAAAAGAACGCTTGATATTGATAGTTTTGGACGTATCAAAATGGATGTATCAAGTTTAAGTATTAGGAGCAAGGATGTTGATGGTGAGATAGCTGTAAACCTGATTCCTAACTCAAACTTTTCAATGAAAAGAAAAACAGATTTTTGGTCATTTTGGCAGAGTGACTATAATCTAAATGGATGTAATTGGTACGAAGCTCAACACGGAGAATTTCCAATGGGCGAAGGATTAGGGCTTAGTTCTAACTTAAATCAGTCGTGTACAGCTACTAGTGAGTTAATACCTGTAGAGTATGGTGAGTACTACACGTTATCACTTGACTTATATGTTGAACCCAATGTAACTAGTGCCGGTATTATGTTTAGATATTACAATCAAGAAGGTATGGCTATACACGAGGATAAAGAAGATTACATTCCAGGTAATTATGGTACGATAACTCGGACTACTTATATAAATTCACCCAATATAAAGAAAGTAGCTATATTGATTTGGAATAATGGAGCAACTGTAAGCAATAAAGAGTATGTAGTAGTATTTTTCAATAGGATACAATTCCAAAAAGGCAAAACTAGAACTCCCTGGAAGTTAGCTACTACCGACTCGTTAATTCAAAATATTGCAGACATAAGAGTTGAAGCAACCGGAATTAAACAAACAGTAGAGCATATAAATGGGGATTATGCTAGTAAATCTACAGTTACTCAATTAGACAATAAAGTTGAATATAAATTTGAAAATAGTGGAAAATTCAACATGATAAGAAACTCAGTTTTTACTAAAGGCTTAAAAGGGTGGGAGAATCTTGATTGTGCTATGGCATATGGTTTTAGTGGATGTCCTGTGGATATAGGTGTTTTACTAGATGACTGTAGTGGACATAATCAAACTAGGTATATTTGGCAAAGGCTAGATATTAGGTCAGATTCTGTAGGAGCATATACATTTAGCGGTTATGTTTGGACTAATCATAGTGAATTTATAGAAGGTGAAGGAAAAGACTATCCCATGTGTAACGTTTATTTGACTGTAATCTACAAAGATGATACATATGAGTGGTATAACTACGACTTGCGAGATAATTCAAGACCTCAACAATGGAGGAAATTCAAATGTACTTTTGTGAATCAAAAACCTATTAAAAATATTGATTTTTATATTTACAAAAGAAATTGCACAGGTGTAATGTATGTAACTCAATTAAAAGGTGAAGAAGGTTGGGAAGCGAGTGCATGGTCACCTTCTCCAAATGAGATATACTCAAATATAACCACTGTCGATGGACAGGGGATTGAAATAGCACATGATAGTGGGGCTAAATCTAGAATGACCCATGATTGTTCTGAATTCACCGCATCAAATGGTAATAAAGTTTTAAGGATAAAAGACGGCGGAATGAACTTTTTTACTTGGGATGTTCCAGAAATGGTAGGATTTATAAAACCGTCAATGTTGGCACAAAATGCAATCCATAATGGTGTGTCCTTATCAACTTATGCATCGGGTGATTTTATAACAATTGGTCATAGTGATAGTAGTGATGAAGGCTCATGGAAAACAACGCCTTATATATTAGTATGTAAACATGATTTACCATATGCGACATATTTACAAGGTGTCAATTTTACTCAAAGGTCAATTGTTTGGCATCCTATGTTCATTAAAGATCTTTTAGACATGGGTGACAGACCAATTGAGTTCTTTGGAAATTCGGCATATAACTCCAAAATGTATGGATATGATGGTGGTAATCTTGCGGTATTTGGTGACAATATGTTAAGAC
Organism: Fusobacteriaceae bacterium; assembly: GCA_051646055.1. Classification (GTDB taxonomy): domain Bacteria; phylum Fusobacteriota; class Fusobacteriia; order Fusobacteriales; family Fusobacteriaceae; genus JAGNZR01. The sequence goes on from JBOFCM010000067.1 coordinate 19,282, forward strand.
TAGGATTCCGAGAGGGTACGGCGTATAGAGGTGGACTTGATATAATGGAGTCACCTGGATGGCAAAATAACTGTTCATTAAGGATTTGGGGGGAGTTTGATTTCCAAAATTACAGAGTTCATAACTTTAGAGCTAGTTACACTTTAGAGCCAAAGAGTATGCAAGGTAAAAATAAAATGAAGCGTGAAGATAAGAAATTATATACTAGCTATACAACTAATCAAGATGAGATAAGGCATAGTGGAAAATCGACTACATTTGGTAATTCTGCTATTATAGAACTTCCTATAAATATAGCAGAAAACATTAATAATGACTATATTGTCCATTTAACAAAGTATGGTCGCGGTGACATATGGATAAAAGAAACAAATCCATATTATTTTATAGTTGAAAGTGATGTTGAAGACCTAGGCTTTAGTTATGAGGTTGTAGCCACAAAGTTGGAAGAAAGAGAAATAGATTCAAGAATGAGAATAGACTATGAAACTAATACAGAAAGTCCAGAAGAAATAGAACCACCCAATGCTACCTTTGAAGATTTAACAGAGGTAAAGGAAAATGAATATTGGAAACTTTATAAAAACCCGAAAAGAGAGGATTAATTAAATTATGACTATATTAACATTAGAGATTTTATTTGTACTATTTTTTGTGGCTATATGCTTTGACTTTGTGTCTGGCTTACTGGCTGCAGCTAAAGAAGGAAAATTAAAAAGTAGAAGTTGCAGTAGTGGAATCTACAGAACTATGGGGGAATGTTTAGTATTATTAATGTTCATAACCATATATAAATTAGTGCCCCAGATAGGTGTAATTTTGTCTACTTTTACACTGTGGTTTATACTGAAGGAAGGTATATCAATCATTGAAAATCTAATACGTTTAGAGGTTAATATACACCCAGGGATTGTAAAAATGTTTGAAGTAGGGGTGGAAAAGACAGAACAATCAACTTATAATAAAAACAACCATAATAAAGGAGGTAATTAATATGAGTAAATTTAAAGTATTTGGTGGAGTAGGGCATGGAGGGAAAGACCCTGGAGCTGTAGGTAATGGATTAAAAGAGGCAGATATAAATCTTCAATGTGCACTAGCCTGGAGAACTGAGATGGAGAGACATAATGTAGAGATTTTACTTTCTAGATATAAAGACGAGAACGATGATCTAAGTGAAGAGATAAGGGAATGTAATGCTTTTAACCCGGATCTTGCCGTAGACTTCCATACCAATGCAGGTGGAGGAGATGGGTTCGAGGTATTCCACAGTATTAATGGAGGTAAAGGAAAGACCTTTGCTCAGAACTGTGAGAAACATGTATTAGCTCTAGGGCAAAACTCTAGAGGAGTAAAGACTAAGAAAAATAGTTCAGGTAAGGATTACTTTGGATTTATACGCCAAACTAAATGCCCTGCTATCATAACTGAATGTGGTTTCATAGATAATAAAGCAGACATATCCTTCATAGATACCTTAACAGAGCAAAAAGCCTATGGGGTGGCAATAGCTAAAGCTACTCTAGAGACACTAGGCATACCTTATAAGCCCTTAGAATCTAATAATAGTAATAATACTAGTTCACCCGATTACATAGTAGCTACGGGGGCTTTTAGTCAGGTAGAGAATGCCAGGGCAGAGGTTCAAAGATTAAAAGACAAAGGTATATCTTCTGCCTATATACATACTTGTAAAAAATAATTTTATAAAAGTCATTTCGATTGAAGAAGAGACTGAATAATATGGAATATATAAATATATTTCATATAATTAGAGGGAGCTGTATGGCTCCCTTTTTCTTGTCTATATTAATACCTTTTCTATAGCTTTTTATAGCTGAGTAATAAATCCAACAATATATGTGATTACTACTAAGGTCCATCCTATGCCTGATATCATGATTTTTTCCTCCTTAATATATATGCGTAATAATTACCTAAAATTTAGTAATAATTTATTTAATTTTTAAATATTATTTACAGAAACTAAAAAAAGTATACACATAATTTAGGTAAAACGTATATAAATATTATATATAAATTACAGAAAGGAGAGAACAAATCCAGCATGAGCAGATCAATTAGAGAACAAATATCTTTTAAGCAAACACCAGAGGAAGTCGAAATTTACCATCACTATTTAAATAAATCAGCCAAGTATGGCAAATCGGAATATATAAAAAATTTAATAAAAAGAGATATGTTAAGGGAGGAAAAGAAATGCCAAAAATAATGCCAGCTTATATAGACCTAACATTTATTAATAATTATAGAAATAAAAAATCTATAGAAAGACAATTATCTTCAGTAAGACCTGGTACTGTTAAGTGGTTCAGATTAGTTAAGATAACCGCTATTATATTATTTGCTTTTACTAATCCTGCTTTTGCTGGTTCTGAGGGTTTAGCTTTAATAGGAAATAAAGCCTACGATATTCTATTAGACATTTCCTTCTGGTATGCAATTATAGGATGTGGGTTAGACCTACTAAAATGCAGCTTAAATGGTACTACTAATAACATGGGTAGAGTGGTAATGAATTATATATTAATATATGCTTCTATAGCTTTATTACCTAAAATACTAACTATGGTGAAAGGAGTATTAAAATAATGGGAGAAAAATTAGATGCCATTAAAGCTTCTGTAGATATAATATCGGGATTCTTTACCTTCATAATGCAAGGTTTAGAAACTATCACTGAATTTGTGATAGACCCTTTTACTACATTAAGAACTATAGCTGACCCTTTAATTTTAGTCACTCTAACTGTCATAATCTTATTAAAAGCTTTTGGTTTCAAAGGGGTAGATAAATATGCTAAAATATCTTTCCTTATATACCTTATAATATTATTATTCTAGGAGGTAATCACATTGAAAACTAAATCAGTAACACTACCTGAGTACTTTAAGGTTATAAACCCAACTTATACTATATATAAAGTAAT
>JBOFCM010000068.1:0-45303 GCA_051646055.1 Fusobacteriaceae bacterium
TTCGAACCCAGAAGTTAAGCCCGTAAACGCTGAAGGTACTTGGTGGGAAGCTGCCCGGGAGAATAGGAATTTGCCAAGTTATATGAAAAGAGGAGCTGATGCTTCTCTTTTTTTTGTATTTGTATATGATTGAAAATAAGTGAAAAAAAGAGAGTCATAAAAATGAACTCTCCTATAGTTTGATATAATCTGCTATTCAACACTTACATTGTCTAGAGTCAGATGATAGATAACATCTTTTCTCTCAACAATTATCTCAGATCTGTGAGCTAAATCAGGATTACTTTTTATATTGTGAATTAGCTCTTTCGAAGGATTTATAGCCTTAGGTTTTCCTACTAGGGAAAGCATTCCATAATCTCCGTTAGTATCTCCATAGGCATAGCTTTTAGAGAGATCTAATCCATATTTTTCACAGAAGCTGTTTATAGCTCTAATTTTATTGGGAGTATCCCACATAGGCTTGACGTCTCCAGTGAACTTGTCTTCTGAAGTTATATAGTGAGAACCGATAAAATCATCTGCACCCATTTTTTTTGCCATTCTTTCAACTAAAAAATCGGGACTCCCAGAGATGAAAATGACTTTATGCCCCTGCTCCTTATGCCAAAGAATTCGGTCTCGGCTGTATTTGTAAACTCTATTTCCTTTAAGCTCTAAAACTTGATCGGCAATAAAATTGTTGTATTGGAGGGAGAGTCCTCTAATAGCTTCAACATAGGTAGTTGTCAGATCCTGGAGGTATGAGTCGTAGTCTCCTTTTCTCTCATCCCAAAGTTTATATGATTCTTTAACCTTTCTCTCATACTGGTTGAGATCGATAAGTTCATATTTAATAAGTTTTTTAAAATGTTCAATAAGTAAAGAATCTCTGTAGATAGTTCCATCTATATCAAAAAATGCTGCAATCATAAATACCTCCTAATGTATCATAAATTATAGTTCAAAAAATATCAGTTTTTTCCTTTTTTCTTCATGGTTTGGAAGAATTTTAGAAAGTTGGAAATAAAATTCTTTTCCATGGTTTCCGTGTTTTAAGTGAGCAATTTCATGTGCCACAACATATTCAATAGCTTCAAGGGGGCTTCCAGAGAGAATACAGTTAAAGTTGAGATATTTTTTACTGCTGTTACAGCTTCCCCAACGGGTTTTCATAAATTTAAAACTTACATGTTGGCATCTGAAACCTGTTTCCGAAAGATACTTATCCACCAGGGGTGGTATAAGTTCTCTAGATTTTATTTCTAAAAATGTTTTTATCAGAGATTTTTTTTTCTCTTGAGAAAAATCTGATTCTTCTAGATTCAGATTAAAAAAATTTAAGAGATAGGAGAAGGGCAGTTTATTACCTAAAAAATAAAAAAAATCATAATTTTTTTCAGGGAAGATATCTTTTCTGAGCTTTACTCTATCCACTCGTTCTTGAATCCAATCTTTTTTTGAGAGAATGAAGTCATCTAGAATTTGTTTGGATATTTTTCTGGGAGCAGAGATAGAAATATCTCCATTGGAATCTATTTTAAGTATTATGTTTTTAATATTTTTTCTCTGAATTTTAATCTGATACAAAATCTCTTCCTCCTTCTAAAACTGAGTTAAAGTATTATACAATTATTTTCAACTAATGTTAAGAAAAAAGTATGGTATAATTCTTAAAGAAATATAAAAAAATAAGGAAAAGAGGTTAAAATGAAGATATTTGACGGCCATGCCGATATATTTTATGATGTTACAAGAAGAGCTTTAGAGGGTGAAAGAGATATTTTAAGAAATTATCACAGAGATAAACTGAAAAAAGGAGGAATCTTTGGGGGAGTTTTTATCTCATGGATACCGGAAAGAGACTATAACAAAAAGCCTATTGAAAATCCTAGAGCCTATTTTGAATTTATGATGGAACAGGTAGAGAGGGAGATAGAAAGTTCCAGAGATTTTTTGAAAATAATAAGAGATAGAGAGGATATGAATGAACTTTTTCAGGATGAAAATTTTATCTATGTGATAAAAGGCATGGAGGGAATAAAAATAGTGGATGAAACTCTTCAGTTGATAGAACGGCTATATGATCTGGACTACAGATTAATATCTCTCACTTGGAACGAGGACAATCTTCTAGCTTCTGGTTGCAGAGGAGATGAAAAAAGAGGGGTTACAGAGCTAGGGAAAAAAGCTCTGAAAAAAATGGAAGATTTAGGGATAGTTATAGACGTATCCCATCTCAATGAAAAAAGTTTTTGGGATGTTATAAATAATACCAACTCGCCAATAGTGGCATCACACTCCAATGCATATGCACTTTGCAGACAGAAAAGAAATCTGACAGATGAGCAGATTAAGGCCATAGGAGCTAAAGGTGGTGTTATAGGCTTGAATGCCTATAGAGGATTTGTAAGTGAGAATGAAGAGGAGAAAGATATAGAGCATCTGGTGAATCATCTAGATTATATAGTCTCTCTGATTGGAATAAAACATGTGGCTCTAGGATTTGATTTCTGCGAATATCTTTACAGTGATGATGATAAGATGAATCCTGATGGACTGAAAGATGCCAGTGAAGCGTATAAAATTCTCGATATATTGAAGAGAAGAGGCTATAGCCAGGAAGATATTCAGGCTATAGCCTATGGTAATCTGAAAAGATTATTTATGGAAGTGCTGAAATAAATTTAGTAATATTCTTTATCTTGCTGAGGTTGAGAATCAATATTATGCACTATAAAATTATCAGCATTGGCCAGACGTCTACAGCACTCACGGGCTATATTCAAGATAAGTTTTATAAAAAATTCTGGATTAGATTTTTTCAGATTGTAAAGATTTTTTTTTGGCAATACCAGTATTTCACATGGAGTCAGGGCAATACAGTCTGCTAAATTTGGAATGATACCTATAAGCTCCACCTCTCCGAAGGAGTCCCCTAATCCTAATTTAATAAGCTCAATATCGTTTTTTAAAACTGAAACTTCACCGGACTTTATAATATATAGATTGGTGGGAGATCCTCCCTCTTGAATGATAATATCATCTTTTTCATAAGTTGCAGGAACAAAGAGTGCCATGAGGGACTTTATCTCATCTTCATTCATGGCACCCAATATTGGAATTTTAAGAAGTATATCTTTTATAGATTCAAAATTACTATCCATTACAATCATCTCCCGTAAAAAATATTTTAAAAATACTCTGCTAATTATATTATACATTTAAAAAAACAGAAAATCAAAATCCGTAAAAAAAATCTTCTCAATAGAAGAAAAATATGTTAGAATACAGGAAAGTGCCATCTTAGCTCAGTCGGTAGAGCAATACCATGGTAAGGTAGAGGTCGTTGGTTCGATTCCGATAGGTGGCACCATTTTTTTATTTATTTTATAATTTAAAGGAAGTGTGAATAAATGCTGAAAATAAAACTGTTATTTCTAGCAGTTCTAGCTTCTACAACAATCTCTGCTCACGAAAATATTGTATCACCTCAGGTAAATTCAGAGAAAAGTGTAGGGCAGACACCTGCAAAAAAACAGAGTGCCAACTACATAATAGATGAACATAGTAAAGTGCCATTAATGGCCACTTACGACAATGCTATTCCAAAAGATATAAAATTTATGGATAGATTCTCAGGGGATGAACCTGAACTTCTGGATTATGTTTTTGTAAGAACATTGAAAGCCAATGTAAGAGCTTTGCCGGGATTGAATTCTCCAGTTCTGGAGCAGATAGATTTCAATAAAAAAATAAGAATATACTCTAAAGTTATGAATATGGGTACTTTCTGGTATGAAGTAAAAACTTCAAAGGGAGAGAGAGGATATATTTCTGCTCAACTGGTAGCCTTCAGAACTTTTAGATTTAATGAAGCTTTAAAAAGAATAACAAAAGTAGAAAACTTTATAGATGAAGCTAGAAGAGATGGGATTTCTCTTGCTGTGGTAAACTCTTATGCACCTAATCCTAACAATGAAAACATGGATAGGAAAAAGGATAAATACGGACATTCTGCAGATCAAAATACACGTGCTCTGACGGATAATGGAGAAGAAATTTTCATTCCAGACCGTTCTATAATGACTATTTTGGAGAGAGAGGGAAATACAGCCAGAGTAAAGGTTGAATCTATTCCTGAAATTTTAAATATAAATACAAGAAATCTTTCCCCACAAGCTAAACTTGATAATCAAAAAGTAGAGAAAGCAGTGGTTATAGATACAGAAAATCAGAATATGATTATATTTGAAAAAATAGAGGGAGAGTGGTCAATAATCTCCTATGTGCAGAGTAAAACAGGTTTAGAAAGTAAGTTGGGATTTGAAACTCCTAAGGGAAGTTTCTTAGCAGCAGTATCTAAATTTGAGATGCTGTATAATAATGAAATTAGCGAGAAGATGGGGTATGCAAGATATGCCACAAGATTCTCAGGTGGAGGCTATCTCCATGGAACTCCGGTTAACTATGAGGAGCTCATCAACAAAGAATACTTTATGAGTCAGAAAGAGGAGAATTTGGGAACTCTTTCAGGAACAAGAAAATGTGTTAGGACATCAGAGGACCATGCTAGATTTATTTTTGATTGGATAACTAACAATCAGTATAACAGAAATTCAAATGATCAGCATATAAGAGATAATGTTTTGTTTGTAATTCTGTAATTTTAATTATTATGAATGGGAGGAAAAAATGAAAAAATTATTAGTAATTGGTTTTATTATGGCCGCAATGGCAGGGTGTTCATCTAGAAATGTAAAAGATCTTAATATAAACTCTAAAGATAATCTTTTAATGGAGAATGTAAACTCTGACAGAAGAGACTTAGAAGATATAATAGTATTTAATGAGGATGGAGTTTCTATAAGAAGAGAGGGAAATAATCTAATTCTGACTATGGAAGAGAATGTTCTTTTTGATCTGAATCAGGCTCAGGTAAAGAATAGAATCAAGCCGGCGTTGAACACTCTATCAAGAGCTTTAAAAGAAAATCCTGATATCAGAATAAAAATAGACGGATATACGTGTAACTTAGGTTCTGAAAATCACAACTTAGAATTATCTCTGAATAGATCTAAAGCTATAAAAGAATATATGATGCTAAGAGGGGTTGTTCCAAACAATGTAACAGTTGAAGGATACGGAGAATCTGATCCTAAAGCTTCCAATGAAACAGAAGAACTGAGAGCACAGAACAGAAGAGTTGAATTTATAATCTCGAGAGCTTACTAATATATAACAGGCATGGAAATTCCATGCCTGTATTTTTTTTGCCCATTATAAAAGAGGAATTCTGATGAGATTATGGTATAAATTACTGAAAGATCAATTTTCAATTAAATATCGGGGGAGAAAAAATGAGAGTAAGGATTCTTTTAGAGAAAAAATTAGAGATGCTGGACATAACTTACGAAATTCTGAAAATAAAAAGATCTATGACCAAGGATGTAAAAGAATTTCTGGATATAGAGAGAGAATTAAAAAATATAAGAGAGAAAAGAGTTTTGATAAAAAAACTGATACACAGCATCACTTGGGAGAACCTGATAGAGGCAAAGGAGTTAGGATTGCTAGGATAATATAAATTTATAGAAAAAACCGCAGTGATTCTTTTATCTCTGCGGTTTCAATATTTTCAAGGTTGAAATTAAAATATACTTAGATCTAGTCTGGAAGATAAATCAGCCAGCACAGAGACTCCGGCAATACTGTTTCCCTTTGTATCTAGGGATGGACCGAAGACACCGATTCCCATCTTACCGGGAACTACTGCCATAATTCCTCCTCCAACACCTGACTTGGAAGGAATCCCAACTTTAACAGCGTATTCTCCTGAACCGTCATACATTCCGCAGGTAACCATGAGAGTTTTTACTATTTTACAAACATGCTCGCTCACAACTCTCTCTCCCGTGGAGGTCACTCCGTTTCTGGCAAGGAACATAGAGAATTTAGCCAAATCTGTAGCAGTCACTTCGATGGAGCACTGTTTAAAATAGATATCCAGTGCATCTTCTACATCACCTTCGATCAAACTTTCAGCTTTAAGAAGATAACCCATGGCACGATTTCTGTTGCCTGTAAGTTTTTCTCCCTCGTAGATTTCCTGGTTGATATCTAAATTGGGATTTTCAGAAATTTTTCTGAAAAAATCCAATATTCTTCCGAATCTCAATTCTGCTGTTTCACCTTTAATCATGGAACAGACTTCGATAGCTCCGGCATTGATCATGGGATTAAAAGGTTTTTTCATGGTTGTAGCAGTTTCTAGCTTTACAATAGAGTTAAAGGCATCTCCAGTGGGTTCCATACCTACCTTGCTGAAAACATATTCGATTCCATTATCCAAGATGGCCAGCATAAGTGAAAGAGGTTTGGAGACACTTTGTATAGTGAATTTTACTTCTGCATCTCCTGCAGAAAAACAGCCGTCTTCATTTATGAGACAGATTCCCAAATGTTCTCTATTGGCTTTGGAGAGACCAGGGATATAATTCGCAACAGTTCCGTGTAAAGTCTGATATTTGTGGTAATTGATTACAGTTTCAAGATATTTTTCCATAATGCACTTCCTTTATATAAAATTTAAATTTCTATTTAAGTTAAAAAACAAACCATTATATATCAAAATAATTTTTTATGTTTCAATATAAAATATTTTAACATAAAAAAACAAAAAAACAAATGAAATACTCTATCTGAAACTGTAAAAAATAAATAAAACAAAAGTATAACATAAAAAATATAGATGATAAATAGTTGTATAGGATAAAATTTAAATTTATGATAAAATGCACAGTGTGAATTATATTAAAATGAATCGTTTGGGAGGGAAAAATGAATTTAATTGAGGTTTTTGGAATAGTATCATCGATAGTAATCCTAGTATCGCTGTCCATGACATCTATAATAAAGTTAAGGGTAATAAATCTGGTGGGGTGCCTGCTTTTTGCTGGTTATGGCTATGCCATTGGTTCTTTTTCAACAATGTTTATGAATATAGGTATAGCTTTTATGAACCTTTACTATCTGAGAAAATTATATTCTATCAAGGAGTCCTATGAGATAGTTAGGGCTGACAGAGAAAGTGATTATTTTAAACTTTTTATAGAAAAAAATGCAGGAGATATAGATAAATTTTTTTCTAGAGAGAGTCTGAATCAGTCTCAGGAGATTTATTATCTTCTGAGAAATAATTATACAGCAGGAATAATAGGATGGAAAACGGAAGGTACAGATGTGGAGATAACTATAGATTATGTTACAGAGAGGTTCCGTGATTATACTTTTGGGAAGTATATTTTTCAAGAACGACTGGAAATGTTCAGAAAAGAAGGGTATAAAAGATTGATTCAAAAAACAGAGAACCCGTTACATCAAAATTATCTCAAAAAAATAGGGTTTTTCCAGGAAAAAAATGGAGTTTTTATAAAAAATATTTAATATTTTTTTAAAGGAGCGGGATATGAGAAAAAAAATAGTGATAATAGGTGCCGGCGCAGCAGGAATAAATGCAGCGGAAAGCATAAGAAAACAGAATAAAGATGTGGAGATAGAGATAATTGATGTTGAAAATGCAACTCCCTATTATAGAACAGTAATTTCAGACTATCTTTTTAAAGAGATGAAAGAGGAGAAATTTTATCTGAGATCTTTAGAGTGGTATGAGAAAGAAAAGATAAATTTTCACAAGGGAATAGGAGTAAAAAAAATTCATCTTAGGGAGAAAAATGTAGAACTTCTGGACGGAAAAAAACTCTTTTATGATAAACTTATTCTTGCTATGGGAGCTAGATGCAGCAACCCTAAGGTAGAAAAGAATAACCTTCCTGGAGTTTTTACCTTGAGAAGCAAAAGTGATGCTGAGATAATAAAAAAATATGCTTTAGATGGGAAAAAAGCCCTCATAGTAGGTGGGGGAGTGTTGGGACTGGAGGCTGCATGTGCCATGTATGAGTTAGGTTTGGAAGTTTCAATTGTGGAGATAATGCAGAGAGTTCTTCCTAGACAGCTGGACGAAAAAGGTTCACAATTTTTGGAGGAGAGAATAGCTAGTATGGGAATAAAGCTCTATAAAAATAGCATAATCCAGAGATATGTGGGTGAGAGAAAAATAGAGAGAGTTCAGCTAGATAGGGATAGAATCATAGAAACGGATTTAGTGATTGTAAGTGCAGGAATAACTCCCAACAGGGAGCTGGTAGAAAATAGCGGAATTTTCTGCAATAGAGGAATACTGGTAAATGAAAGGATGGAAACTTCTGTTGAAGATGTCTATGCATGTGGAGATGTGGCAGAATACGGGGGTAAAATAGTAGGGCTTTGGGATACTGCAGTAGAACAGGGGAAAATAGCTGGAACCAATGCGGCCGGAGGTGAAGCGGTATTTCAGGAAAAAATTCAGCCTCTTATTTTCCACGGAATGAATACAAAACTTCTCTCCATAGGGAATGTACATTTTGAAGAGAGCGGTTGTGACGCTCTTGAAGATATGGACACTTGCGAGAATAGCTATAAGAAGTTTATATTTAACAGCAGAAAAATAGTAGGAGGGATTTTACTGGGAGATAACAGCAAAGGGGGGGAGCTGGTAAAAGCTGTGAGAGGCAGTATGGAGAAAAAAGAACTTCTGAAAAAAATATACGGATAAGACAGAGGGAGATAATAGTTGATTATACACCTATTCTATGATAGAATAATATGTGGAAAATAAACTAAAATAAGATTGAATAGACAATTTAGACTCTTGAAAGAGTAGAAGGGATGCAAATGTTAAAAAGAGAATTAATTATTTTCGATTTTGAGACAAACGGATTTAATGGTACATCAGTGCTGTCACTTTCGGCTATAAAGGCTCAGGTCTTAGAAACAGGATTAAAGGAGATTGGAAGGTTCAACAGATTTTATTATAGAACTCCAGGTGAAGCGGAAAACCTCAGTGCCCTTCAGATAAATAACCTCTATTCTAAAAATATAGACAAATTCAGAGAAAATGCAGATTATCCGGAACATTATATAGACGATATTGCGAGTTTTATAGAGTTTTGTGGAGATGTAGATCACTTTGTTGCACATAATTTTTCCTTTGATAGGGATTTTGTGGGATTTGAAACTCTGATATCTTTCTGTACTTTCTTAGAAGCGAGAAAAATGAATATCGGAAAGAATTATAAACTTTCAGATTTGGCGAAATATTATGGGATCCATGTGGATGAGGAAAATCTTCATAACTCTATGTATGATGTGGAGATTCTTTTTCAGATACTGGATGCGATGTATATGGAAAAAAATGAGAATCTTCTCAGGTTTTTTATTGAAAAACCTATGAATAAAAAAGAACAGAAATATATCCAGGTGAGATTTAACTCATATCTGAGAAGCAAGCATGAAACTAGAGAGAGATTTTTGGAAAGGCAGAGCAAAGGTCCAGGTAAGAGTGAGATAATAAAAATTATCGGAGAGATGAAACTTCCCAACTCAGACATAAATATATCTCAGTTTTTGAAAGAGGTAAATCCTCTGCTTATAAGTCTGGGATTCCAGGAGCTCAAGGCTGCAGGATTTAATAACTATCTGAAAAAATTTAAAATTCTTTCAACAGTAGAGGGGCAGACTGCCACAAATGAGAATTCTGAAAAATATGGAATCTATTGCAAAGAGAGAAGAGACCAGAGTGGAAAAGAGTATCAGGTTATACTTTATAACAATCTGGGAAAGAAAACTCTGAAAGAATATTTAGGAAGATATATAATGGAACAGATCAGCTAAAAAACAGAAGGAGACCCAAAAGGTCCCTTTTTTTCTAGAGGAGGAAATGTGAGCAGAACAGAGGGGATAGAAAAAAGCTTCGAAAAAAATGGGACAGTGGGAACAATATTGAAATTCAGCATACCGTCATCTGTAGGGACAGTGGTAGGGATGCTATGTGTCCTTACAGATAGATATTTTATAGGTCAGGTGGCCGGAAGAGCTGGTATGAGTGCTGTGGCAATAGTTTTTCCATATGCTATGATAATAAACAGCATAAATTTTCTTTTTGCAGGAATAGCTATAAATGTTGGGATAAAACTGGGAGAGAAGAAAAAAGAGACAGCTGAAAAAATACTGGGCTCAGGATTTTTCTGGCTCACTCTGATAGGAGGAATTCTTACTATTTTTTTGGCTGTTTTTAATAGGGAGATACTTGTTGGGTTTGGAGCTACTGGAGAAAACATGGGGTATGCCTTGGAATATACAAGATTCATAATTCCAGTGGTAATATTTCAGATGATACTGGGTCAGAGTACAGTGATAAGGGGAATAGGTGATCCTGTGACAGCCATGGGAGTGAATATATTTACAGCACTTCTCAATGTGGTTCTGGACTATCTCTTTATAATAAAGTGGAATATGGGAATAGGTGGAGCATCTCTTGCAACTTTTATAGCCACTGTCCTGAGCGCCCTCTATGTTGTTATATATTTCCTCAAAAGTGAGACACTCAGACTGAAATTTAGCCATATGAAACCCAATCTGTTTATACTTAAAGATATTATAAAAATAGGAAGTCCCAGATTCTATAACCAGCTTCTGCAGTCACTACTGGTGATAGTTACCAATAGGAAAGCTGGAATGTACGGTGGGGATATAGCCACAGCGGCCATAGGAATTATATCCATAGTAAGAAACTTTATAAATACCAGTATGATGGGATTCAATCAGGGAACCGCAGCTATAATCTCTTATAACTATGGTGCGGGAAAAGTCTCCAGAGTGAAAGAAGTGGTAAAAGTTCAGATTAAGATAGTAGCAACAATATCCACCATTCTCGTTCTGACTATGCTTCTTTTCACAGATTTCTACAGCGGATTTTTTGTTAAGGATGATGTGGAGCTGATAAAATTTACTTCTGAGGCCATGAGGCTGAATCTTTTTATGATGACTTTTACTGCCATATTTCTCAGCTGTAATAATTTTTTTCAGGCTATAAAAGACAGCGGAACAGCTTCCAAATTTTTTATATTGAGAATACTGGGGTTGAACATACCCCTTATATATCTGCTTTCATATTTTTTTGGAGCCAAAGGAGTATGGCTGGCCTTTCCGGTGGCGGATACTGTATCAGCATTTCTTATAATTGGTTATACCAAGGTAAAATTAACAGAACTTGTAAAAGAGAAAAAAACAGAGGATAGAGGAGAAAATTTATGATAATATGCCCTATATGCAGAAAACAATTGAAGAGGGAAGAGAAAAGATATATCTGTGAAAATAACCATACTTTTGATATTTCCAAGCAGGGTCACGGAAATCTGCTACTTTCCAATCAAAAAAATAGTAAAAATCCAGGAGATAACCGTGAAATGGTTCAAAGTAGAAAAAACTTTCTAGAGAAGGGGAATTATTCAGGGATATCTGACAGGGTAAATGAAACTTTAGAGAGATATGTTATCGGTCAGGAAAGAATAGATATTCTAGATATAGGTTGTGGTGAGGGATATTACACAGGAAGACTAAAAAATTTTCTGGATGGAAAAGGGATAAAAAATGAGATAACAGCCATAGATATATCTAAGGAAGCTGTTTTGGCTGGAGCAAAGAGCTATAAGGGAATAAACTGGCTGGTTGCCAGTGCCACAGCTCTTCCTATAGAGGACAGCTCTCTAGATTTTATACTGTGTATGTTTGCAAAAATAGATCCTTTAGAGTTCCAGAGAACATTGAAAAAAGGTGGAAAACTTATAATTGTCTCCACAGGAGAAAATCATCTAGAAGAGATGAAGGAAGTAGTCTATGAAAGCGTAAAAAAAGATTTTTATCTTCCAGCAGAGGATGAGAGTCTGAAAATATTCCATCATGTGGAGACTCTGACTCACAGCTATGAGACGGAGGTAGAAGGAAAGGAAACTATACAGGATCTTTTCAATATGACTCCATACAGATGGCGAAGTCCAAGAGAGGGAATAGAAAGGCTTTTTGCTTTAGACAAGCTGAAAACCAAAATAGAGGTAACAATAGATATATTTGAAAAATAGAAAAATCCCAGTTCTGAGCAGATTCAGGACGGGGATTTTTTTAATTATCCATTTTTCAGGTTAAAAATAAAGTCTTTGTAGAAATAGATTTTTATTTTTTTCCCCTTATACTCGATAGGAGAAAATTGCCACTGTCTGAGAGCTTTTTTTACCTCATTTCTAAAGCCGAAATTTTCAGTTCCTTCTAAAATTTCTATTTTTTCAACTCTTCCATCTAATCCTATAATAAATCTAGTTTTAATGACCACATTCTCAGAGATTTTTACTCTTTTTGCCTGTACAGGATAGGAGGGGTTGGGAGCTCTGATAATTGTATATGAAAGTCCTTCCATATTCTGACTGGATGCGATTCTCCCTCCGGAACTGTCAGAAATAAAATTTTCTGAATCTGAGTTGGATTCTGAATCGGTAAGTTCAGAGTGAGAAGAATCCTGAGAAACCTGAGATTTTTGAGAATTTTCAGAAGAAGAGGAAGGACTCTCTTTTTCCACCTTTGGAGGAGCTGTTTTTTTAGGAGGTTTTTTTTCTATAACAGACTCCTTTTTTATATCTTCTTTTTCTTTCTTCTTTTTAGCAGGGATATCTATTTTTTTTTCCTCGGATTCGGGGGATACATCTCCTGGGGAAGAGGAAGTTTCAGAAAAAGAAACAATATTTACTCCCAAAAATTTACTCTGTATAGTTTCAAAGGGATCTTTAAAACTATACGTAATAAAGAGAAAAAAAGTGAGATGGAGAGTGAGAGAGATTAGGAATGCTCTCATTTTTTCATGGCCTCCCTTTCAACCTTGGAAAAGATACATCCGCAGAAATCCTGCCTGTAAAGATGGTGTTCACGGGAGAGCTCTATACTTCTTAGATATCTTCCTTTTTTCTTGAAATCTCCGTAGAGATAGGTAACTCCGTATTTTTTCTCTAACTCCTCTCCTATAAGGTTTATTTTCTGGGAGTTTTTAAGGGGACTGATACTGAGAACAGTGGTGAAATAGTGGAATCCCATCTCTTTAGCAGTTTGAGCAGTTTTTTCCATTCTTAGGTTGTAACAGATAGTACAACGCTCTCCACCTTCTGGAACTGTTTCTAAGCCTTTAACAGGAAGGAAAAACTCCTCTTTGGGAGCATAGTTCCCCTCTAGGAATTTTAGATTCAGATTGTTTTTTCTGATATATTCCAGATGTTCATCCCTTCTTTTTCTATACTCTTCAGTATCGGTTATATTGGGATTGTAGAAAAAAATAGTTACATCAAAATAGTTGGTAAGAAACTCTATAACTGCAGAGCTACATGGAGCACAGCAGGAATGGAGCAGAAGAGATTTTTTCTCCGGTGAGACTTTTTTTAACATCTCCAACATCATATTTTCATAGTTTATCTTCATAATTTCCTCACAATATTTAAAAGGTATAATATAGGATATTATATCACAGATGGGAGAATAAAAAAATAGTTAATAAAACATCTATTTTATGGTATAATAAAAAGATAGTTATGAAAAATTAGATGATTAAAATATATAGGAGTTGGAAAAAATGAAAATTTCAAAAAGAGATGCTTTAGAGTGGTTGGAATTCCTATCTTCTCTCCCTGGAGATAAAAAAGAGGTGGTAGAGAGATATGAGACAGTAATAGGATCAATATTCAGACAGATAGAACTTTCTGTGAATGACAGATTTAAAAAGATGATGGATGAGATTCCTAATTTGGAAAACCTGAAAGGAAGAACTCAATTTGTTGGAGATAAAAATAAATTTCCTAAGGGATGTATCTCATGTCTTTTTGGAACAGGCCTTGGAGGAGTGAGAAAAACCAATAAGTGCAATCTCACGTGTAAATTCTGTTATTACCATGATAACCTGGACAATCAGGAGATAATTCCTGAAGATATGTGGGAGATAGGGGAATCTCTCTATTATGAGGAGGATATAGATCTTCTTCTTTCCATACAGGACAAACCTTCTGGGATAGCCTATGTGTATCTGGAGCCTTTTCTGGAGATTGAAAAATATTATCCGATAGTTAAAAAATTCCATGATGCTGGAATCTATCAGCATATGTATACCAACGGTTCCCTGGCTACAGAGGAGAATTTAAAAGCTTTGGCAGAAGCTGGGCTGGATGAGCTGAGATTTAATTTGGGAGCTGTAAAGTGCTCAGACAAAGTCATAGAAGCTATGAAAATAGCAAAAAAATATTTCAAGAGCGTGGGAATAGAAACACCGATGACTCCTGAGTTTTACCAGGCTTTTTTAGAGAAAAAACAAGCTATTCTGGACAGTGGGATAGATTTTATAAACTGTGCCGAGCTTCATCTGGGAGAAGACAATGTAAATAATTATTCTGGAGAGAAACTTTATATGGCAAGACGTGGATATATATCTCCTCTCTGGTCCCGTGAGATAACGTTCAAACTGATGAAGATGTCACAGGAAGAAAACTGGGGAATAGTTGTTCATGACTGCTCTAACCATACTAAGTTTGCCCGTGAGATAAATAAAAATTCTAAGCTAAAAATGGGATTCGGAGCCAATACTTACAGAAGTGAATTTGACAGAGTACTTTTCCATCTGTTCCTTCCTGTACTGAAAGATGAGGATTTCAAATTTCTGGAAGAGGAAGAACTTCCAGAAAATATGAAACTTAAAAACTGCGAGGAAGATATAAGAGAGATAGCAGGAAGAGATGAGGAAATCTATGATGAATTCTACGAAGATTATGATGGAGATTACGAGACTGAGTAGAAAAATTTTGAAATAGGAAAAAATAGTTTACAAAAATAAAATCTTATGATATTATACAGAAGTACTGCATGGGTGGCGGAATGGTAGACGCGCAAGGTTGAGGGCCTTGTTGGAGGATTTCCAGTAAGGGTTCAAGTCCCTTTTCATGCACCAAATATAAAATTCAAACTGAATTGGAGTCTTGGACTTTGATTCAGTTTTTTTATTTTCATCAAGTATTGTGAAAATAAAAAATATAAGTTATACTTAAAAATAGAAGATAAAAAAAGGGGGGAGAAATGGAGAGGGGAATTAGTTTGCAAGCAGTGAAAGATGGAGAGATTATTTTTACTTCGAATAAATTTGGGATTATGCCTGCCTATCAGTTTTATAAAAAGGGAATCGAATTTACAGCAGAAACCCAAATTGAGGATAAGGTAACAGGAAAGGGAAGTGCAATGTTATTGAGCAGTGCAGGGTGCAGTGAGATAAAAACAGGACTTATCTCTCAGGAAGCTTTTGGAATTCTTGAAAAAAAGGGAATAAAAGTTCAGTATGAGGAGATAGCTCCCTATATAATAAACAGGACAGGAGATGGGAAATGCCCTGTGGAAACCATGCTGGAAGGGATAGACGATTTGGAAGAGGGACTGCCTCTTATGGAAAAATTTTTGAAAAAAATCTGGGGGGAGGATTTGGATGAACTATCGTAAAATACCTAATGGAAAAGAGTCTGTATCAATTTTAGGTTTGGGATGTATGAGGTTTCCTCTTATGGAAGACGGAAAAATCGATGAGAAGCAGGTTGAGGAGATGATGGTCTATGGAATTGAAAAGGGAATAAACTACATAGATACAGCATGGGGTTACCATGGAGGAGAGAGTGAGCCTCTAGTAGGAAAAATACTGGAAAAAACAGGATTGAGAGACAGAGTAAATGTGGTGACAAAACTTCCAAGTTATTTGATTAAGAAAAAAGAGGATCTGGACTACTACTTCAATGAACAGTTGAAAAGACTCCGTGTGGATAAAATAGATTACTATCTAGTCCATACGCTGACAGAAGTTTTCTGGAAAAATGTGACCGAGGCAGATATATTTAGCTTCTTGGACAGAATAAAAGCTGAGGGAAAAGTTGGTCATGTGGGGTTTTCTTTCCATGATGAACTCCCACTATTTAAAACCATAGTAGATGCATATCCTTGGGACTTCTGTATGATACAGTATAACTATCTGGATACAGAATACCAGGCGGGAAGAGCTGGATTGGAATATGCCACAGAAAAAGGACTGGGTGTATTTGTGATGGAACCGCTCAGGGGCGGAGGACTTGTAAATAATATATCACCAGATATTATGGCAGAATGGGAGGGAAGTTCCAAAGGGTACAAGCCAGTAGAATGGGGACTTCGTTGGGTATGGAACCACCCTAATGTGACTCTGCTTTTAAGTGGAATGAGTAGCTTTGGACAGATAAAGGAAAATATAGAGATAGCAGAAAGAGTTAAGGATAAAATATTGGATGACGACGATCTGGACCGTATAGAGAGAGTTAAAAAACTCTATAAGAACAAAATAAAAGTTAACTGTACAGGGTGCAATTACTGCATGCCATGTCCCTTCGGTGTAGATATTCCAGGTGCCTTTGAATTCTATAATAATGCCTCTATGTTCAATGATGTGGAGAAGTTTTCCAAATCCTACGAGATGTTTGTGAAGGAAGGGGCCAGAGCAGATCAGTGTAAAGCCTGTGGAAAATGTGAGCCTCAATGTCCTCAGGGAATAAAAATAATAAGTGAACTGAAAAATGTGGCAGAAACCCTTCAAGCAAAAATATAGAAAATTAAAGGAGAATAACAATGATAAATGTAAAAGCTCTAAATCTGAAAAATGAAAAAACCAAATATCTTGCTTTCTTTTTAGGGACAAGCCTTCTTGCTCCTACACTCTACCATTCACTGGGATTGAGCGGTGTGGTATATCTGCCTATATTCTTATCTCTTTCTGTGGGAAGTTTTTTTCTGAGCCCAGGATATCTTCTGGCTATAGCTCTATTTTCTCCAGTACTGAATAATATATTTTTTGGTATGCCAAGCGGGATGATGACCTATGTCTTGGTTTTTGAAGGGATAATATTTTCACTAGCCAATATGAGAGGTAAAAATATTTTTGTGAATATTATAATATCTAGAATCTCATCGTTGACTCTGATATTTTTTCTGTCAGGATATACCTATGCTATCTGGAGCAGAAATATAACTTTGGGAATTCCTGGAATATTTCTGAACGGAATTTTAGCTATAATTGTGGCGAGGACTTTTAAAAGATGAATTCAGAAAAAGAAAAAATTTTTTTGGAATCTCTAGAAAGGAAAAAAAAGGAAGTTGAAAGCCTAATAAAATATTATTCTGCAGGAGCTACTACTGTTGGGGCTGTTCCCATCCCTTTTGCAGATGCTCCTATTCTAATCAGCGGTCAGATAGCTATGATTCTTAAAATTTTTAAAATATACGGAGTGGAAAATATTCTTCCAGGACAGGCTATAACCGGAATTTTTTTAGAAAGAATAATAGCTCAGGGAGGACGGGCTCTGGCAAAATATCTTCTGAAAAAGGCTGTTCCTGGCTTAGGAAGTGTGGTTACGGGAGGTGTAGCCGGAAGTGTGACATACCTTTTGGGAAGAAGTATTTCAGAAATGGGCTATAAAATAGCACTGGACTCTTTCCACGGTGGGGAACTGTCCAAAAACACAGAAAAATTAAAAAAACTCATAGACAAATCCATAGATGAGAGTTTTATAAAATCAGCAGATACAGGCTTGGTGGCTTTTAAAAAAATACTGAAAAAAATGGGAAAAAAAGGTATTGAAAAATAAATGAAAATTAAAATGTTTTTTTGGACATAAATATGCTATAATGGATTAATTTATTCCAGGGGGGAACGTTAGTCCATGTACAAGTTACTATATAAACTTACTAAAAATAGGTGGCTTCAGGCAATTAGGATGGGATTTTTGAAAATCCAGAGTATTGTTATCATAGGATGCCTGACAACAGTCATGCTGAATTTGCCAATTGAAAAATATAATGAGCTGATGATAAGAATTGCAGGATCAAATTGGAAGGTTCTTTTCTCCATGATTCAGAGATATACATTAGGAATAATTACTATTCCTCTGATATTAACTATCAGCCATTCTCTAGCCAGCATAAAAGATACAAAAAAAAATAAAAATGAACTGAACTCTATAATTTCAGCGGTAGTTTCCTTTATAATAGTTATATCGATTACAAGCGATATGAAAGTTATTGATATAAGTTCACTGGGAGCTGGAGGAATGGCATTTGGAGTTTTAATTTCTCTGCTCTCCAGTGAAATATTCCTGTATTTCAGTAATCTATTGTACAGAGAGAAAAAAAATACCGATTATAGTAATGACAGTACACTGAATGATTCTATAGGCTCCCTCATACCGGCAGCCTTGACAATAATACTGTTTTTTTCATTGAAAATAATCTTGGAACGGAATGGAGTCCATGATATCTTTCACTTGTGGAATGGGATATTTAACAGCGTAATCTTATTTTTTAATAAATTTATCCCCACAATGATTATCTATGTTCTAGGTGTCCATGTGTTCTGGTTTTTGGGAATTCACGGGTCCAATATATTCGATATACTGAATACCAATTTTTTTGATAAGAATTTGGAATTGAATAAACTTGCGGTTTTAGAGGGCATAACAGCAACAGAAATATTTACAAAGCAGTTTTTCGATACCTTCGTAAATATAGGGGGAAGCGGTGCTACTCTCTGTCTGATAATAGCGATTTTCATCACAAAAACCAATAGTAATAATAGAAATATAGCCAAGCTTGCAGTAGTACCAGGAATATTTAATATAAATGAGATTGTAATATATGGTATAGCTATAATATTTAATCCAGCCTATATTATTCCATTTATATTAACCCCTCTTGTGTTCACATTTACATCCTATGTGGCCATGGGAGTGGGGATGGTACCAGTTACAGTAAACGAAATAAACTGGATAACTCCGATATTCTTAAATGCCTACCTGAGTACAGGAAGCATAAATGCAATTTTACTTCAGATTTTCAATATCTCTTTGGGTGTCATGATATACAGACCTTTTGTAGAGCTATCAAATAAAATTCAGATAAATGAAAGCCAGTCAACCTTTGAAGAGTTGAAGAAAGAGATATATAATGATAACAAAATTCATAAATATCTTACAACTAAAAATGATTCTATAGGTTCCATGGCTAGAGGTCTAGGAAATGATTTGGCATCTGATCTGCATAGGGATAAAAATTTATATCTAGAATACCAGCCACAGGTAAACAGATTTGGAAAAGTGGTGGGAGTGGAAGCCTTACTCCGTTGGAAGCATGAAGTTTTAGGAAATATTCCTCCTAATATTATAATCACTATTTCTCAAGAGATGGATATGATAGATGAACTGGGAATGTGGATTATAGACAGAGCCTGTAACCAGCTACATATGTGGAATAAAAAAGGAATAAAGGATATGGCAATGTCCATAAATATATCTACTCTGCAACTGAAAAATCCCAAGTTTGCTAAAAGGGTTAAAGATATTATAGAAAAATATGAACTAAGAAGCAGTGATATAAAACTGGAGATAACGGAAAATCTAGCCATCTCAGATGATCGTATAACTGGAAAACAGCTGAAGGAAATAGAAAATTATGGAATTAAACTGGCAATAGATGATTTCGGTCAGGGATACAATCCTATACTGTACATTCAGAAATACAATATAGACATAATTAAATTGGACGGAAGTCTGATAAAAAATATAGCAAAAGATAAAACTAGCAGAAACATAGTTAAGTCTATGTATAGTCTCTGTCAGGATTCAGGGATAATCATGGTAGCTGAATTTGTTGAAACTATGGAACAGAAGGAGATATTGGACAAGCTGGGGAACTGTATTTATCAGGGATATCTGTTCAGCAAACCTCTGAGTGGCACAGACTGTCTGGAATATATCATAAAAACTAACAAATCTCCAAATGAATCAAAATAATTATTCACATATTAAAATAATTATTATTTTTTAGAATCTGTAATTTGCCTTATAGCGTTGATTAACAGCTTAACCTTTGTGTTTGTACCTGTATTTTTGTAAAATCGATTTTATAAAGGCAAAAAAAGTCAATGAAATTGAGGGTTTCCAGAGATGGAAGCTCTTTTTTCATATCTTCAAAAAAAGAAACCCCATAAAATGGGGCTTTGAAAACAGATGAAAATGTGGTTATTTAACTGGGGTTTTAACATAACTTTCCAGTTTTAGATTTGCATATTGTCCAGAAAAATCTAAAAGATAAGAACCATCAAACTTTCCAAATTTCCCCTCAATATTCTTTATAAGAATTTGTTCACCTTTAAGCAGTTTTTTAGCACTGGTTTTGGAAATTTTGGTTTTGGGAAATTTATTCTCTTTCCAGATACTCACATTGCATTTTGGAGAATCCAGATATCCAGAGCAGTAGAAACTCTTCTCACTCTCATAGATATTTTTACCACATTTTGGACATTTTCCTATAACTTCTTTATCTGAAGAGTATTGTGGAACTGCTCTTGGAATCGAGATATTGTTTGAAACAATGAGAGAGAGTTCTTTTTCAATTGCTTCAGTAATTTTTTCTAAAGGAATTTTACCATTATAAATCTGTTTTAAGAGTTTTGAAAATTCAACAGTTTTTTCTTTGTAGAGATTTATTTGAAGTTTATCCAGGTATTCGATGGCCGATTTACCTAACTCTTCAATGGAATAAGTGGATCCCTTCTGAGATATATATCCAACAAATTTAGCTTTTTCTACAATCCCGGTTCTTGTAGCTTCGGTTCCAATCTCTACTCCTTCTAATATTGCCTTATACTCCTCCTCTTCGGTTTGCTTCTCTTTTCTGAAAGGGTTTTTCAAATGGTTGGACAGCTCCTCTTCAGAGACGGGTTTAGGAGGTTGAGTCTCTTTTTTTAATTCTTTGAATTTCACTTTAAAAGATTCACCTTCACTGAATGAGGGAAGATTGTTTTTCAAATTTTCAGGTTCAAATTTAAAGAATCCCTCTTTTATAACCGTCTCTCCATTCAACATAAATTTTTCACTGTCTACTAAAATTTCTATAGTCACTTTTTCGGTTAAAGTTTCCTCATTTAAGAAGTTAGAGATAAACCGATTCTGAATAGCTTTATAAACTATGGCCTCTTTTTCAGAAAGTGAAGAGATATTGGGTATTTTAGTAGTTGGAGTTATAGCACTGTGACTTTCTATTTTAGTATCATCAAAAAATCTTTTTCCATCTTTAAAAATAAGGTTGTAATCTTTGAGGTGGGCTATTATGTCTTTGATTTTTTCCCTCTCATTTTCAGCCAGATACTCTGTATTTGTTCTTGGGTAAGTTATATATCCATTTTCATAGAGTTTCTGGATAATTTCTTCAGAGGTCTTGAAGTTTATTTTCTCTTTTTTAGAGAGAAAAGATTGGAGCTTCGAAAGAGAAAAAAGTTTTCCAGGCTGTCTGACTATCTTTTTTCGTTCTATTTTTTTTACAATACCTGGAAATTTATTCAGATGAAGAGCATAATTTTTAGCTTCGTCTAGAGTTTTATATTTGGTTTTTATAACTAATGGAATTACTATATTATCTTTTTTACTTTTACTTTCCACTTGGAAATATTCATCTTTCTGGAATTCACTGATGGCTTTATCTCGATCATAGATAAATTTCAGTATAGGGATAAGGACCCTTCCCACAGGGAGATATTTTCCAGATTTTACAGAGAGATAGATTGTAATATTTATCCCCAACAGCCAATCCATAAATGTTCTGGCATAGCCTTCATCTGCCAGATTTTTGTATTCCCTATTGTCTCTTAAAGTCTTTAATTCCGATTGAATAGTTTTCTCTGTCTGATCTGGAAGCCAAAGCCTGTAGACAGGTTTTTTTAGATTGAATTTGGAGATAATTATATCTCCTATTATCTGCCCCTCTCTATCAGCATCGCCACAGTTTATTATTCCATCCACATCATCTCGAGAGGCAAGATTTTTTAGAGTTTCAAACTGCTTTTTTACTCCAGAATCTACGACTCGTTCTTTTCCTTTTTTTACTGTTTTAAGCTGAAATTGAAATTTTTCAGGGACAAAAGGAAGGTGAATATCTCGCCAGGCTTTTTTCACGCCCATATAATCCTCCACGTCAGCTAGAGAAAAAAGGTGTCCAAAAGCCCAAGAAACGATGTAACTGTCATTTTCTAAGTAGCCATCTCCTCTTCTGTTTATTTTTAAAGCTCTGGCTATATTCTGAGCCAGACTTGGTTTTTCTGCTATTATTAATTTTTTCATGTCTACCTCCAGTTGGTAAGTAGATTATAGCACAAAGTTTAGAATAAATCACTTTCATCTCCCCTTGGATTTCTGTATAAAATTTCCCTATGGTATTTTGTAGATTTTGGTATATACTATTATTATAAATAAAAATTTTGGAGGCAACCGTGGAGAATATAAGATTCAGATATATAGATTATTCCCAAAGCTTAATGGATTCTCTTAAAAGCAGTAGAGAAAAAGAGACTCTCATAGTTTTTTCAGATTATCTGTTGAAAAAAAATTATTCAGATAGAGAGAAGATATCCCTTTTCGGAAAGCCACAGGAAGTATGTACAATAGATGAATTTTACGGAAAAATATTTCTTACAGATAGGGTCATACTGAAAGAGGCGAAGAGAATGTTGACACTTTTCTCTTCTCTAAATAGAGAGGAAAAGAAAAAATTGGGTATGGAAAACTATTACGATTTCATAACCCTTGCAGACCAGTTTTTTAAATTTTTCCGTCAGTCTAAAGAAAATTTAATTGAGGATTATTCCATCTTAGAAAAATGGCAAATAGAGAGAGTAGAGAAATTTAATCTGCTTAAAGAATATTATGAAGAGTTTTTAAAGAGAGGAAATTTTATTCCTGCCGACTGGATAAAAAGTATAGAAAATCTCAATCTGAATTATATAGAAAATTTTAAGAAAATTATTTTTGTAGATCAACTGGAATTTAATCCTCTAGAGCAGGAAAGTATAAGAAGGATTTCTGAAATTGTCCCTGTAGAGATAGTCCTTCAATGCAGGAAAGGGGATTTTGATGAGGAAAGATTTAAACTAAAAACGATGACCATGGCTCCAGAAGAAAAAATAAAAATTAATCTTATTCAGACAGAGGATAAAATGGATACTGGAATAACTCTTTTGCAGGAATTTCAGGGAGAAAAAGGAAACGATATATTTACACCGGTTCTAGACAAAAATACCCTGGCAGAGATATTTCCAGGTTATTTTCGAACCACTGCCCTGGAGACTTTGGATAAGAGCGAAATATATATTCTTCTTAAGGGGCTCTACGAAATTTTGGTCACATGCGAACCTAGGCTAAAGAGTGCACTTTCTCTTAAGACCGTGGAAGAATATATAACCGAAAGAAGTTTTCAGACAAATTACAGAATCACACCTCAGGGAATAAAAGAATTCTACATACTTCTTAGAGATGATTATAAATACTATTCTCCAGAAATTATGGCAGAGGATTCTTTTAAAAAATATTTGGAATGGGAGATAACAGAGGTTTTAAACAAAATATATCTGGATATAAGCAGAATAGGGAAATTTAAAAAAGTGAATGACTTTGAAAACTTTTTCAGAGAAGACATAAAGATAATGGAGATTATCGAACCTGAATATACAGATATTATGGAAAAATTCTTTGAAGCACTGGAACTTGCTCAGAGCAGTGAGAACCTCTATGGAAAAGGAGGGTTTAAATCTCTTTTTTCTGAAGATCTTTCAAAGAATATTTTTAACCTTATTCTTAAATATATGAATAATATAGAGATAAAATCCCTGGAAAGAGAAGGAGATTCTCCTCTGGCAGTAGTGAAATCCCTCAATCTTGCCAAGGAGAGGCGAGAGAGAAAGATATATTTTACAGATTTGACTGCCGACAATCTTCCTGGACGAGCTGGAGGTGATATATTTCTCACTGAAGAGCAGAAAAAAAAGCTGGGAATGATGACAGGGGAGGAGGAGAAACTGATTAAAAAATACAGGTTTTTCCAGTCAATCTTCACCTGCAGGGAAGCAGTACTTCTCTGTGGTAAAAATTTAAAAATATCCCCTTTTATAGAGGAGCTCATTATCCACTACAATCTAGAATTTCAGAAACGGGAGAATAGAGAAAAAATCAGCCGTGAAATAATGAAAAACTCCCTTCCTGGAACAGAGCTTTATTCTAGAAAATTAGAAGAGGATGGAGAACTGCCTAAAGAGTGTGAGGATTATCCTGAGGGAATACATCTGGGAGCCTATTCCTACAATAATTTAGAAGGGTGTACTTACAGATTTTATCTGGAAAATCTTCTTCTTCTAAACCCAGTAAGTGAATCCTACGAAAGAAATATGAGCAGTAAATTTTTGGGAATCTTTGTCCATGAAACCCTGGAAAAAATAGCCAGAAGAAAGTATAAGGAGATCAAGGACAGGGGAGACTTTTTTCTGAGTCATGAATTTATAAGGGAGAATCTGATAGAAAGTTTCCGGGATAACCGTTACAAGATTCCTCTCCATCTAGACAATTATTTTCAGGAGATTCTGATAGAGAATATAGTTGGGAATATAGCTGATTTTTATAGAATACTGGAGAAAAAATACAGTGGAATAAGAATAGAAAGGTTTCAACCGGAAAAGAGCGGAACAGAAAGAAAGCCCTTTATCTCCCATGAAACAGACGTATATCTTTCAGGAAGAGTAGACCTTCTTATAGAAGCTCAGTCTGGAAACTGTATAATAGATTACAAGACAGGAAAGAAAAATGACAGACAGCTGGATTTTTATGCTATCATGCTCTATGGAAGTCATGAGAGAGCAGAAAAAGCCATTTTCAATGTAATCACTGGAAAAACCGAATGGTATGAAGAGGATAAAAAAGTTTTAACTGCAGAAGAGATGAGGGGAAAGATATATAATTTTCTTTTAGATGAGAGCTATCATCTGGCGGAAAAAACAGGCATATGTACCTACTGTTCCTATATAAATATATGCAGAAGGGAGTTGAAAAAATAGTGAAGACAGTTTTAAAAGCCAGTGCAGGAACTGGTAAAACCTATAGACTATCCCTAGAATATCTGGGAGCTCTTCTGAGAGGGGAGTCCTACAAAAACATACTGGTAATGACCTTTACTAAAAAAGCCACAGGGGAGATAGAGGAAAGGATAGTAGATTTCCTGAGAGTTTTAGCAGGGAAAATTAGGAATGAAGATGAAGAGAAAGAGAGAAAGGCTCTTCTTGAATCCCTAGAAAATCTTTATCCCCATGAAAACTTTGAAACAGATAGATTTAAGGAGTTTTATGAAGAGATATGCAGGAATCGTGATCGTTTGAGAATCTACACCATAGATGGATTCATAAACAGAATATTCCGTAGTGTGGTGGCTCCATTTCTCGGTATGGAGAACTACTCTCTTATAGATAGTGATGAAGAGAATGAGATTACAGGAAGACTTTTGGAGAAGATTTTTGGAGATAAAAAATCCTTCAGTATTTTTAAAAGTTTTCTGGGAAACAATATGGAAAAAAATCTAGACAGTTATCTATCTCTTCTCCAGAGTCTTCTTCAGGAGAGATGGAGGTATATTCTGGTAAAGGAAAAATATTCAGGGAACATTCCTGAAAAAGAGAGTCTGCCCTATCCAGGGGACGCATCAACTCCTTTACAGGTGGCAGATTCTATAATAAAAAATATGAATGAAATTGCCCTGATAAAGAAAAAACCTCTGGAGGATTTTTTTCCAAAGGATTTTACAGAATATGGAAAATTAAAAAATCCTGAGGACAAAATCAACTATCTAGAAAAAAATCAAGATCTCTTTATAGCAAAAAATCTCTGGAATGGAGTAAAGACCCGTGGAAAAGATTGTGAAGAGATTCTTGGAGAGATGAAAGAAAAAACTGAAAAACTTCGTGAAAAGATAAGGATAGATATATATAACAGCAGAATCATAAAGTATGAAAGAGAGGTTCTTGGATTTATAGATGAGCTGTACAGAAATTATGATGAGATAAAACTTAGAGAAGGAAAGTTAACCTTTAGTGATATATCCACATACACCTATATGAACTATCAGGACGAGAGAGTGGGACTGATAAAGGATGGAAAAGTTACAGATTATTTTCAAGAACTTTTTGACGGAGAGATAAAGACCCTGTTTATAGATGAGTTTCAAGATACCAGCATCCTTCAGTGGAAACTACTAAAAGCTATAAGTAGCAGTGCTGGAAGAGTATTCTGTGTAGGGGATGAAAAGCAGAGTCTTTATAGTTGGAGAGGAGGAGAGAAGGAACTTTTTGAAAAACTTCCAGAGATACTTCCTGGACGTGAGGATAATCTGGATACCAGCTATCGTAGTAGGAAAAATATTGTGAATTTTACCAATGAGCTCTTCGGAAAAATTTCTGGAATTTATGAGACAGAAAACGGAGGAGAGTGGAAATTTATTCCGGTAAATTTTGTAAAAGATGAGGAATCCTACATTGAAACTGTTTACTCAGATGAGGGAGAGGAAAAGAACCATCTAGATAAAATATGTCAGATACTCCAGGAGAGGATGGATGGAGACTACAGAGGAATAGCGGTTATTGCCAGGACAGGAAAAGAGCTGGTAGAGATGGGGAACAGACTTTCCAATCTCCATATACCGTTCACTTTGAAATCCAATAAAAATATATTTCAGCACAGAGCAAATAGAGGAGTTTATAGATTTTTGAAATATCTAGCCTATAAGGATTACTTTTCACTTATGGAGTTTTTTAGGGATGACGGAGTGGGGATTTCTAACAGCGATCTTAAAGAACTTTTTAAGAAAAGGGCAGATATAGAAAACTATCTTGCAGGTAAGGAAGAAAATCTGGAAAATATATCGGAACTCTTGATGAAAATCTTGAGAAGAGTTAGGGAAACCAGAAAAAACTATGAGAAACAGGGAGGAGAGAGCAGATATGTAATCCCTGAAATTTTTAAAAACTTTTCTCCTTTGGATAAATTTGGAAGTAGCAGTGACATAGAAAATTACTATGGATTTATGGAGCTGTGCAGAGGGTTTAAACGTGTGGAAAATCTTGTGAAAACAGCAGAAAATAATCCCAGTAGCTCACTTTTTTCTCAGATAAGTGTGGAGGATGAAAATGCTGTAACTCTTATTACAATCCACGGTTCTAAAGGGCTGGAATACGACACTGTATTTTTTATCCATAACTCCAAGGGAGACAGAGGAGACAGAGGTCTTGATTTTCAGATTAAACTGGATGAAAATTATGAGAAGCTTGAAAACTTTATTATTCTCAATGAGAAAAGTCGTGGGCTCATATTAGGGGATACAGGAGAATCTTTTTCACAGTACAAATTTTTATATGACCTCCCTTTAAAAAAACTTCAAGAAAAGATAAATACATGGTATGTGGGACTCACAAGAGCTAAACGGAACCTCTTTATAGTGCTTGGTAGTTGCAAAACTGAAGATTATCTGGTTCATGCCTTGAAAACCCTTCCTACAGTTACTGGAGAGTTTCAGAATAAGAAAAGAGATTCTGTAGAAGAGGAAAACCAAAAAAGTTCAGAGATAGTTTTAGATCTCAATCTTTCATCTTTTTCAGAAGAGGAAAAAGAAAAAAATCTTCAGGAACAGAAGGAGTTTCTGAGAACATCTCATAATCGTCAGCATAGGAAAATATTGGGTACAGCAATTCACTATTATCTGGAAAACATAAAATATCTCAATCTCGAGGAGCAGGAAAAAAGTAAGAAAAATACTCTTTCAAAATACGGAGGAGAATTGGGAGTAGAGAATCTAAAAAAAATTCTTGAAAGTCAGGAACTTCAAAACTCTTTGGAAAAAAATAGAGATATCTTTTCAGAAAAATGGGACTATATCCACTCAGAATTTAGCATAAAATTGGAAGAGAAAGAGAAGAGAATCGACAGGATGATGATAAGAAAACCTCAAGGGGAACAACGAGGGGAGATACTCATAGTGGATTACAAAACCGGAGTATGGGATGATATTCAGCTTATGGAGTATGAAAAGGCAGTGGAAAATATTCTGCTTTCTGAGAAACTTCAAAATTTTTATAAAATAAGTTCCAGATTCATGAGTATAGAACTTCCCGAGACTGAAGAGGGAGGTGAGACAGATGAGTTTTAAAGAGAAATATATAAACAGGTACCTTTTTATTGTTTTGGGAATAATGGTAGTCATTTTCCTTTTTTCTCACAGTTCTGGAGAGGACTCATCAAAACAGAGCGGAATAATAGTGGCTCTGCTGGCATATCTTCCCATAAGTATAGATATAGATGGGGAAAATATGATGTTAGTCAGTATGATTGTAAGAAAAAGTGCTCATATGACAGAATATTTTATTCTTACCTTGAGTATTGTCAGATATCTTTTTTCAATAGAAAAAAATAGTCCATATCTCTGGTCTGGACTCCTGGCGTTTTTTTATGCCTGCTCTGATGAGTTCCATCAAACTTTTATTCCAGGACGAGCCGGTCTTTTTACCGATGTACTGGTGGATTCGGTGGGAATAGTGGCCGGACTTATGGGAGTATATCTGTTAAAAAAATATTTTTACCAGGAAGAAAGATAAAATAAAAAAATCCAGTATATATCTCTAGGAAACAAAAAAAATTTTTTTGGAGGTAAAATTATGTTTAAAGGATTTAAAGATTTTATAGCTAAGGGAAATGTTTTTGATATGGCAATCGGTATAATTATAGGTGCAGCTTTTTCTAAAATAGTTGCATCATTTGTGGCAGATATTCTGACACCTTTTTTAGGCCTTGTTACAGGTGGTATAAATTTTAAGCATCTAGTTTATACTATTAAAGAAGCTCAGGGAGAGATTCCCGCTCTTACTGTAAATTACGGAAACTTTATTCAGACAGGTATAGATTTTCTGTTTATAGCTTTTTCTGTATATATGTTTATAAAGTTTATAGAGAACGTGAAAAAAAGAGCACTTGCTGAAAAAGAAAAAATAGAAGAGGTAAAGGAAGATCCAAAAGATGTAAAGCTTTTGGAAGAGATAAGAGACCTATTAAAAAAATAGGAGAAAGGAGTTTTTATGTACAATTTTAGAGAGAAAAAAAGTCATACAGGAAGAAATATATTTTTATCTCTTGTTTTGATTCTAGCCCTATCAGGGGGAGGATTATATTATTTTAAACCCGAAATTTTTCAAGAAATATTGAAAGTAGATATAAAGACAGGGGATAGCAGTCTTAAAAGTGAGGGAAAAGCAGGGACAGAGATAAAAAAATCTCTTTACTTGAATGAGTATAGGGGTGAGATCTTTGCCACGGTACCTAACAGGGAGGGAGAAAGTATCCAGCTGAAGGTGGATATATACCGTCCTCAGAATTTTGAGGCAAAAACACCAGTGGTAATCTATATACCTGGGAAAAACTGGCTTTTGGAAAAAACTGACTTAGAAAACAATGAACTTTTTAAAAAAATAAAGGAGCTTACAGGAAAAGGAATTACAGTAGCAGTCCCTGAATACCGGGATGCTCTTCAAGCCCCTTTTCCAGCCCAAATTCATGACATCAAAGGTGCTGTGAGATATCTTAAGGGAAACAGTGAAAAATATGGTCTATTAAAAGATTCTTTTGCTGCAATAGGTGAGGATACTGGAGGATCTCTGGCCCTTATGCTGGGAAGCACAGAGGAGAGAAGGGAGTTTGCTGGAGAAGTAGGAGATTATAAGGAAGAGAATACAATGGTAAAGGCTACAGCGGTTTTTGGAGCGGTGACGGATCTGATGAATCTTTCTCCGGATATGAGTAGTAAGATTCTTTCTAGAGAAGAAGCGATAAAAAAATTCGATTCCAATGAGGCTATGGAGGCAGCTCTTATAGATTTCGGAGATTCTCCTGACCAGGGAATGAAGCTGATAAGAAAACTGAGAAAAGATAGAAATGTTAAATCCCCTTACTGGGAAAAAGTAATACTTACAGAGATGGCGAGTCCGATGTACTACATAAATGAAAAAACAGCTCCAGCTCTCATAGTCCATGGAGTAGGCAATACAGATGTTCCACTCAGACAAAGTTTGAAATTTGTGGAAAATTTGATGAAAAACGGCGTTGAAAATATCTACCTGAGCAACTCAAAGGGTGGAGCAGGATATCAGAGCGATGAGATAGGAGACTTTACAAATCTCTGGCTCATAAAAAAGCTTAATTTCTAATACTGAAAAAATCAGAAGAGGCAGAAGGGGTAACTCCCTCTGCCTCTTTGTTATTTCTTTATTTTATGAAATTGTAATCCCTCTTCCCTTACCCCATGTTCTCTGTATAGATTCAGTTTATAAGGATACTGGCCTTTTATTATCTCTTTTACAGCGGATATGGTTTTTTCATTTTCCATATTGGGAGCAACCACAGTTCTCACCTCATGGAGTTTATTCGTATCCAGAAGAAGCTGGAGATTTTTGAGTACAGCGGAATTATCCTGTCCCGTAACTGCTATGTGCTCTGCTGGATCTATACTTTTAATATCTAGCATAAACTTATCTGTGATTTCTAAAAATTCCCTATGAAGAGAGAGATCTGTTCCGCCATTGGTATCCACAAAACATGTAAGATTCAGCTCACTTTTAACTTTTTTAAAGAGTTCAGCTAGGAAGGAGATATTCAGTGTGGCTTCTCCTCCACTTACAGTTATTCCCTCTATAAAAGGGGATACTGATTTTATTTCTGTAAAGAGTTCTTCCACAGAGTAATCTTTAGTTTTGGGAGAGGAAAGATTGCCACAGACATTTATACATCTGTCACAATGGGTACATTTTTTTTCTGACCAGAAAATTTTATTTCCTGTTCTAGAGAGAGCCTGACTGGGGCAGGTATCCAGACAGACTCCGCAGTTTAGACAGTGGTTTATGGTTTCAGGATTATGACAATAGGTGCAACGGAAGTTGCATCCCTGAAAAAATATAACCATTCTGTTTCCAGGACCATCTATGCATGAAAATCTTATAATTTTATTTACTATTGCCATATTATCCTCTCAATTTTCTATCGAAAGCCCTGCTTCCATTCTTAGCTCCCATTCCGAAAACAGTGGAGTTATTTTTTACTGCCTCTCCTTTCTCTAGTTTTTCTACTTGGGATTTTTTAACCAGATATCCTGTAACTCTGACTACATCACAGTCTGAACCGTAGAGAGATATATACCTCATACCAGATGAAAAGGCCCCATCCACTATATTTCCCAGAGCAGAAAGATTCTTTTTATAAGTCTCTTCGAAGACAAAGATGTCCCCTATCCCGCTTGGGAAATACTGATGGAAAGGTGCTGACTGGATTATATGACGAAAAATTTCTGGCTCTTCTCCGACTGGAATTCTGCATCCTGGGGATATTCCAGTGTCAGTGTCAATACCTACCTGGGCATGGAGTATGATATGATCACCATGATTTTTCACGAGCTCATGAAGTTTTTTTGTTATAAGAAGTCCCAGTTGGTCAGCTTCTTGACAATGTCCAAATCGTCCTTCCCTGTTTTCCAGTTGGAGAATATGGTTTACAGCCTCAGCCAGTCCCACGATACCGAACATTCCCTTGAAAAGTTCCTTGTTAATAAATTTCTCCTGTACTAAAAAATTAGTTTTGAAGAAAGAGGTATCTTCAGTCAAAAATCTGATTCTCTCATCCATATAACCTAGCATTTTTTTTGCTGCATAGGGAAGTTTTTTCTCTAGAAAATCCTCTCTATTCTCAGAATCCTGAGCCAATCTCGAGAGCACAAGTCTCACAAGGGTGTGCCCTCCTCCTCCTATGAGAAGTCCGTTATAGCAACTAGCTATGGCATATTTTTCTGTACCAAAGTCCTCAGTGAAAACCTTATGGTTGGCAAAACTTGGTTTGGAACCGTTCATGGCATTTTTTAGACAGAGTTCCAGAAATTCCTCTGAAGTTTTTTCCTTGTCATATTTAAGGGTAAGGTTTGGGATATCTGATTGAAGTTCATCCATAACCTGCAGCAGAATTTTTCCAGCCTTAGTTTCATAAGGACCTATATTGGCATGGACAAAGGAATCTGTAAAGACTCTCTCCACATGCTTAAGGAAAAGAGTGATGGCTCTATAAGCCTCTTTTTCATCCTTTATGAAGGGATTCAGAAGCGAATCCAGATTTCCCAAAAAAACAGGGAAAGATGTGATTGAAGGTACATGATTATAGAAAATCAGGAGATTGTTTGTAGCCTCCCAGATATCTTCTGGGGGTTGGAGATCCAGGAATGAACATCCCTCACTGAGAAGTTTTTCATAATCTGGTATAATGTATCTAGGTCTGTAGGGAGCATTTCCCTCAAACATAGAACAGATAATATTTTTATTTAAAAGTTCCTGGGTATCTCCGTCTATATTCAAAACCTGGAGAGTACTTTCAGCCTGTCCTGCCAGCTGAAGCAGTTGCTGTTTGTAAGTAAGGGCTGTATTCTGTAAAATATTTAAAACATGATTCATCTATTATCTCCTTTTATTTTCCTGATATTGAAAGCTCTCCTATAAGAACAGCGGGAGAACCGATTCCTCCCATGCTAAATTCTAATTTATCCGAAAGAGCTTCGATATTTTTCAGAAGCTGGAAAAAATTTCCTGCTACTGTAACTTGTGTAACTGGATGAACCATTTTTCCATCTCTGTAGAGGAATCCCTCTGCTGAAAGGGAAAAATCTCCAGAAACAGGATTCAAACCGCTGTGAAGACCTGCAAGCTCTGTCAGTATTAAAACTTCATTCTTTTTTGTTATTATCTCCTCCCAAGTGAACTCTCCCTCTTCCACGTAGATGTTCGTAGCAGATATTCCCACACTTCCAGCATAGGAAGACTTGAAACCATTACCTGTGGGCTGGACTCCAAATTTTCTAGCTGTCTTTAAGTTATGGAGATACGTGGTAAGAACTCCTCCATCTATAATTTTTTTGTAGGCAGTTGCCACTCCCTCATCATCAAACCCTCTTGAAGAACTCCCTTTTTCCATAAAAGGATTTTCCACTAGAGTAAAGTTTTCAGAAGAAATTTTATCTCCTATTTTTCCCTTTAAAAGAGAGAGGCCTTTGTCCACAGATTCTCCTGAAAAAATTCCCATAAAAGACCCTAAAAGGGAGGTAAAGGCTTCAGATTTGAAAATAACAGGATATTTTCCAGTTGCTACCGGAGTTCCTCCCAATTTTTCCAATGCTTTTTCTACTGCCTGAATTGCAAGTTTTTTGTGATCATAGTCTGCGATATCATTTCCTGTTATGAAAGCTGATCCGGTTTTATTTTCCTCCCCCTCTCTGACAACCACAGAGACATATGCGGCCCCCGAATTACTGCTGGAACTCAAGTGGAGACCCTGGGAGTTTCTGAGAACTCTCTCACCCTTTCCTGATTGGAAAAGTGAATAATTCACAACTGCCACTCTGCTGTCCAGAGATTTGGCGTACTCCTCCATATCCTTGGCAAATTGTATCTTTTCTTCTGGGGTAACTTCCTGAAAATCTTCTCTGTAATTTTCTACGGGAACATACTGGGAAGAGCCTGGGTAGATTTCGACTCTGTCACGATTTTCTAGAACTTTTCCATTGTTAAGGACTTCGGCTATGAGTTCATGGATAGATTTTTGAGAGATTTTTGTAGTATAGGAATATCCCATTTTTCCTCTTACGATACCTCTCAGGGAAACTCCCAGACCTTTGGCATTTTTATAGGAATCTATTCCTCCTTGGAATACCTTGACTGAAAAGCTCTCCCCTCTGGAATAATAGATTTCAAATTCGTCCAACTCCTGGCACTCTGAAGCAACTGTATAAAGTTCATCTATGAAATTTTCTATTTTCATTATTTTCTTCCTCCCACAGTAATATTTCTTACACGGATTGCAGGTTGTCCCACATTGGTGGGGATAGTTCCGCTTACTGATCCACACATACCTTGGGCCTGAGCAAAATTGTCTCCTACCATATCTATCTCTAGGAGAGTTTTGGGTCCGTTTCCTATGAGTGTAGCTCCTTTTACAGGTTTTGTTATCTTACCGTTTTCAATGAGGTAGGCCTCCATGACTGCAAAGTTAAAATCTCCAGTAGCTGGATTGACCGAACCTCCACCCATATATTTTGCATAGATTCCCTTTTCCACAGAACGTATCATATCTTCAAACTTATCAGTTCCAGGTGCTATAAAGGTATTAGTCATTCTGGAAGTAGGTGGATAGGCATAGCTCTGACGTCTTCCGCTTCCAGTAGATTGGGCACCCATTCTTTTTCCACCCAGTTTATCAATCATGTATCCCTTGAGAACTCCATGTTGGATGAGAATTTTCCTTTGAGGGATATTCCCTTCGTCATCCACAGAGAGAGTTCCCCACTCATTCTCCATGGTTCCATCGTCAATGGCTGTAACTTTAGGATTGGCAACCAACTGCCCCACTTTTCCACAGAAAACAGAGGTGCCCTTGGCCACAGAGGTGGCTTCCAGTCCGTGTCCACAGGCTTCATGAAAAATTACTCCTCCGAATCCGTTATCGATGACTACTGGCATCTGTCCGCTTGGACAGAGGTCTGCTTCCACCATTGTAACAGCTATACGAGCAGCTTCCTGGGAGATATATTTTATATCTAGATTTTCTATAAACTCAAATCCTTTGGCAGCTCCGGGAGCCAGGTAACCTGTCTGCATATCTCCATCTTTGGAAGCCACACACTGAACTGTGAATCTTGTTCTCACCCTTTCGTCCTCAATAAGCTCCCCGTGGGAGTTAGCTATAAGAATTTTCTGGGTGTAGTCCCCATATATAACTTTAACTTGGGTAATGAGAGGACTATAATCGCTGGCATATCTGTCAGCGATTTTCATATAGGCTATTTTTTTTTCTTTGCTTACATCATTGGGCATAATCTCTATTCTATTGACATTCTTTACTGTTTTTTTCTCCAAAGATATAAGTTTCACAACAGGAGTGCCCTCTATTGCCGAAGCTGCCTCAGTAGCTAGGGTAAGAAGAGAGGTTTCGGAGGAATCATTGGTATAGGCATAGACATCAAAAAGATCTTTAATTATCCTGATTCCAACTCCGTAATCTCTTCCTGACAGGGAGTTTTCAATCTTACCTCCTATAAGGGTGATACTGTTGTCCCATCTGTCTTCTGCAAAAATCTCTGCGAAATCTCCTCCAGTGGAAAGGGCTTTTTCTAAAACTCTTTCCAGCAGCTCTTTTTCAATCATAAATGGATCCTCCTGATTTATATTTTTAATCTGTTTTTATTATATCACAAAAACTTTAAGAATGAAATTAGACTATATAGTCAAAAACATACATATTGAGCATTAAAAACAAACATCAGAAGGATATATTTTTTATATAGTTTCTACTTGAGGTATTCATATATTTTGAAAAGTGTGGTATAATTTCAGAACTTTTGAACGTGTTTTCAGATTAAATGGGGAGAATTACGCTAATAAAGAAAAAGTATACCGAGGAGTAAGAGAGATGAAAAAAAGTTTTTTGACAGCCATGATAACTCTTTCAACTTTATTTTTCACAGGATGTGGAAATTCAGTTAAGGAAAAAGAGTTTATAGGGAAAGCTAATAGTTTTACAGGAGACATAAAAGTAAAAGTTACCACAGCAGGAGATCAGATAAAAGATCTTGAGTTGGTATCTCATAAGGATACTCAGCACATTGTGGACAGAACGTTCCCGATTATGAAAGAGAGAATACTGAAGAGTCAGACACCTATAGTTGACAGTGTGTCAGGAGCAACTTACACTTCCACAGGAATAAAAAAAGCTGTAGCTGAGGCTTTGAAATCAGAAGGGAAAGAGTTTGGAACTATAAACCTGAGAACAAAGGGACCTGAGCAACCGGTAGCCAATCTGGAGACAGTTAAGACAGATCTTCTAATAGTTGGAGGAGGACCAGCAGGTCTTGCTGCGGCAATATCTGCCAAGGAAGCGGGACTAGAGAATATAATAGTTATAGAAAAACTGGATATACTGAGTGGGAACGGAAAATATGATATGAACTTCTATGATCTTATCAATTCTGAAGCTGAGAAAAAAGCTGGAGTCCAAGATTCTGTAGAAAAACTGATAGCAGATAATTCAAATTCCATGGATTCACCAGAGAGAACAAGAGCTCAGGCTCAAGGTTCAGCAATACTGGATAAGTGGCTGAGAAGTATGGGAATTAAGCTGAATCATTATTATGGAAAAAGAGGACATATGGCTGAAGCCGATCAGTATGCTGGAGCTCATATTCAAGACGGTATGGAAGCAAAAGTGAAAGCTTTAGGAATCGATGTGAGAACAAACACCAAAGGACTAGATCTTTTAATGGATAAGGGTACTGTTAAAGGTATCAAAGTACAGAATGGAAATAACTTTTATGAGATAGAAGCTAAGGCTGTTGTAATGGCAACAGGAGGATTCTCGGCAAACAAGGAGCTTCTAGCTAAATATGCCCCGGGAACAGAGGAGTTCCAGACTTCTAATCAGATAGGTGCAACAGGAGATTTTATCCCTGTTTTCCAGCAACATGGGATAGCCACAGCTAATCTGGATGTAATAAATATTTTCCCTTTCATCATAGGAGCTACTAGAGATCTTACAGGTGGAGGAGACGGGTTTATGCTTGTGAATAAGAATGGAGAGAGATTTACCAGTGAACAGATAACTTATGCTACAAGACAGGCCACTGCTAAAAAAATACTTGATCAGCCTGATAGTGAGGTTTTTTACGTATATGATGAAAATCTTTATAAGTCAAGCTACCGTCTTCAAAAGCATACAGCTGCAGGTCTCCATACAAAAGCAGAAACTTTAGAAGAGTTAGCAGATGTGATGGGAATCAATCCTGAGAACCTTAAAAAGACAATGGAAAGTTTCAATGCTGCAATCCGTGGTGAAATAGCAGATCCATTTAGGGTAAAACCTTTTACAAGAGAGATCAGGACAGAGGGACCTTACTATGCAGTACAGGTTGAATCAGCTGTTCATATGACAAGAGGTGGAGTTGTTGCTGATGAAAAAACTCAGGTTTATTCAGAAGATGGGAAAAAAGTTGAAGGGCTTTATGCAGCTGGAGAAGTTGTGAGTTCTAATGCTGCTTACAGTGCTGCTGTTATATTCGGAAGAATAGCTGGAGAGGAAGCAGTAAAATTTATAAAAAAATAGTGCAGTGAAAAAGAGTGCATTCTTTGTACTCTTTTTTTTGTAAAATAATATTTGCATTTTTAGATATAAAAGGCTAACATGTAATGTAGGAGTATATATTCCATAAGATAAAGGACGTGAGAATTTGGGAAAAATTTTTATAAAAAAAGACAGAGAAAAACTTTGGTATAGCGGTCACCCTTGGATATACTCAGGAGCAGTGGAAAAGATAGAGGGAAATCCTGAAGCGGGGAGTATTATAGAAGTTTATAACTCTAGAAAAGAGTTTATAGGTTACGGACATTACAATAAAAGTTCTAAAATAATGGTGCGTATGCTGGAGAAAAATGGTGAGAAAAAAGTTAATTTAGAGTGGTACTGTGAAAAAGTAAGAGAAGCCCTTCAGTTGAGAGAGATGTTGGGGATAAGAAGCAACGGCTATAGACTTATTCACAGTGAGTCAGATTTTCTTCCTGGAGTTATAGTTGACCGTTTCGGAGATTATTTAGTGGTTCAGGCTTCAACTATGGGAATGGAAAGGGATAAAAATCTTCTGGTAGAAGCTTTTAAGAGAGAGATACCGGGGCTCTTAGGAATATATGAGAAAAGTGAGGGAGACGGAAGAAAACTTGAAGGACTGGAAGAAAAATCTGGAATACTTTTCGGTGATGTACCCGATGAGATTGAAATTTATGAAGGAGATGCCAAGTTCACCATAGACCTGAAAGGTCAGAAAACAGGATTTTATTCAGATCAGAGAGATAACAGAATACTTATGGGGGCTCTTTCAAAAGGCAAAGATTTCCTAGATGTATGTAGTTATACGGGAGGTTTTTCTCTACATGCCATGGTAAAAGGTGCAAAATCTGCTACACTTATAGATGTCAGTGAGGATGTACTCAATGTGGCTCGGAAAAATCTTTCGGGGTATGAGGGTGTAGAATATATCAAAGGAAATATTTTTCAGGTTCTGAGAGATCTGGCAAAAGAGGGACGTAAGTGGGATATCGTAAATCTAGACCCTCCAAAACTGGCTCCCAACAGAAGAGATTTAGATAAGGCATTGAAGGCCTATAAAGATATAATTCTGAATGGAATAAAGCTGACTAAAAACGGTGGTTTACTGGCTATCTACAGTTGTAGTGGTGCAGTGACGAGCTCAGACCTAAGAATGGCTCTGGCTTATGCGGTTAAAGATGCTGGAGTACGTGCAGTTATAGTAAATCAACTTCATCAGAGTCAGTGTCACCCAGTCTCTGTAGCAGTACCAGAGACCGAGTACCTGAAAGGTTTCCTAGTGAGAATCGGAGAGTAATAGAGAATGAAGGGTTTCAGTTATAATCTGAATCCCTTTTTTTATATTCTCAGAACTACTGCCCACAAAACTTAGACGTATTCTCCCAGAATCTGGAAGCTGGGGATAGAAAATTTTTCCAGGGAGGAGAGACACTCCCTTCTCTCTGCATTTTTTGTAAAAAATATCTTCAGGAATATTTTCATTCAGCTTTATCCAGATAAAAAATCCTCCCTGAGGATAGTTGAGAATCTCAATTTCAGGAATCTCTTTCAGTAGCTCCACCATAAGAAAACATTTTTCTCTAAAAACTTTTCTCAGATTTTCAGTATGTTTTTGAAAATATCCCTTCTCTAAAAATTTTTCTAAAATTTTCTGATTTAGACCTGAAGTTGTTGTATCCAGACTATATTTGGTAAGAAGTATTTTTTCCATGAAATTGGGAGGGGGGAGCATAAGAGCTGTGGATATTCCCGGCATAATACTTTTGGAATAAGTTCTGAGATAGATAACCCTTTCATCGCCCATTCTGTCCAGACTTTTAAGGGGGAAGGGCTTATCTTCAGTATAGTAAAACTCTCTGAAGCTATCATCTTCAATTATATAAAAATCATATTTTTGAGCTAGCCGAAGAAGCTCTTTTCTCCTTTCTAGACTCCAGAGAACTCCTGTGGGATTTTGAAAATTTATTACCTCATAGACAAAATCTATCTTCTCTTTCTGAAGAAGAGCTCGAAACTCATCCATGTCCCAACCCTCATGTTTCAGATCTACAGAGATAACTTTACAGGAATCCCGGAAAAGATTGAGAGCATTTAGGTAGGTAGGAGCAGAAAGGGCCACTACAGGTTTTCTCTCAGAGGAAAAGGCACGGATGATAATTTCCAAAGCCTGTTGAGTCCCTGAGGTTATAAGGATATCTTTTTCAGTAACAAAAATATCATCTTTTTCCAGTTCCTCGCTCAAAAGTTTTCTAAGGGAGAGAAGTCCCTGTACATTCTGATACTCGAAGATCTCCCCTCCGAACTGGTCAATGACTTCACAGGCCAACTGTTTATAGAGTTCTGATGGAAAATTTTCAGAGCTCGGAGTTCCGTTGAAAAAATCTATAAACTCATGTTTTCCTCCCTGCCCGTATCTGAAGTTATCGATAATAGAGGATAGCCCCTGATTCATAGAAAAATTATTATGTTCCTTTACAAAGGAACCTTTTCCAGGAATTTTTTCGATATAGCCATTTTCCTCCAGAAGATTATAGGCCTGGAGAGCTGTCTGGATACTTATATTAAATTTTAGAGCTGTGTGTCGGAGAGAGGGAAGTTTTTTTCCTGGCGGAAAGTGCCCAGAGGCAATCTCTAATTTTATACTGTTGAATATCTGCTTATAAAAACTTTCATCTATATTTTTGTTCATGGTTATCTCTGTCTTTGTCATAAAAACCTCCTATTCAATTGATTTTATCATGTTGTTTTTGTATTATCAATGAAAAAAGTGTTACATAACAGTTTTATATGGGAAGGGTTGCAATTTGTTTATCTTAGTAATAGAATAATGACATGGAATAATAAAATTTATAGAGGAGAAAAAAATATGGAAAAAAAATTTACAGGTTTTGGAACAGAAGCAGTACATGCAGGAGCAGAGAAAAATCCCTTCGGATGTTTAACAACTCCAATCTATCAAACATCAACTTTTGTTTTTGATACAGCAGAGCAGGGAGGAAGAAGATTTGCTCTGGAAGAGGGAGGACATATATATTCAAGACTAGGAAACCCAACTTTAGATGTAGTGGAGAGAAAGATAGCCCAACTTGAGAAAGCTGAAGCTGCTGTGGCTTTTGCTTCAGGTATGGGAGGGATCGCGGCAGTATTCTGGACTTTCTTAAAAGCTGGAGATCACGTAGTGGCAGATAAAACTCTTTACGGATGTACATATGCTTTAATGAGTCACGGACTTACAAAATTTGGAGTAACAGTTGATTTTGTGGATATGTGTGATATCGCAGCAGTTAAAGGAGCTATAAAAGAGAATACGGCAATGCTTTACTTTGAAACTCCTGCTAACCCTAATCTAAAAATTGTAGATATCAGTGAGATTGCAAAGATAGCTGATGGAAAGATGAAGGTTGTAGTGGACAACACTTTTGCTACTCCATACCTGACTAATCCAATAACTCTTGGGGCAGATATAGTTGTTCACTCTGCAACAAAGTATCTGAACGGACATGGAGATGTTATCGCAGGATTTGTGGTTGGAAATATGCAGGATATGTTAAAAGTTAGATTAGAAGGAGTTAAAGATTTCACAGGAGCAGTACTGGGAGCTTTCGAAGGATTCCTTGTAACAAGAGGATTAAAAACTCTAGAGATCAGAATGGAGAGACACTGTGACAATGCCATGGAAATCGCTAAGTTCCTAGAGACTCATCCTAATGTTGAAGCTGTTTACTATCCAGGACTAACTAACCACCCAGGTCATGAGATTGCTAAAAAACAGATGAGAAAATTTGGAGGAATAATAGCCTTTGAAGTTAAGGGTGGAGTGGAAGCTGGAAAGAAACTTCTGAACAGCTTGGAGCTTTGCACTCTTGCAGTAAGTCTGGGAGATTGTGAAACTCTTATCCAGCACCCTGCATCAATGACTCACTCCCCGTACACTAGAGAAGAGAGACTGGAAGCTGGAATTACAGATGGACTGATCAGACTTTCTGTAGGGATTGAAAATGCAGCGGATATCATAACTGACCTTAAAACTGGATTAGATAATCTATAAAATAATAAAAAATGTTAATTTTAACTTTACAAAACCAATTATTTATTGTATACTAAGCTACAATTAGATATGAGGTTAGTCCACTTCTATGTTCGGAGCCTAAGGCCGATGGCGTTGATGACATAAAAACTGTGGATTAAGTATTGCAAAGCTGCCATAGCAATACGCTTAAGTGATAGGTTCTCATTCGGCATACTTTTTAGAGTATGCCTTTTTTATTTCTACATATTCTAGACACTGTGGAGATAGGTTAGTTGGCAGAAATTGTAAAAAATTTCTGGAGGTATTAAATGATACACACTTTAAAATTTGGAATCTATTCCCTTGTTGGAATAATGGCCTTTCTGGCTC
The DNA here is from genome assembly GCA_051646055.1 of Fusobacteriaceae bacterium. Lineage (GTDB taxonomy): Bacteria > Fusobacteriota > Fusobacteriia > Fusobacteriales > Fusobacteriaceae > JAGNZR01. Next base: position 41,422 of record JBOFCM010000068.1, read on the forward strand.
CTGTAGTTATTGGAGGAGAATCGGCAATACTTATGGGACACATAAAGAATTTTGTACTGAACAGTTATACTGAATGGGTAAAAGTTCTTATTTTAGCTTTTTCAACAGTCACTATTTTTGGAACAGTTTTAGGGCTTTTCAAAAAGAAATTTGATGACAAAATTTTAGAAGAGCTTTTTATCACAGACAAAATCAGTGCAGCTCTTAGAGTAACAGGTTCTCTTTTGTTTATTTTAGTTACTTTCAAAATGGCACCAGAGGCTGTTCTTTCAGATGCTACTGGTGGACTTATGGCAACTGATCTACTTCCACCACTTATGGTAACTTTTTTTGTGGGAATTATGCTGATGCCTCTTCTTACATCTTTCGGATTGGTGGAATTTGTGGGAACATTGATAGCACCAGTAATGAGGAAAGTTTTTAAAGTTCCGGGATATGCAGCAATTGATGCTCTTGCATCCTTTGTAGGGGACGGGACAATAGGAATAGTGGTAACTGATCAGCAGTATCAAAAGGGATACTATACTCAGAGACAGGCGGTAGTAATAGCGACATCTTTCTCCATAGTGGGAATCTCCTTTGCTGCAGTGGTATCGGATATGCTTAAATTTTCTCATATTTTTGGATATTTCTATGGAACTATAGTGATAGCCACAGTATGTGCAGGGTTTGTAATAGCAAGACTGCCCCTTAAAAAATTTAAGGATGAATATTATGAGAAAGCAGTGGTAGCTGATGAAGGGAAAATAAGCATCAGATATGCAATGAAACTGGCTTCTAAAACCGCAGCCAATACTTCTGAAATTGAATTGATAAAAGATTCGCTTTTTAAAGTTCTGACAATATATATAACATTTATTCCTGTAATTATGTGTGCAGGAACTATAGGACTTGTAATAGCAGAAAATACACAGTTTTTTAATATAATATCAATGCCTCTGTTACCTATTCTGAATATGCTTGGATTCAGCAGTGAAGTTTCCCAAGCTATGGCTCCTGCAATGATAGTGGGACTTTCAGATATGTATCTTCCTGCACTTTTTATTGAAAACTCTGGAAGTGAAGTGGCAAGATTTATAATAGGAACTCTCTCTTTTGCCCAACTGATATTTTTAAGTGAGACAGGGATGATTCTTGTAAACTCAAAAATGGGATTTACATTCTTAGATGTAGTGAAATTTTTCCTTCTGAGAACAGTTCTGACTTTCCCAGTTATATATGGAATTGCCATGCTTCTTGTAAAGTTAGGAGTAATAGCTGGATAATAATAGAATACAAAATAAAAAACCGCTTAGAGAAAAATCTCCAAGCGGTTTTTTTTAAAGAAGAATAAGCCCCATAATTCCAGAACCTAAAAGCAGGAAAACAGGATTAAGTTTTATTCTGTTGCTGGCAAAAATCACAGCAATAAATATTGCAAATGTAATATAATTTAAAGAAAATTTTCCATTGAGATTTTTTATAAAAGTAGGCCTTCCTACAATTATTCCTGCATACAAAATAAGAGCAAGAGTAACAGGTTTTACACCTCTGAAAAAAGCCTCTTTATAAGGATTGTTTTTTAACTTATCAAAAATGACAGCAACAATTAGGATTATGATAAGTGAGGGCATTGCAACCCCTGCAGTGGCAGAGATAGCTCCCGCGATGCCTCCAAGTTTATGTCCTACAAAAGTAGCTGTGTTTACCACTATAGGTCCGGGAGTAACCTGGGATATAGAGATTATATCTAGAAAGTCCTGTTCCGTAATCCAGCCGTATTTGTAGACCTCTCCTTCCACCATTGGAAGCATAGCAAGACCTCCTCCGAAAGAGAAGATTCCAATCTTAAAAAACACATAAAAAAGTTTTAAATATATCATTATTCTCCTCCTTTTTCTGAGGTAATTCTATTTTTTCTCTGGAAAAGCATATGCATGGCAATACTTCCCAGACCGAATATCCCTATAAGAGAAAAAGGAGATATAAGGGAGAAAATAAGTGAAAGAATGGAAAGTGAAAATATAATCAGACCCGATTTCCCTTTGATTCCTGTAGTCGCCAGTTTTTTTACTGACAGAAAAATAGAGGCTGTAATCCCTGCTCTCATTCCTGTAAAGATTTTTTGGATATAGACATTGTTGAAATTCTTTGAGAAAAAAGCAGAGATTATTGTGATTATAATGAGGGAAGGGAAAACAACTCCGACAGTGGCTGCAATCGCCCCGGAAATTCCCCCCATTTTTCTTCCCACAAAGGTTGCTGCATTGGTAGCTATAGGACCTGGAGTCATTTGAGATATGGCGATGATTTCCATAAGTTCATCTTTGGAAATCCAATTTTTATTTTCCATAATCTCTTTTTCTATAAGGGGAATCATGGCATACCCTCCCCCAAAAGTAAAGATGCCGATTTTAAAAAATGTGATAAAAAGCTGTAAAAGCATAATCTAAAAACCTCCTGATTTATTCTGTTTCTGACCATTTAAGTTTAGAAAGATTTCCTGAAGATATTAACTCAGGATGAGTGTAATAAGTTCCGTTTCTTTTAAGTTGATAAGCCCAGATTTCACAATGGTAAAGATCTCCTTTTTTTAAATTGGTTTTTCCGAAAGTTAGAAGTTTTCCATTTTCATTCTCTAGAGTAAATTTTCTTAACTTATAATTTTCTGGAAAATTATATTCCAGTTTTACCTGCTCACAGTTCAGTTGAAAAAGTTCTTCGTAATAACCTGATAATTTTCCTAAAATAAGGTCTTTTTTTTCTTTAATATCCTGAATACTCTTTTTTTTATCCATGTTTGATCCTCCGATTAAATTTTAATATATTAAATTATATCATATTTATTGTTCCAGGGATAGCTACTTGCGAACAAGATATGATATACTGAGGTGTAAAATTAAATAAAAAATCAGGAGGGTGTTATGGTAAGAATATTGGTTTATGTGGCAGTTATAATGTTGGGATTTTTTCTTTCTAAAAAAGGAATGATTCCCAAATCTGTAGAGAGAAGAGCAGTGAAATTTCAAACTTTTTCTCTGTTTTTACTCTTAGGTACAATGGGGTATAAGATAGGAGGAGATGAAAAAATACTGGCTAATTTCCATAGAATAGGAATGGAGAGTTTTTTAATTTCCTTTTTCGCAATAACTTTTAGTGTGGTTCTTACATTTTTGGTTTTTAAATTTTTGAGAAAAAGAGGTGAGGCAAAATGCTAGGAATATCTGTATCTGTTATTGTGGGAATGCTTTTGGGTTATTTTTTTAAAAATCAAGCTGTCTTGGGATTCTCGGATTATCTCATGGATGCTGGTCTTGTCTTTTTGCTTTTTTTTGTGGGGATAGATATGGGAAGAAACAGCGGAATTTTTTCAAAGCTTAAAGAGTTTGGAAAAATAATATGGTTTCTTCCTCTTACCACTGTTTTTGGAACCTTTTTAGGAGCGGGACTTGCTTCAAACTTCACAACTCTCAGCATGGGGGAGGCTTTAGTAGTTAGCTCAGGTATGGGCTGGTATTCTCTTTCTGCCATTGAAATTTCCAAGGTCAATACTCAACTGGGAAGTATAGCTTTTCTATCCAATGTTTTTAGAGAATTTTTGGCTATCTTTATGATACCCTTTATAGCCAAAAGGATAGGGCATTTCGAAGCTATCTCTGCAGGAGCAGCGCCAGCCATGGATACCCTACTCCCTGTAATAAACAGATATACCAGTTCAGATACTGCAGTAGTTTCTTTTTTTACAGGAGTTGTACTCTCCTCTCTGGTTCCTATAATAGTGCCGTTGATGATTAGGTTATTCAATATATCGTAAAATTATTTTTAGTTTCGGGGCTGTTTGGATCTGTTCAGATAATCTATAACTTCATCATCTGTGACCTGATTGAAATTTTTGTAAAATTG
>JBOFCM010000069.1:0-1161 GCA_051646055.1 Fusobacteriaceae bacterium
AAAACCACAACCAGCGTTTTGTTTTCAGACAGTAAATTTTCCTGACATTCCGGAAACTTCAATTTAAAAAAAAAAATAAATAAATAAGAAAGTGGATTTTCAACCAATCAGAACAACCCGTTATCTTGCCTGTCCTTCAAAAGGCTCCTCCCCCTACACTAACATTCAAATATGTCAGGGCTGCCAACTTTTGAGTTCAGCTTAGAGTGAGATTTCGGGGGGCGGGGCTTTGGTTATGGGGAGGGGCTTGTGATGATATAAAAGCCATTGCTGCTCTCTGGGATGTCCCAAGTGTTTGTTCATAAACACACATCAAACCTGAAGGTGTTCATCTTTAGCCATTAAAATTGTATGTATGGTTACCAACAATGGGAAAAACACACGTCTCACACTGAGTCCTGACTCCTTTTAGATTAGACTTGCGAGAATAAACAAAAAAATCATTTATACTGATTGAAAATGTCACATAAAGCACTTTCCATTGTACTGGTAAAATGGTTAAATATGAATAAATATGAATAAAATATAATATGATTTAAAAAAACTTTGATAGAGTCAGAGTTGTTAAGTGAGACCTTCTTTTCTTTATTGGTTAAAGTCACATTAGAAGGGTAGATATAGGGTAGATATAGAGCTAGTTTCGGAGGGTAGATATAGAGCTAGTTTCGGAGGGTAGATATAGAGTTAGTTTCGGAGGGTAGATATAGAGCTAGTTTCGGAGGGTAGATATAGAGCTAGTTTCGGAGGGTAGATATAGAGCTAGTTTCGGAGGGTAGATATAGAGCTAGATTTGGAGGGTAGGGTAGATATAGAGCTAGTTTTGGAGGGTAGATATAGAGCTAGATTTGGAGGGTAGATATAGAGCTAGTTTTGGAGGGTAGATATAGAGCTAGTTTCGGAGGGTAGATATAGAGCTAGTTTCGGAGGGTAGATATAGAGCTAGTTTCGAAGGGTAAATATAGAGCTAGTTTCGGAGGGTAGATATAGAGCTAGTTTTGGAGGGTACATATAGAGCTAGTTTTGGAGGGTAGGGTAGATATAGAGCTAGTTTCGGAGGGTAGATATAGAGCTAGTTTCGGAGGGTAGATATAGAGCTAGTTTCGGAGGGTAGATATAGAGCTAGTTTCGGAGGGTAGATATAGAGCTAGATTTGGAGGGTAG
>JBOFCM010000070.1:0-19511 GCA_051646055.1 Fusobacteriaceae bacterium
AGGAATTTGCCAAGTTATGCTTCTTTAGCTCAGTTGGTAGAGCGCACGACTGTTAATCGTGTTGCCGCTGGTTCGAGTCCAGCAAGAAGCGCCATTTAGAATTTAAACCACCTTTGGGTGGTTTTTTTTGTATATAAAATAAAATAATAAAAAAATAAGAGATTGACAATACCTATTATTTGTGGTACAATATCTCATATTACAGATATTCCGCTTTAATAAAGCTAAATTAAATGAATATCCAAGGAGGAAAAAAATGAAAGAAAAATTAATCCAATTAGTAGAGCAAAACTATTTAAGAAACGACATCCCTACATTCAAGGCTGGAGACTCAGTTGACGTTTACTACAAAGTAAAAGAGGGAGACAAAGAGAGAACTCAGTTATTCGAGGGAGTAGTAATCAGAGTAAATGGTGGAGGAATAGGAAAGACTTTCACTGTAAGAAAAATATCTAATGGAGTTGGAGTTGAAAGAATAATACCAGTAAACTCTCCAATGATAGAAAAAATCGAAGTAATTAAGATAGGTAAAGTAAGAAGATCAAAGCTTTACTACTTAAGAGCACTTTCTGGAAAGAAAGCAAGAATCAAAGAAATCAGAAGATAACATTACAAACCAGAGAAATTTTTTCTCTGGTTTTTTTATATATGTGCTTTGATTTAAATCTCACCGAATTTTGTAAGAGATAAATCAGATTTTTTATATATTTTTTTTTAGAATTATGTTAAAATTAGAAAGTGTAGTATTTAAAAAAACATATTTTGAGGAGCTTAAATAAATGGATATCGAGACAATTTTCATAAATGGAATATTTTATTTTTTCTTAACAATATTTTTTATATACCTATTTATTAAAGAAAAAACTATTGTGGAGAAAATAAATTTCCATAAAGAAAGACTGGGAAATTTCATAATAGATAAATTTAATATCAAAAATTCTTCTGCAAAAAAAATATTAAAAGGAACAATTCATTATACAGAAACTTTGGGAACAGCTTTAGTACTGGTACTTGTTATTCAAAGATTTTACCTAGGGAATTTTATGGTGCCTACTGGATCTATGCTTCCAGTTATTGTACCTAAAGATAGACTTTTTGGAAATATGGTTATCTATAAGTTTTCAAAACCTAAGAGAGAGGATATAATTGTATTTAAAGAACCTATCCAAAATAAAGTTTTATATACTAAAAGAGCTATGGGATTGCCTGGAGAGGAAGTTGAAATAAGGAATGAAAAACTTTATATAGATAATAAAGAGATTACAACTAGAAGATATACTGATTTGGGAGAGATTCATGGGAAAAAATGGGTGATACCTAAAAAGGGAGACAAATTGACGATAACACCTCTAGGAAATTATGATGATATGTATAAAGCGAATAACATAGATGTGGCAAAAGTACAAAAATATCTTTCTGAAAATCCTGGGGCAGTTTCTGAAATTCTTCCAGATTTAAAATTTGAAATAAATGGAAGAGAGACAGGAATGCTTCTAGACATGATTGATGATAAAAAAATAGTAGACTCTCTTTTTGCAGGAAAGGCTGTAGAGTTGGTAATAGACAAGGACTATTATTTAGCTCTAGGTGATAATACAGATGGAAGCTATGATTCAAGAATGTGGGGATTTGTACCAGGAGATAGAATAAGAGGAAAAGCCTTTATAAGATTCTGGCCTCTAAATAGAATTTCTCTGCTTAAATAGTGGAGGAATAGGAAAAATTATGGATATTATAGATAAAATAAATGAGAATCATGTAGAACAGATAGTGAATTTAGAAAAAAAAATATTTCCTGGAAGTTTTTATAAAAAAGAACAACTTGAAGAGATGAAATTAAGTAATGATTATCTTTTTTTAATCGCTGAAGAAAATTTGGAAGTTGTAGGTTATATAATAGCTCATGATTCTTTGGATATTTTTGAAATCATGAAGATAGCGGTAGTAGAAAATAAAAGAGGACGAAGTGTTGCTGAGGAGCTTTTAAAAAAATTATTGGAGATAACAAAGCTTAATGTAATATTGGAAGTCAGAGAAAGTAATATGAGGGCTATAAGGTTTTACGAAAAAATGGGAATGAAGAAAATATCCCTTAGAAAAGGTTATTATTCAGATAATGGAGAAAATGCGGCTATAATGCTTCTTGAAAGAGAAGAATAAAATACAGAGCAATTATAAAGGAGAGATGAAAATTAATGGACAAAAATATTTACAGTAATCCACTTTGTGAGAGATATTCTTCAAAAGAAATGATGGAGAATTTTTCACCTGACAATAAATTTTCCACTTGGAGAAAATTATGGGTAGCGTTAGCTGAAGGTGAGAGAGAATTAGGTCTAAATATATCAGAAGAGCAGATTCAAGGAATGAAAAACAAAATAACAGATATAGACTATAAAATGGCAGGAGAGCAAGAAAAAAAAGTTAGACACGATGTTATGGCCCATGTTCATACGTTCGGAACTCAAGTCCCTGAAGCTATGCCGATAATTCACTTGGGTGCCACAAGTGCCTATGTGGGAGATAATACGGATCTTATCCAAATAAAAAATGGTCTAGAGATACTCAAAGTGAAGCTTGTAAATGTAATTGAAGGATTGTCTAAGTTTTCAATGGAATATAAAGAATTGCCTACTTTAGGATTTACACATTTTCAGGCAGCACAGCTGACTACAGTGGGAAAAAGATCTACACTTTGGCTTCAAAGTCTTCTACTGGATCTTGAAGAGTTAGAGTTTAGACAGGAGACACTGAGATTTAGAGGAGTAAAAGGAACAACAGGAACACAGGCAAGTTTCAAAGATCTTTTTAATGGAGAGTTTACTAAAGTTAAAGAGCTAGATGAAAAAGTTACGGAAAAAATGGGGTTCAATAAAAGATTTCTAGTGACTGGACAGACCTATGATAGAAAAATAGATGCCCAGATTTCAAATCTACTTTCAAATATTGCTCAATCAGCACATAAATTTACAAATGATTTAAGACTTCTTCAACATCTTAAGGAGATAGAGGAGCCTTTTGAAAAATCTCAGATTGGTTCATCAGCAATGGCTTACAAAAGAAATCCTATGCGTAGTGAAAGAATCTCTTCTCTTGCAAAGTTTGTAATTGCGATGCAGCAGAGTACGGCTATGGTCTCTTCAACACAATGGTTTGAGAGAACTCTAGATGACTCAGCAAATAAGCGTCTATCACTTCCTCAGGCCTTTTTAGCAGTAGATGCCATACTTATTATCTGGAAAAATGTTTTAGACGGACTTGTAGTTTATCCTAAAATGATAGAAAAGCATATTATGGCTGAATTACCATTTATGGCTACAGAATATATTATTATGGAATGTGTGAAAAATGGAGGAGACAGACAGGAACTTCATGAGAGAATAAGGATTCATTCGATGGAAGCAGGGAAAAGAGTTAAGATAGAAGGGGAAGAAAATGACCTTCTAGAAAGAATTTTAGAAGATGAATATTTTAATTTAGATAAAGATAAACTTATGAATATAATAGATCCTAAAAACTTTATCGGATTTGCATCAGAGCAGACAGATGAATTTTTAGAAATGGAAGTAAAACCTATTCTTGAAAAATATAAAGAATTTTTAGGAATGGAGACAGAGTTAAAAGTATAAAGTTGGGAATTGAAGAATATGAAAAAATGTTTAAGTGAAAAAGAAGATAGACATGAGATTATATTGACGGCATTAGTTCTGCTTTCTGTATATCTCTCTTTAGGAGAAACACTGATTCCCAAGCCTTTTCCTTGGATGAAGATAGGACTTGCCAATATAGCGACAATAATAGCATTAGAAAAATATAACTCTAAGATGGCTATAGAGATATCAGTTCTAAGAGTTTTAATACAGGGAATCATGCTGGGAACAGTTTTTACTCCAAGTTTCATCATTAGTTTTATTTCAGGGATTACAGCAACAGCGGCAATGATAGCTCTCTATAAATTTCGAGATTATTTCAGTCTTTTAGCCATAAGTATATTTTCAGCATTTATTCACAATAGCATTCAATTAATAATAGTTTATTTTCTTTTATTTAGAAATATAGAGGTAAATTCCCGTGGAATATATATTTTTATATTAATTTTCCTCGGATTGGGTGTTGTTGCAGGAGCAATAACAGGACTCATAGTAACAAAAATTAAAATTAGGAGAGTAAAAAAATGAGAAAATATTTTGGAACAGATGGAATAAGGGGAGAAGCTAATAGAGAATTGACGGCTGAATTGGCAATGAAATTGGGTTATGCTCTTGGTTATCAAATAAGAAAAAAAAATCCGGAGAAAAAAAATCCGAAAGTTATAATGGGATGTGACACAAGAATATCTGGTTATATGTTGAGATCAGCCCTAACTGCAGGTCTTAACTCTATGGGAGTCAGCATAGATTTTATAGGGGTAGTTCCTACTCCGGGAGTTGCATATATCACAATAAAAAAGGAAGCTGCAGCAGGAATAATGATATCAGCTTCCCACAACCCGGCCAAGGACAATGGAATAAAGATATTTGCAGGAAATGGTCATAAACTTCCAGATGAAGCTGAGTTAGAACTAGAAAGACTCATAGATAACTGCGAAGAGATATTCGCTGATGTTTTACCAGGAGATAAAGTAGGGAAATTTAAATATGCAGAAGATGAATATTATATGTATAGAGATCATCTACTATCAACTGTGGCTGGAGATTTTTCAGGGATGAAAATAATATTGGATGCTGCAAACGGTTCTGCATACAGGATAGCTAAAGAGGTTTTCATGGCTCTTAAAGCTGAAGTAGTAGTAATAAATGATACCCCTAATGGGAAAAATATAAATGTAAAATGTGGATCTACTCATCCAGAAATTCTTTCTAAGGTTGTCGTAGGGTATGAGGCTGATTTAGGTCTGGCTTATGATGGAGATGCAGATAGACTTATAGCTGTAGACAGACATGGAAAAATAATTGATGGTGACAAAATTATAGCTATTCTTGCAGTAGAGATGAAGAAAAAAGGTATCTTAAATAACAATAAAGTAGTTACAACTATTATGAGTAATATGGGATTTGAAAGTTTTCTAAATGAAAACAATATAGGTCTTATAAGAGCCAATGTTGGAGACAGATATGTTTTAGAAAAAATGAGAAATCATGGATTGAATTTAGGTGGAGAGCAATCAGGTCATATTCTTCTTTTGGATTATTCAACAACAGGGGACGGAGTTTTGACATCCTTAAAATTAGTTGAAGCTCTTAGAGATAGCAAAACCCATTTGGATGAGAGATCTGCCGAGGTTATTGACTGGCCACAAGAGATGATCAATGTGAGAGTGGCTAGAGACAAGAAAGCGACTTGGGCTGAAAATGGAGTAATCACATCTTTTATAACAGAAAAAGAATCTGAAATGAAAGGGACAGGAAGAGTATTAGTAAGAACCTCGGGAACAGAACCGATAATCAGAGTAATGGTAGAGGGAAAAAATGGAGATATGGTCCACAGAATTGTAAAAGATATAGCTGATTTGGTAAAAAAAGAGCTAGCTGAATAGAGAGGAGAAAATTTATGTACGAGAATTTCTCAAAAGTATATGATTATTTTATGGAACACTGTGACTATAGTCAATGGATGAACCAAATTTATGATATTTTTAATAAGTATGAGAAAAAAAATGGAAATCTCTTAGATGTAGGATGCGGAACAGGAGAGATGGGACTAAGATTTACAGAAAAATTCAGGTATTCAGGACTAGATTTATCTGAGGAGATGTTGAAATTAGCTAATAAAAAACTGAGAAAATTAGATATTCAGCTATACCAAGCTGATATGGTAAATTTCAGAATGCCAGAGAGATTTGATGTGGCGGTAGCGCTTTTTGATACTGTTAACCACCTAACTTCCAATGATGAACTTACCTCTCACTTTATATGTATGAGGGAAACTTTAAAAGATGATGGAATTTATGTCTTTGACCTTATAGATAGGGAGTTCATGAATGCTATGTTCCCAGCTGGAACCTTTGTAGATATAAGAAACAAGATTACAGTTATCTGGGAACATGAACTTGAAGAGGGCATAGACTATATTGATGCCACTTATTTTGTGAAAAATAGGGCAGGGGCATATGATAAATTTACAGAGGGTTATGAAAAGAAAATTTTTACTCAAGAAGAGGTAGAGATATCTTTAAAAAGATCTGGAATGAAGCTTCTAGAAGTAGTTGAAAATAAGGAGATTGCAGGAAAAAGATATTTCTATGTGGTGGCTCCTGATGAAATGGCTAGATAGGGAGATAATGTATTCCTTTTCCCTTCTAGGTTACTTGGGTTTTATACTTATAGGAAATATACTTTTCTTTATATTCATCTATAAGATAATAGAAAAATACCTTTTTTCAAATACAATACTTTTTATAATTTTTCTCTTAATAGGAATTTTCAGTGGATTTTATAATGTATATAAGGTTATAATGAAAAGATAACAGGGAGAAAAATGGAAAGTGTAAAAAAAGTTTTCAAAATATCAGCAGTTATATCAGCTGTTGTTCTAACATATGGAGTTTTAATAGGGAGTGAGTTGATATATTTAGGGATGTTTTTTGGATCACTGTTATCAATGCTGTGTTTTTATATGCTCTGTGAAGAGGCAAAAAAGAGTATACGTTCCCACTCTCCTATGAAAAGTTCTGTGATTGGCTATCTTAAAAGGTATCTAATTTATGGAATCTATATGGGAGTCATGACATATTATTTTGGGCTACCCATGTTAATAAGTTCAGCCATAGGACTATTGAATACTAAGATTAGTATTTTCATAATGGTTCTTTCTGATAATATATTAATTTTTAAAGAAAAATACCTTAAGTAAAATTAAGAGAAAAAAAGAAAGGAGGTAGCATGAGATTAGGACCGATTGAATTTGTAACACCACCTCTAGTAGAGGGACCTAAGATAATGTTCTATGTTCCAGTGCCAGAAGCTTTAAAAGAAACACCTTTTGTTTTGGAGAAATTGGGTGGAGGATACGGGCTACCAGTAACTGCCACAGTGACAAGTACCTGGTTTATAATGCTTGTTCTCTTTATAATTTTCAATTCAGGAACAAAAGATTTAAAACTGATTCCCAATAAACTTCAGACAGGATTAGAATATCTGTATTCATTCTTAGATGATTTAGTAGAACAGATGCTTGGGAAATGGAAAGTAAGATATATAAGTTACATAGCACCGCTATTCATATTTATACTTTTTTCCAATACGTTGTCATTTTTTCCAATACCTAGCATCACAGTGGCTAATGGAATTGTAAATATTGTTCCAGCATTTAGATCTCCCACGGCAGATTTGAATACGACAGTAGGACTTGCATTATTGACCACGTTTACTTTCTTAAGTACAAGTTTCAGATGTCACGGATTTGTAGGGCATATAAAAACACTTTTTGAACCAATGCCTTTTATGTTCCCCATCAATCTGGTAGGAGAGTTGGCAAAACCGACGAATATTTCAATCAGACTTTTTGGAAACATGTTTGCAGGAATGGTAATAATAGGTCTTATTTATAAGGCTGCACCAGCAGTAGTTCCGGCTCCACTGCATTTATATTTCGATATATTCAGTGGGATAGTTCAGAGTTTTGTATTTGTAATGCTGAGCTTGGTTTATATTCAGGGTGCTTTGGGAGACACTGAATTTGATGAAAATCTTTAAAATCACAAAAAAATTATTTTAAAATATTAGGAGGTAATAAAATGGATATGTTAACAGCAAAAACAATAATACTTGCAGCATCGGCTATTGGTGCAGGATGTGGAATGATAGCAGGTATCGGACCAGGAATTGGACAGGGGTATGCAGCAGGTAAAGCGGTTGAGGCAGTAGCTAGACAACCGGAAGCAAAAGGAAATGTTATTTCAACAATGGTACTAGGACAAGCGGTAGCGGAGTCTACAGGTATCTACTCTCTAGTTATAGCTCTAATTTTACTATATGCTAACCCATTTATAGGATTATTAGGTTAATACTAATAAATAGTAGAGTTACTATTTAAGAAAGGAGGTAGAGAATTTGGTACAGACAAATATGCCTGCAGTATCCATTGATATAAACATGTTTTGGCAGATAATTAACTTTATCGTCCTAATGTTTATGTTTAATAAATATTTAAAAGCACCTTTAGCAAAGATACTGACAGATAGAAAGAATACAATCGTAAATGATTTAGAGCAGGCCCAAGAAGCGAAAAAATCTGCTGAAACTCTTAAAAAAGAGATGGAGGAAGTTCTAAAAAAATCAAGAATAGAAGCCAATGAGTTGATTGCTAATGCAGAGAGAAAAGCTCAGGAGAGATATGAAGCACTTGTGAAAGAGGGGCATAGCCATAGAGATAAAATAATTAAATCCGCTGAACTGGAAACAGTAAAGATGAGAGATGACTTGAAAAAAGAGCTTACTCAATCTTTAAGAGAGACAGCAGCTCTAATGGCTATGGAAGTTTTAAACAAAAAAATGGACGAAACAGAAAAGAACTCCCTATTAGATGAGTTTATAGATGAGGTAGGGGAAGTAAAATGGTAGACAGAGTTGGAAACAGATATGCCGAAGCGATTTATCAGTTAGCTCTAGAGGAAAAAAAAGTTTCTGAAATCCATAAGACACTGGAAGAGGTGGAATCTCTATTTACAGATAATATAGATTTTAAGCAATTTTTAACTCATCCTTTGATAGGTAGAGAAGAAAAGCATAATCTTATCTCAAAAATTTTTGGAGATGAGGGAACTATTGAACAAAATATTCTTTTTTATCTTATAGATAAAGGTAGAATAAACGAGATAAAAAGTATAGCCCAGGAGTTTAAAGCTCTTTACTATAAGGATAATAACATCATAGATGTAAAGGCTACCTTTGCAAAGGAATTATCCCAAGAGCAAAAGGATAAACTTGTGGAAAAATTGAAAAAATCAACAGGAAAAACCATAAATTTAGAGGTTTTACTAGAACCAGAATTAATTGGTGGAGGAATAATAAGGATTGGAGATAAAGTTATCGACGGTTCTTTGAGAAGCCAACTTGAAACTTTGGGAAAAAGAAGATAAAACCACATAAAAACAGCAGGAGGTGTGGAAAGGTTGAGAATTAAACCAGAAGAAGTAAGCAGCGTAATAAAAGCTGAAATAAAAAATTATAAAAAGAATTTGGATGTAAAAACTTCAGGTTCTGTATTGGAAGTTGGAGATGGTATAGCAAGAATATACGGACTTAGCGATGCAAAATCAGGAGAGCTTTTACAGTTTCCCCACGGAATAATGGGAATGGCACTGAACCTTGAGGAAAACAACGTTGGAGCGGTTATCCTTGGAGATTACTCTCTTATTAAAGAGGGAGACGAGGTAAAATCAACAGGAGATATCGTATCGGTTCCAGCAGGGGAATCATTACTTGGAAGAGTAGTTAACTCATTAGGACAACCTATCGATGGAAAAGGTGATATTAAAGCTGAGAAGATGATGGATGTTGAGAGAAAAGCCTCAGGAATCATCTCTAGAAAGCCAGTTTTTGAGCCATTACAAACGGGAATTAAATCTATAGATGGAATGGTACCTATCGGTAGAGGACAGAGAGAACTTATCATAGGAGACAGACAGACAGGAAAAACAGCTGTTGCACTGGATGCTATCTTAAATCAAAAAGGAACAGGAGTAAAATGTATCTATGTTGCAATTGGACAGAAGAGATCTACAGTTGCTCAGATAACTAAAAAGCTTGAAGAGGCTGGAGCAATGGAATATACAATAATAGTAGCTGCCACTGCATCAGAATCAGCACCACTTCAATATATTGCACCATACACAGGAGTTGCAATGGGAGAGTACTTCATGGATAAGGGAGAGCATGTACTTATAGTATATGATGATCTTTCTAAACATGCGGTAGCTTATAGAGAGATGTCTCTTATTCTTAGAAGACCACCTGGACGTGAGGCATACCCTGGAGACGTTTTCTACCTTCACTCAAGACTACTTGAGAGAGCAGCAAAACTGTCAGATGAATTAGGTGGAGGATCTATAACAGCTCTTCCTATAATTGAAACTCAAGAGGGAGACGTATCGGCATATATCCCTACAAATGTAATTTCAATAACAGATGGACAGATATTCCTAGATTCACAACTGTTCAATTCAGGATTCAGACCTGCAATCAATGCAGGAATATCAGTATCCAGAGTTGGAGGAGCTGCCCAGATAAAAGCTATGAAGCAGGTTGCAGCTAAAGTTAAACTTGAGCTGGCACAATATACAGAACTTCTTACTTTTGCTCAGTTTGGATCTGACTTAGACAAGGCTACTAAGGCTCAGTTGGAAAGAGGACATAGAATAATGGAAGTTCTGAAACAGGCTCAATATAGTCCATATCCAGTTGAGGAAGAGGTAGTTTCTTTCTACACTGTAATAAATGGACATCTAGATTCTGTTCCATTGGACAAAGTTAGAGAGTTTGAAAAAGAGCTTATTACAGACATGAGAAACAACACAAGTATCCTATCTGAAATAAGAGAGAAAAAAGCTTTGGATAAAGAACTAGAGAGCAAAATAGTTGAAGCTATAAATAGCTTCAAGAAAAACTTTAATTAATAAGAGGTGATTAGATGGCTGGTTCTAAAGAGATAAAGAACAGGATAAAAAGTGTTCAATCTACTCACCAGATAACAAAAGCCATGGAGATAGTTTCAACAACTAAATTCAAGAAATTTTCATCTATAGTGGAGAGTTCAAAGCCTTATTCCCATGCCATAAAAGAGATACTTAAAAACATCTCGGCTGGGGTGAAAAGTGAGAAACATCCACTTTTTGATGGAAGAGAAAACCCTAAAAGGGTGGGAGTTATCGTTATGACTTCAGACAGAGGACTGTGTGGAAGTTTTAATAATAATACTCTAAAGAAATTTGAAGAGTTGGTGAGAGAAAATCCAGGGAAAGAGTTTTCTGTAATAGCTGTGGGTAAAAAGTCCAGAGAATACTGTGCTAAAAGAAATTACGATATTAAATCTATATATAGCCAGCTGACTCCTGAGATAATGTTTGAAAAGGCGAAAGAGATCAGTGAAAATATAGTTGAATATTTTTACAGCAATATATTTGATGAAGTGTATGTAATATATAATGAGTATGTATCAGCAATAAGATATGATCTTACTGTGGAAAAAATCATTCCAATAACAAGAGCTGAGGGAGCCGAAAATATAGATTATATATTTGAACCTGATGCTGAAACAGTACTTTCATCGCTGTTACCCAAATATCTCAACATAGCGGTATATCAGGCATTACTTAATAATACAGCTAGTGAGCACAGCGCTAGAAAAAATGCGATGCAGAATGCAACAGAAAATGCAGAAGATATGATAAAAGCTCTGAACCTTCAATATAACAGAGAGAGACAGTCTGCAATAACACAGGAAATCTCTGAAATAGTTGGAGGAGCATCAGCTCTTAAATAGGATGAAACATAGATAATAGGAGGCAACAGTGGAGAAAAGAGGAATTCTTATACAGGTAATAGGACCTGTTGTAGACGTAGCCTTTGCTGATGGACTACCTGCCATATTCAATGCCCTAACTGTTAAATGCAGTGATGGTAGAGAGCTGGTACTGGAAGTTCAGCAACACTTAGGAAATGATATAGTAAGAACCATAGCCATGGATGCTACTGAGGGATTACAAAGAGGTTTAGAAGTAGTAGATACTGGAGCACCGATAACTGTTCCAGTTGGAAAAGCTGTTCTAGGAAGAATACTAAATGTACTTGGACAGCCAGTGGACGAAGCGGGACCAGTTGATACAACTGAGATGCTTCCAATCCATAGAGAGGCTCCTAAGTTTGAGGAGCAGGGAACTGAAGTTGAGATTTTTGAAACAGGTATCAAAGTAATAGACCTTCTTGCACCATATATAAAAGGTGGAAAAATAGGACTATTTGGAGGAGCTGGAGTAGGAAAGACAGTTCTTATAATGGAGCTTATAAACAATATTGCAAAGGGACATGGAGGACTTTCTGTTTTCGCCGGAGTAGGAGAGAGAACAAGAGAGGGAAGAGACCTTTATGATGAAATGAGAGAGTCTGGAGTAATAGAGAAAACATCTCTAGTTTATGGACAGATGAACGAGCCACCTGGAGCAAGACTTAGAGTTGCTCTAACAGGACTAACTGTTGCAGAGAACTTTAGAGATAAAGAGGGACAAGACGTACTTCTTTTCGTTGATAACATTTTCAGATTTACACAGGCAGGATCTGAAGTTTCAGCTCTTCTGGGAAGAATACCTTCAGCGGTTGGATATCAGCCAAACCTTGCCACAGAGATGGGAAGACTTCAGGAGAGAATCACTACAACTAAAAACGGATCAATAACTTCAGTTCAGGCGGTATACGTACCAGCCGATGACCTTACTGACCCGGCACCAGCTACAACATTCTCACACTTGGATGCAACAACAGTTCTTTCAAGAAGAATAGCTTCACTGGGAATCTATCCTGCAGTGGATCCTCTAGATTCAACTTCTAAAGCTCTAGATCCATTTATTGTTGGACAAGAGCACTATAGAATCGCTAGAGAGGTTCAGTCTGTTCTTCAGAGATATAAGGAACTTCAAGATATAATCGCAATTCTTGGAATGGATGAACTTTCAGACGAAGATAAAACAACGGTTAATAGAGCAAGAAAGATAGAGAGATTCTTCTCTCAACCATTCTCAGTTGCATCACAGTTTACAGGAATGGAAGGGAAATATGTTTCTGTAAAAGAAACTATCAGAGGATTCCAGGAAATTTTAGAAGGTAAGCATGATACTTTACCAGAGCAGGCATTCCTTTATGTTGGAACAATTGAGGAGGCTGTGGCAAAGGCTAGAGACCTTATGAAGGGAGCTGAGTAACCATGTCTACCTTTAAATTGAAGCTTGTTAACTCAGAAAGGGTTCTTCTAGAAGAGGAAGCTGAATTTATAATGGTAAGAACAACAGTTGGAGATATGGGAATTCTTCCAAATCATGCCCCTTTTGTTTCAGGGCTTGCAGTGGGAGAAATGAAAATAAGATCCAAGGGACAAGAGGAATATTATTTTGTTTCTGGTGGATTCTTAGAAATTTCCAAAAGTAATATAGTTACGATTTTAGCTGATGAAGCTATGAACTCTAAAGAGATTGATATGGAAAGAGCTAGAAAAGAGGTTGAGATTGCTGAGGCAAAGCTTAAGAAGATTCAAGAGGATAAAGAGATCCTAATGACTCAGAGAGCTCTTCAGGAAGCTTTAACTAAAGTAAAATTAGCAGAAAGACATATGTAAATAAAAACAAAAGATAGAGCAGCTCATTTGAGCTGCTCTATCTTTAATGTTTAGGGAAATAGATATTTTTAAAAGGGAGAAGATTATGATATTAGGTCTAACAGGAGGAATAGCTTCTGGAAAATCCACAGCCAGTAGAATTCTTAGAGAGATGGGATATGAGGTTTATGATGCAGATGTTATGGCACATGAGGCCCTAAAAAATAATCTATGTAAGAAGGCTATAGAAAATGAGTTTGGAAAAATGGTGTTAGAGGAAAGTGGAGAGGTTAATAGGTCACTTTTAAGAGAGATAGTTTTTAGAGATAGGGAAAAATTGAAAATACTCAATGGGATAGTCCATCCAGTTGTAATTAAGGAATTTCAAAATCTAAAAAGAAATAACCCGTCAGATAAAATAATTATTTTTGATATCCCTTTACTTTTTGAAGTGAAGCTTGAATACCTTTGCGATAAAATAATTCTTATATTTACAGACAGAGAAACTCAGATAGCAAGAATTAGAAAAAGAGATGGAAGTTCTAGAGAAATTGCTGAGAAAATGATTGATTCTCAAGAAAATATGGAAAGTAAAAAAATCAAATCTGATTACTGTATTGAAAACTCAAAAAATATTTCAGATTTAAAAAATGAAATAATTTCAGTTTTAGAAAAAAATCATATTGAATCAAAAGATAAATAATGGTAAAATGAAACTGATTAAAAACAGGGGGGAATCTATGGCAATTAATTCAACTATATGTGCATGTAAAAATGTAGATTATTTAACAATAAGAAAAGCGATGGTAGCAGGAGCTCGTACACTGAAAGATATACAGGAGATGACGGGAGCCGGAACTGGATGTGGAGGTTGTATTGAGGCCATTGAAGGTATATTAGCTTCTGTATGCGGATGTAAAGGTACTTCTCTAAATACAGTAGTAAATGCTGTGAAAAACGGAGCTGATACAGTAGAGAAAATAACTAAAGAAACAGGAGCTGGATCTCCTTGTGGAAAATGTAAGGTTCTTCTTCAGGCAATAATAGAAAAAGGTTGTTAATAAAAAAATGGTGAATCTAAAGTGAGATTCACCGTTTTTTTATTTTTTTATTTGGAAATAAAGTCCAAGTAAATTTTTTCATCTATTCTTTCATCTAATCTCACAACACACGCAATAGGTTTTTCACCAGAATAGCTCTCTACAACTCCTTTTCCAAGATAGAGAAAAGGTTGGGTGATTCCCTCGATTTTATTGAATTTTCTCATGAAAAAATGAAGAGAAACTCCTCTCTCAGAGCTATTAATCAGATCCTGGCCCTGAGATGAATGGAGAGAAGTGGAAGATTTACTAAACCATCGGAATCGTCTTCTGTCAAAAATTTCATTATCAAAAAGATGCCCTTTATCCTTGTTAAGTGTTATGAAAAGATAGTAATTTTTTCTATCTTCACTGGGGTTCACTCCATTTCTATAAGAGCTATGAAGTTTTCCATAATTACTCAAAAGAGCAGTGTCTTTCATGGAATAATATTCATAAAGTTTAAGAAAGGGAAGACCGAAATTTTTGGAGCCGAAATTTTTTTCATATTCTATAATCCCATAAATCAAAATTTCTTCTAAATATTTTTTAAATACAGTGTTTTTAAGAACTGTTTTGAATTCCTCTGTTAAATTTAAAATATTATCTGAAAGATTAAAAAGAATAATTTTTTGCCTCAGCTCAGAACTATCAAAATATTTTCCACTGAGATATTGAAAAGAGTGAAAAAGTGTATCTCTGTCCACAGTTTCTAGGTATTTAGATATGATTTTAGAGGAACCATCTAATGAAATGTAATCGATATCTAAAAACTCTTTAAGAAGAGCATATTCATAAATTCTTTTAATAGGAAGCATCCCTTCGATATCTTTTAAAATCTTTTCTTCATCTTTGCTAAAATTGTAAATTTTGTTTTCTACGCTATTGATAAAGTTGAAATAGCAGTGGGATTTTAAAAGAAATTTTTCTATATTCGGAGCAGATTCATAAACGGAATAATCTATGTAGTTAGGGATTTTTCCGATACTGTTTCTGAAGGCATAATACTCTTCTTTGAGATATTTCATGGTATTGAAATTTTCGTTCTCAATCTGAGATAGGATTTTTTCTTTAGAGATTTCATCTATTGAGATATAGAGGTCTCTGTAGAAATTTTTGAAATCATTGTTCAAAGCAATTTTTAAAGAATCCTTATCATAGGTGTTGTTTCCTGTCAAAGATATAGCTGTAAGAAAAACTTTATTATGGTTTCCGATAAAATCTATTACGGTTAGAAAATCTTTAGAGTGATTTTTTCGGAGTCCTCTTCCTAATTGCTGTATAAAAACAGTGGGAGAATCGGTAGGTCTTAGCATAAGAATACAGTTTATAGAGGGGATATCAATTCCTTCATTGAAAATATCCACAGTAAAAATCACTTTTAAAGAAGAGTTGCTCTCTGAGATGTTTTTAATATATTTTTTCCTCTCTTCTACACTGTTTTCTCCTGTAAGGGAGACAGATTCTATTCCCATCTGATTAAATTCTTGAGCCATAAATTTTGCATGTTCAACATTGGCACAGAATCCTAAAGCTCTCAATTTATTGCCAGAATAACCATAAAATTCTAATTTTTCTTTTATAAATTGGGAACGTCTATGTATCATAAGTTTTTTAGAAATTTTGTCAACATCTCTGATATCAAGATCAGAGAGATCAATTTCTTTTATATCGGTAACTCCGTAATAATGAAAAGGGGCGATAAGTTTTTCTTCCAGTGCCTCTTTTATCCTAATTTCCATAACTATATTTCCATGAAATTCATTAAATATTGAATAGCCATCAGCTCTTTCAGGGGTGGCAGTAAGTCCTAAAACAAATTTAGGAGAGAAGTAATTTAAAATTTTACGATAAGTTTCTCCAGCGATATGATGTGCCTCATCAACAATTATATACTGAAACTCATAGGGATCAAAATTTTCTAGGTTTCTATGGAGAGATTGGACTGTTGCAAAAAGGTAGTCACAATTTAAATTCTTTAGATTTCCACTATATCTCCCCATTTTTTTGTTGGGGATGACTCTTTTGAAACTTTTCTCAGCTTCTATTAAAATCTCTTCTCTATGGACAATGAAAAGAGCCTTCTCGGGATTGAAATTTTTTACATCAAAAGCTGCAAGATAGGTTTTCCCGGTTCCAGTTGTAGCAATACCTAGAGCACGTTTTCCTCCATTTTGTCTCAGTCTATCAAGATTAGATAGACCAATTTTTTGCATATAATTAGGAAGAATCTCTTTTTCTGAAGGGATTTCATTTTCAAAAACAACATTGTTATCTCTTTCTGGAAATTTTTCTGGAGAGTAATTTTTTGATTTTTTCCAAATATAATCGAACTCATCTAAAATTTCATTCCAATACCTTGAATTTTTTTCGATTTTTTGGCAGGAACTCCATTCAATATTACTTCGAAGCCCCCCTCTCGTGAGATTAGCCGAACCTATAATGATCTCTCCATAATCTGAAAAATCAAAAATATATCCCTTGGGGTGAAATCCTTGGAATTCTGCATCAAAAAATTTAATCTCTATATTTTTAAATTTCAAGAGGGTCTCGATGGCTTTTTTTTCTGTTACCCCCATATAGTTCGTAGTTATTATTTTTCCAGTAATTCCAAATTCTTCAGCCTTTTTTAGAGTATCGAGTAGCATCTGTACTCCGCTGAAACGGATGAAAGACACTATAAAATAAAACTCCCTACATTTGGGAATAGAATTTTTTAAAATAGAATTCATATCAAAAGAATCGTTATTAATAAGTTTGTTCATAATTACCTCCAATTTAGTATAGCATATTTCTAAAAATAATAATTGTGAGTATTTACTTTTTTTCATTTAGAGTATATATTTAATTATAAAGAAAAAATATGGGGGGATATTATGTATAAACCTGATTATTTGCTGATGACAGCAGGGCCAACAATGGTAAGAAAAAATGTGATGGATGCTAGAGCTAAATTTTTTGGAAATCCAGATTTAGATGAAGATTTTTTTATTTTTTATGAAAATATGTGTGAAAAAATGAAAAAAATTTTAAAGGCTGAAAAATCCACGGTAATTTTCATGAGTGGAGAGGGGATGGTGGGATTAGATGCAGCCTGTGCTTCGCTTACCGAACCTGGGGATGAGGTTCTTGTAATTGGAAATGGAATATTCGGAGATGGATTTTCAGACCTTATAAAACCTTATGGAGGAAATATAACTGAATTTAAAGGGGATTGGAAAACTCCTTTAAATGCAGATGAATTGGAAATATTTATAAAAAATTCTGAAAAAAAATTTAAATATGCCACTATAGTTCATTGCGATACGCCTTCAGGGATGCTGAATGATGTAGAGAAAATTTGTAAAGTTTTGAAATCCAATGGCATTCTTACTGTAGTAGATAGTGTTGCAGCTATGGGAGGAACTCCTTTGGAAGTAGATGAGTGGGGGATAGATATAGTTTTGGGGGCTTCCCAAAAAGTATTTTCAGCTCCTCCGGGACTGACTATTCTTACAGTGAGTAAAAATGCATGGAATTCCATAAAAAAAAGAAAAACGTCAGTTGCTTCGTACTACTGCAATCTATTGCTATGGGAAAATGCCATAGAAAAGAGATATTTTCCTTATTCTATGCCGGCCAGTGATTTAATGGGGCTGGATGTGGCTATGGACAATATTTTAGATTACGGAATAGAAAAACTTTGCGAGGAGCATAAAAAAATAGCAGCCTATACTAGGAAAACCTTGAATGAAATAGGGTTGGAAAACTATCTGAAAGAAGGTTATTCGCCAACTGTTACGGCTTTTCTAGTTCCGGAAGGGTATAATTCAGAGAATATTATAAAACATATGAAGGAAAGATATTCAGTTCTTATAGCGGGTTCCTATGGAAAATTAAAGGGAAAAGTATTGAGAATAGGTCATATGGGAGAAAATATTTTTAATAATAGGGTTGAGTACACACTGAAAGCTTTAAAAAATACTTTGGAAGATTTAAAAATCGAGTAGAGTTAACTGATAAAAAGGAAATAAAAAAGCTGATTAGTTAATATCCTAATCAGCTTTTTTATTTATTCGTAGTAAGTAATCATTGCAGAGAAAGTTATAGAATAATAAGAGATTGGGCTGGCTCCATTGTAAGACGCAGAATATTGAATATCCTGAACATCTTTTCCTTGGATAAATTCATTTACCTGACTCTCTAAAGTATGCTCTTCACGGGTAGCGATAACTCTGACTTTTAAATGTTTTGACATGATATCCTCCTAAGTGTATCTCCTGACTATATACTAGATTTTAACCCAAAAATTAAAAATATCCAATATTTAAATTGAAATATTTTAAGTTTTTTATTAAAAATTGAAAAACTATTCATAAAAATAAGTTAAATGATATAATATAGATATATTTTTATTTAAACTTTAATTAAAAAAAATAAGTCTAATAATTAGAACATAAAAATTATGTTTGGAAATTACATGTTTTGAATAGTTGGAGGACTGAATGATAATAAAAATAAGAGAACTTTTAGACACATGTGTATTGATGGCTCCGGAAAAAGCAAAAAAATTGAGAGAAGTTATATTGGAAGCGGTTGCTGATAAAAAAGAGATAGTATTAGATTTTTCAGAAATAAGAACGGTAACACTATCTTTTTTGTATTACACTTTCAAGGGAATAAGAAAAGAACTTACCAAAAGGGAAAAATCACTGCTTCAAATAAAAAATCCAACCTCATCTTTATATGAAGAATTAGAATATCTTAAGTTAAATTATAAAGAATTGTCTTTAAAATTTAAGAAAGTAGAAAGAATGAATGCTGTTGTCTATCCAATAGGATAGGTAAGAGCAATAAAAAAATCAGCCTAAATTTTAATTTAGGCTGATTTTTTTTAATGTTAATATCTTTTTAATTTTTTATTTAAATCCAAATTAAAAGTAAAAAAAAAGAACATAAAATACATAAAAAAAACTTGACTTGGATTGAAAAATGTTATAAATTACTATAGTAAGAAATGAAAAAAAATTTCAAAAACAGATAAGGAGTATTAAAAATGAAAATTTTATTAGTTTGTTCAGGTGGAATGTCAAGTGCGATGGTAGTAAAATCACTTATAAATGAAGGGAAAAAAAACGGATTAGAGATAGA
>JBOFCM010000071.1:0-1919 GCA_051646055.1 Fusobacteriaceae bacterium
AAGCGGGTGGCACTCTTCTCCCTGGAGATGGGGGCAACTTCCCTAATTCAAAGACTCTATGGAGATATGGCAGGAATCCCAATAAAAAATATAATGGACCTAAGGAACAGAAAATCTCTTACAGATAGCCAAAGAGAGAAGTTGAAATCAGCTTCTGAAAGGGAGTATCTGAGAAATATAATATTCTATGATGAGCCAGGATGTACGGTAGAAACCCTGAAATTTCAACTGAAACAGCTGGTAAGAAGAGAGAGGGTAGAGATAGTGTGCATAGATTATCTCCAATATGTGGGAAACGGTGGCGAGTTCCAGAGACATGACCTAAAGATAGCAGACACCACCAGGGAGATAAAGAATATTTTAAGGGAGTTGGGAGTGGTGGGAATAGTCCTGGCTCAGCTCAATAGACGTGCAGATGAACGTGCAGACCGCCGGCCTGTAATGAGCGATCTGGATGGAAGTTCTGAGATAGAAAAAACAGCAGATATAATCTCTTTTCTGTATAGGGATGAGTATTACAATAAAAATACAGAGGACAGGAATATCTTGGAGGTGACCATAGCCAAACAAAGGAACGGTGAAACGGGACTGGTGAAAATGAAATTTTTTGGTGATATTCAGAGAATAGTGTAATGTAATAAAGCTCCGGTTCATTTTTGAATCGGAGTTTTTTTGAACAACTTTTAATATTTAAAAAGTCCGGAAAATATAAAAAGTGTTGGAATTCGTTGAAAAAACAGAAGAAAAATGGTATAATATTTACCGTATAAAATGACCGGAAGGTTAGAAAAAATTGGAGGATAAAATGGAGACGGGAAACCCAAAAAATCAGATGCAGAATTACCAATATCAGGGAGCGTACAATAACGATGAGATAGATCTTTATGATCTGGTAGAGATACTGGTAAAAAACAGAATTACAATACTGATTACAACGGTAATAGTAACTTTGGGAGCTCTAGGTGGAGCACTGATTCACAGAGCCGGAACCCATGATAAACAGGGAGTAAATTTTTCCATCAACAATGAGATATATAATGATTTCTTCTATAAAAAATCAGGAGTAAATATTTCTCCAGTAGAGATAAGTGAGATATTGAACAGGGATGAAGTGCTGATGAAGCTATATGAGATTCCAGAACTTAAAAACAGCTATGAAAAAGACGTAAAAGCCGAAGACAGAGATGCCTCTGTCCTAAGAAAGTTTCTGAATAAAAAAATCATAGTAAAAACAGTGAAACAGGAATCAGTGGTGGACGGAATAAAAGTTTCTAAAGATATAGGGGGAACTTTGGAGTTGAATTTTGAAGGGGATAAAGAACTAGAGAGAAAAGTAGGAGACCTTCTTCTGAATATCTACTCTGAGAAAAATCTTGGAGAAATACTAACTCAGATGAACAGCAGAGAAAATTTTGTAAAAAGTGAGCTGACTCAGTTAACCCAGGAGCTGGAGAAAAAAGAGAGAGAACTTTCAGTAGCAGTAGACAGAGAAATGAAACTGGCAGGGAAAGAGACAAATATAAATGAGGTGCTAAAACTTAAATATCCTAAACTTATGGCAGATATGAGCAAAGTATCGGGACTTTACAGCAGAATGGTTTCCCAGTCTGAAGGAATAGATGGATTTAAGAAAGAAAATAGATATGATTCAGTCATCAGAAAGACCTCTTCATATTACAGAATTGAGGTGGCTTCAAAAGCTAAACTGATATTGGCAGTGGGAATGGTATTGGGATTATTCCTAGGAATCTTTATGGCATTCGTAAAAGAGTTCATAGAAGGATACAGAAAAAGAGAAAAGAAAAACTAAAAAATGAAGGAGATGATGATAGCATGTGTATAAATTTTTTAGATCCAAAGATGGACTTTATCTTTAAACAGATATTTGGAAGTGAGAACGAAAAGACAGTACTGCTATC
>JBOFCM010000072.1:0-1233 GCA_051646055.1 Fusobacteriaceae bacterium
ATTGTCAAATTTTAAAAAGGGAGACTTTAATGAAAAAGTTATTTGAAAAAACACAACTGAAAAACCTTACATTAAAAAATAGATTCATAAGGTCTGCCACTTGGGAGGCTATGGCTGAAAAAGAGGGGCATCTGAATAAAGATATTTATGATTTTTATGAAGAGTTAGCCCAAGGGGGTGTAGGACTAATTATAACCAGCTATGCCTATATAAGCAAAGATGAACAGCCTAACCTGGGAATGATTGGAATTCAAGAGGACTCTTTAATTAATGAGTATAAAAAATTGGTAGACACAGTGCATAAGTATGATACTAAAATTGCCCTGCAGATAGTTTACGGAGGATCTCAGAATGACCATCCGGAAAAAGAAAATATGGAAATCTTAGGACCTTCAGCCGTTGAAAATATAGTTTTTGGAGTTACTCCAAAAGAAGCAACAAAAGAGGATATCAAAAAAATCGTAAAATTATTTGGAGATGCAGCTCAGAGAGCAAAAAAAGCTGGTTTTGATGCTGTTCAAATACATGCTGCCCACGGATATCTTTTAAATCAGTTTCTAACACCTTATTACAATAGAAGAGAGGATGAATACGGTGGAGATATCCATAATAGAGCTCGAATTATATATGAGGTTATAAAGGAAATCAGAGAAAGAGTGGGAGAAGATTATCCTATAATGATCAAATTAAACTACGATGATTTTATGGAAAAAAACAGAGGACTGGAAGAGAAGGAATCTCTGGAGATTTTCAAGAGAATATCGGATTTAGGAGTGGATTTAATAGAGGTCAGCGGGGGGAATATATCCTCTGGGGAAAACATGGCTACTTTTAATATGGAGAAAAATGTAAATCTTTTAGAAAATCAGTCATACTTTAAAGAAGCTGCTCAAAACATAGCCCGAAATGTAGAAGCAAAAGTTAGTCTGGTTGGGGGAAATAAGAATTTCCAATTGATGGAAGAAATACTTAATAGTACAGAGATAGAATATTTTTCCCTATCGAGAACCTTGTTTAGTGAGCCAGATCTGATAAATAAATGGATGATAAACGAAAAGCAGAGACCTAAATGTGTTTCATGCAATCATTGTTGGGATACAACACCAAATTCATGTATCTTAAGAAAAAAAGAATTGGATCTTTCCTAAAGTTTGTGTAAACCTTCATTTTGTAGTAAATTATTACTACGAAATGAGAGAGGTTAAAAAATTACAAAGAGCAAATGAGTTTTCC
>JBOFCM010000073.1:0-11965 GCA_051646055.1 Fusobacteriaceae bacterium
TATCCTATCCTCTGTGGAAGGATGAGTACTAAAAAGATTTGCCATTTTCTTTCCTCTCAGAGGACTCACTATAAACATATTTTCCGTGGCAAGATTGGCATCCATAGGAATTCTTCCAGCTGCTATCTCAAGCTTTCTAAGTGCTCTTGCCAGGTACATTGGGTTTCCGCTTACTCTTGCCCCGTAGGCATCAGCCTTGTATTCACGGGATCTGGAAATTGCCATCTGAATAAGCATAGCCGCCACAGGTGCAAGTATAGCCACAAGAAGAAGTACAAGAGGATTTCCGTTTCTATCCTCATCTCTAGATCCTCCCCCAAACATCGCAGCCCACTGCGCCATTCTTGACAGCATCATTATAGCTCCTGCCATGGTTGCTGCTATTGTCCCTATAAGTATATCTCTGTTGTTCACATGCCCCAACTCATGCCCGATCACTCCTGAAAGTTCATCTTCATCCAGTATCTCCATAAGCCCTCTTGTCACTGCCACCGCTGCATGTTTAGGATTTCTTCCTGTTGCAAAGGCATTAGGCTGACTTTCTTCCATAAGATAAACTTTTGGCATAGGCAGTTCAGCTTTAGCCGCTATTCTTTTTACCAACTGGTATAAACTGCTATTTTCATCTACAGGCTTTGCCCTATACATAGATAAAACTATCTTATCACTGAACCAGTAAGAGACAAAGTTCATGACTCCCGCCATTACCAGAGCTATCTGCATACCTCCACGGCCACCCACCGCATCTCCTATAAACATGAGCAAAAACGTCATTAAAATCATAAGTAAAAAAGTTTTTATACTATTCATGGAATCCTCCTATATCTCTATGGTATAATCTACAATATAAATATACCATTACCCTTGAATTTTTTCAAGAGATTATAGAAGGAGTAAATATGGAAATTTTGAAAATGAAAACCTCCCAAAGAGATTACAATATATATATCGGAGATAAAGCAGTCTTAGAAAAACTTTCTCCCTATCTAGAAAAATATGATTCTGTGCTTCTGCTTTCTAATTCCACTGTGGGACCGCTCTATGCTGAGAAACTTCTAAAAAGTTTTTCAGAAAATATACAAAAAAAAAATATCCATTCTTTTTATATGGAAGATGGAGAGGAGTTTAAAAATTTCGAAACTGCCAATAAAATTTTTGACTTTATGCTGAAAAATAATTTTTTCAGAAATTCAGTTATTCTTACTCTAGGAGGAGGAGTTGTCTGTGATATGGGAGGCTTTGTTGCATCTACATATATGAGGGGAATAGATTTTATACAGATTCCAACCTCGCTTCTGGCACAGGTAGATGCCAGCATAGGTGGAAAAGTGGCTATTAACCACGGCAGCTACAAAAATAGTATCGGTGCTTTTCATCAGCCCCAGGCAGTTTTCGTAAATACTACCTTTCTCCAGTCTCTTTCCAGTGACCAGTTCGCCAGTGGAATGGGAGAAGTCATAAAGCATAGTTTGATTTCCAAAGATGAGCAGTTTCTGAAATTTCTTAAGGAAAAAAATAGAGAGATCTTATCTTTGAACTCTGGGACTCTAAGTTCCATGATTCTCTCCTCTTGCAGAATAAAAAAAGATATAGTTGAAAGAGATGAGCATGAAAGGGGTGAAAGAGCCTTTTTAAATTTAGGACATACCTACGGACACGCTCTCGAAGCTGCCTACGATTTCAGAAATATTACCCACGGAGAAGCTGTAGCAAAAGGAATTATTTTTGAACTTCAGCTCGCGGAAAATTATAGTTCGATAGCGGCAGGAGATATTCTCGATTCTCTAAAAACTCTTTTTCACATCTACAATCTGGACTGTGAACCTGTTAAACTTAAAGACGACACCCTTCTGAAGCATATGATGAAAGATAAAAAAAATTCAACTTTGGGAATTAGTTTTGTAATTTTCCAGGATTTTGGAAAATTTTCCAGCAAAATAATCCCTAAAGATATTATATCCGAAATTAATAGAGGCTTTAAAAATAATCTGGTAAAAGCGGTCATAGATATAGGCACTAACTCTACCCGACTTCTAATTGCAGAAGCAGAGTATCTTCCTCAAGAAAAAATTTTTTCTGTAAAAAGAAATCTTCTAGAACTGGTCGAAATTACACAGCTCGGAAAAGGGGTGGACAGAAACAGAATTCTTCATGAAGATTCTATGAATATTACCCTTGAAACTATTAAAAAGTTTAGAAATTTAGCTTTGGAATATGGTGCAGTTACTATCAAAGGTTTTGCAACTTCTGCTGTCCGTGATGCAGGAAATCGTCAAGATTTTTTGAATAGAGCAGAAGCCCTTGGTATAGAAGTTCAATGCATTACCGGAAAAGAGGAGGCTCAACTCAGCTTTATAGCCAACTCCTCTCTCTTTCCAGGAGAAAATATATTTCTTCTAGATATCGGAGGTGGCAGTACAGAATTTACCTTGGGAAATTCTGAAAGGGTTATTTTTCAAGAGAGCTTTGATGTGGGAGCTGTAAGAATCAGTGAGATTTTTTTTCAGGATGAAAACTATACCTCTAAAAATATAGATTCTGCCAAACTTTGGATAAGGGAGAACTTAAAAAAACTTTCACAATTCAAAAATCATAAATTTAATCTTGTAGGTGTTGCTGCAACTGTCACTACCCAGGCTACGATTCAGGAAAAAATGGAAATTTACGATTCGTCAAAACTGCATCTCTACAGATTGAGCAAGGATATGGTGAAAAGTAATCTGAAACTTTTTATCTCTCTTTCAGGAGAAGAACGAAAAAAACTGATTGGACTGGAACCTAAACGATCTGAGGTCATCGTCGGAGGAACTCTTATTCTTCTTGAGATTATGGAAATTCTAGAATGCAATTCTCTCACACTGTCAGAGGTGGATAATTTAGAAGGGGGAATAATGCTCTATTAAAGGAGTGTGATACTATGACTACATATCATTTTTTAATAAAAGGAAGAGTTCAGGGAGTGGGCTATCGCTTTTTCACCTATGTTTCAGCTAAAAAATACCTTATAAAAGGATGGGTTAGAAATTTAGATAACGGAGATGTGGAGATTTTAGCCCAAGGTAGTTCTACAGGAATGGAGAAATTTAAAAAAAGTTTAAGACAGGGACCTTCTTTTTCTAAAGTACAGGATATTTTAGAAGAAATCTCAGATCATGAACAATTTTTGTCGTTTAATATTAAAAACTAAGGGGGATATTTATTATGGAAAAAAGAGAAGAGAGAATCAGTAAAATTTTAAGTGCATGTAAAAATTTTGAAAAGAATTCAGATTTAAAACTTCATATGGGATTCAGTATCTACGATTTAGTTATGGAGCAGTTTTCAGGAGATTTACAGAATATGTATGCAGAAGTTTCTAAAGAGGATATAAAGGAAGATGTAAAAATTCTTCTAGACGATGTCTATAATTCTCAAGATAGCGGACATAAAGAGTTTGTTCTAGGTGTTCTTTTACAACTTGTAAGAATGATTAGTTTTTAATTGAAACTTTAAATCTCGGGAGGTCTTTTAGCCTCCTTTTTTATTTGTATTTTCCCGCAAATAATGTTAAACTTAATTGAAGTTTTCTACTCTAAATCAGAGAAAATAGGAGGTAATTATGAGAAAAATTTTAGATAGATGCTCAGTCGGTGGCTGAGCTAACAAAATAGGACCGGAGGTTCTTTCAGAAATAATTTCAGATCTTCCAAGAGTGGAAGATAAAAACCTTATTGTAGGTTATGACAAATCCGATGATGCTGCTGTTTACAAACTTTCAGATGATATAGCGATAATCCAAACTTTGGACTTTTTCACACCTATGGTCGATGACCCATATATTTTCGGTCAGATAGCTGCAGCTAACTCTCTCAGCGACGTCTACGCCATGGGGGGAATACCAAAAACAGCTATGAACATAGTCTGCTTCCCTGAAAAGAGCCATATTTCAATATTGAAAGAGATACTCCGTGGAGGAGCTGAAAAAATAAAGGAATCTGGAGCTGTTTTGAGCGGCGGACACTCTGTCCACGATCCAGAAACAAAATATGGTCTATCTGTGACCGGAATAGCACATCCTGATAAGATACTTAAAAACCACGGATCAAAAGTCGGAGATATAATTGTTATCACAAAACCTTTAGGAACAGGTATAATTTCCACAGCTTCCAAAGTAGGCTCAGCTTCCAAAGTAGCAATAGATAAATCCATATATTATATGACTATGCTCAACAAATACTCAGCAGAAATCATCACCAAATATCCTGTAACAGCTTGTACAGATATTACTGGATTTGGATTTTTAGGACATCTTTATGAGATGGCAAAAGCTTCCAAGCTAACTTTTGCTGTGGAATCTGAACTGATTCCATATATCGAAGAGGCCAAAGAGTATGCCAAAGAGTTCTTCATAACCGGTGGAGGCCAAAAAAACAGAAAATTTGTAGAAAACTTTGTTGATTTTGGAAATACTCCGTTCTGGCTACAGGAGATATCTTTGGATCCTCAGACTTCTGGAGGACTTATGTTTACTCTGTCTCCCGAATATCTTCATGATATTTCAGAGGAGTTTCAGAGCCAAAATATAGAATTTTGGGTTATCGGTACCGTAGAGAACATGGGGGAAAAATTTATAACTCTACGATAATTTAAATCAAATAAAAAACAGGGGGGTTTATTATGAACAAAGAACTTTTCAGAAAGCTTCCAAAAGTGGACAAGCTTCTGGCTCATCCTGAGCTGGAGGAACTTTCAAGAAGTTTAAACTATCACGATTTTTCACAGAGCATAAAATCTGGGGTAGAATTTTTTAGAACAGGAATACAAAATGGAACTATCACAGATTTTTTAGAAGATGAGATTCTAATAAAAATAAAAGAACTGGGGAAAAAAAATGGATTAGGAAGTTTAAGAAGGGTGTTTAACGGTACAGGGACCATTATTCACACAAATCTCGGACGTTCTCTTTTTACAGAAAAGATGATGAAGCATGTGAGCGACATTACTACCAATTATAACAATCTTGAATATGACCTGGAAAAGGGAGCCCGTGGCAGTCGGTATTCTCATCTGGAGGAACTTATCTGCAAAGTCACAGGAGCTGAATCTGCCCTTGTGGTAAACAACAATGCCGCCGCTGTAATTCTCTGCCTCAATGAATTTTCCAAAGGGAAAGAAGCTATTGTTTCACGTGGTGAACTGGTAGAAATAGGGGGGTCCTTCAGAATCCCTGATATAATGGAACTTTCAGGAACAAAGCTTAGAGAGGTTGGAACAACTAACAGAACCCATCTCAAAGATTACGAAAGAGCTATAGGAGAAGATACTGCTCTCATTCTTAAAATTCACGCTTCCAACTACAAAATGCTTGGATTTACCAGTTCTGTATCAGTTGAAGAGATTGCCCAGTTGAGCAGAAAGCATGACCTTATCTCCATGGAAGATATTGGAAGCGGCGTACTTGTAGATTTTTCAAAATATGGTGTAACCAAAGAACCAACAGTTCAGGAGAGTATTGCAGCTGGAGCTGATATTGTTACCTTCAGTGGAGACAAACTTCTGGGCGGACCTCAGGCAGGTATAATCGTGGGGAAAAAGCATCTCATAGACAGACTGCTCAAAAATCAGTATCTTCGTGCTTTCAGAATGAATAAATCCTCCATTGCAGCTCTCGAAATGACTTTCAGATATTACCTAGATGAGAGAGAAGCTGTCAGAACTATTCCGACTCTAAAGATGATTTTAGAACCTTCTGAGAATGTTTTGGAAAGAGCCAACTCTTTCTCTTTACTTTTAGAAAAACTCCAGATAAATCATAAAATCATCCCTACCCGGGCAAAAATCGGAGGAGGATCCATGCCAGAGGAGACTGTAGAAAGCCACGGTATCTCCCTTCCTGGAAATCCAAATAAACTTGAGGAGCGTTTCAGAAAAAATGAACCTCCCGTAATCGGAAGAATTTATCAGGACCAGTTTGTACTGGATATGAAAACTATTTCAGAAAAAGATTTTGAGGAGCTTGTAGGAATAATAGAAAATATAATAGCTCCAAAGGCGGTTTAAATGAGAAATCTTATTATAGGAACCGCTGGACATATAGACCATGGAAAAACAACCCTCATTAAAAATCTTACAGGGTTCGAGACAGATACCCTACCTGAAGAGGCCAAGAGAGGGATGACTATTAATCTCGGTTTTGCCTACTATTCTCTTCCCTCAGGAAGAAAAGTTGGAGTAATCGATGTCCCTGGCCATGAAAAATTTATTAAAAACATGGTAGCCGGAGCCACTGGGATAGATTTTATTCTTCTTGTTATCGCCTGTGACGATGGAATTATGCCTCAGACCGTTGAACATGCCAATATCTGCCGTATTTTGGGAGTGGACAAAGGACTTATCGTTCTTACCAAAAGAGATTTAGTCGGCGAAGAGCGAGTCGAACAGATTAAAAACGATATTAAATCTGTTTTTAAAGATTCTTTTATTGAAAACATTCCTGTAGTGGAGGTAAGTTCAAAAAATCCTGACTCCTATTTAGCTATGAAGAATATTCTCAACAGCGAACTGGAGAAAATTCAGTTTAAAGATGAAAACAAAAAAACTTTCAGAATGAGTGTAGACAGAGTCTTTTCAGTTAAAGGATTCGGAACTGTGGTGACTGGAACATCCATCACTGGAGTGGTACAAACCGGAGACACTCTTTTCCACTATCCATCTAAAAAAGAGATTAAAGTAAAGGGGATTCAGAACCACGGAATAAGTGTGGATTCTTTGGATGCAGGTAACCGTTGTGCTCTTAACCTCAATGGAATAGATAAGGATGAAATCAAAAGGGGAGATATTGTCGCCCAAGACGGAGCTCTACATATAAGCGACAGAATAGATGCTCTTTTTACCCTTCTTAATAGAGACAAAAAAATTAAAAACAATAGCAGAATAAGGGTTCATATAGGTACCACAGAGGTAATCGGACGTATGAAGCTACTGGAAGTGGATGAAATAGACGATTCTACCCCGGCCTTTGTGCAGATAGAGCTAGAAGAACCTGTAGTAGCCCTCTCTGGAGATATCGGCGTTATTAGGAACTACTCTCCCCTGGATACTTTGGGCGGTATAAAAATCCTAAATCCTCAGGGAACCAAAACAAAAAAAAGAAATATAGAGTATATTTCCAAACTCCATTCATTGGCATATGGCGATGAAAATGAAAAAATAATTTCCTATTTGGATTCCAAGAAAAAAAATCCTGTTTCCTCAGAAGAGATTTCTAGAGATTTAGGAATTACTGTTGAAAAATCTGATTTAGAATCTCTTATTCAGAAAGAAAAGATTTTTCGTTTGGAAGGAAGTTCTGAAAAATATCTTTCAGTATCAGCTCTCCAAATTTGGGAAGAGGAAGTTCAAAATTTCCTAAAAAATTATCATGAAAAAAATTCTCTAAAAAGAGGAATTCCAAAGTCCGAGATAAAAAATAGACAGTTTAATCATCTCCAAGGAAGAGATTTCAATTCTCTCCTGAACCTCATGGAAAAAAGAGAGATTCTTACAGTGTCTGAAGATGTTGTTCACCTCATGGATTTTAAGGCGAAATTAAATAAAGGACAGAAAATTATAAAGGATGATATACTGACAATCTATAAAAAGCTCGGATTTACACCGGATTATTTGGATAAAGTTATCTCTACCAACAGAGAAACAATAAAAAATGAAAAGGATTTTATGGAGGTTCACAGCTTTCTAGTGGATTCAAACCTTCTGATTCCCATGGATCAGAATATCTATATAATGAGAGGATTCTTTCTAGAGGCTGAAAAACTTCTCCGTGAATTTTTCCTACATCATGATAGAATAACTTTAAAAGAGTATAAAGATATTTTGAATATAAGTAGAAGTCAAGCTCTGCTATTCCTGGAGAGATTCGATTCTTTGGGAATCACTAAGAGAATTGAAGATTATAGAATTTTAAAAAAATAGAGGAGTGTTGTATGATAAAATTAGATGCCATCGGAAAAACATGCCCCCTTCCGATTATTATGCTTAAAAATGCACTGAAAGATATCACTGAGGGAGAAGTTGAACTTCTTGTGGATAATGAAATATCTGTTCAGAATATTGAGAAATTCTGTAAAGAGCTTGGTTTTTCCTACTCTTTCCAGGAAAAAGATGGAATTTTTTCTTTTCATATTATCAAAAAAATTACAGTAGCAGAAACTCCAGTTTTTGAAGGTATGCTTCCTGCTTCTGATAATTCATATTGTGTCGTTGTAGATTCTGATGAGATGGGAAAAGGAGATACCGCTCTAGGAAAAACTCTTATAAAAGGCTTTATCTATACTCTCACAGAGATGGAGAACCTTCCTAAAGCTGTTATATTCTACAATAAAGGAGTTTTTCTTGCTTCTGAAGGATGTGAAACCGAAGAGGATCTGAAGAAACTTCAAAATA
Source organism: Fusobacteriaceae bacterium (assembly GCA_051646055.1). GTDB lineage: Bacteria > Fusobacteriota > Fusobacteriia > Fusobacteriales > Fusobacteriaceae > JAGNZR01. Next base: position 8,422 of record JBOFCM010000073.1, read on the forward strand.
TGGGAGTTGAAATTCTTTCATGTGGTGCCTGTGTAAATTTCTATAATCTTGCGGATAAAGTCAAGGTTGGAATCATCACCAACATGTATAACATTATCAATACCCAAACAAAATATGGGAAGGTTATAAAGCCATGATAACTGAATTTTTTATTCTTCTTGCTGCTGACTCAACAAGTCAAGTTATACAGAGTGAAGTCCTCCTCAAAGATGGAGAAGTACCATGCAGGGTTATTCCTCTTCCTTCAGAAATTAAGGCCAGTTGCGGATTATCTATCAAGCTTCAAAAAGAGGATCTGGAAAGAGCCCTGGATATCTTAAAAGCTAAAAATATCCATATGGAAATTTATGAGGTAGAAAAAAAAGGTCTCAAGAAAAAGATTGACTTTTTGACCTCATTTTGATAAAATATACTGGTAATGGAAGCGGATGGGTAACTGGTGTTCCCTCCAGTCTTCAAAACTGCGCAAGCGGCTCTGGCCGTTGGTAGGTTCGATTCCTACACGCTTCCGCCAAATATGATTTTAACTGCCACATTATTTGTGGCAGTTTTTTATTTTAAGATTACTATTTCCCCCATTTTTTCAAAAGAGATTTCTCAATTTCCCTTCTTTTGCTCTCCTCTTCCAAAAATTTTTTTATATCATAACCACAATAATGGCATTTTTCCCAATTTTTTCTGTTCTTTTTTCCACAATGGGGACAGTATACTCCCTCATACCCCAAAATTAAAAGTGCTATTCCGCTTATTACAGGAACCAAAAAAGCTATTACAGTCCAAATTAAAAAATTTCTGTCAAAATATTTTTTTGCCACATATCCTATGAACAATGCTAGAAAAAAATGACTTGTTAAAATATACATGCCTAAATTTCCTCCCATTTAAACCTCCATATTAGTTCTTATTATATTTTACCCAATTCCCTTGAAATTTTCTATAGAATCGGTTAGAATATGAAGAAAAAATAAATTGGAGTGATTTATGTCAGAAAATAAAAAAGTTGTAATCGGTATGAGTGGGGGAGTCGATTCATCCACTTCAGCATATCTTTTAAAAAACCAGGGATTTCAGGTCTACGGTGTAACCCTAACTTTTGATCCCGAATCTAAAAATGAGGATTTTGAAGATGCAAAAAAAATCTGCGAAAAATTAGATATTGAACATAGAGTTATCAATATGTCTGCAGAATTCAATAGCTATGTTGTCGATAATTTTATAGAGGAATATTCCAAGGGATCTACTCCTTCTCCTTGTGTGGTCTGTGATGAAAAAGTTAAATTTCATCTGCTTTTCAAAGTAGCTGATGAGATTGGAGCCCAGTATGTAGCCACAGGGCATTATGCCAAAGTAGAAAAAATCCAGGAATTCCACAATCCTTCTCTTCTTAAAATGTGTGCAGATAGAAAAAAGGATCAGAGCTATATGCTCTATAGGCTCAAACCTTCTCAGCTAGAGCGGATTCTTTTCCCTCTGAGAGATCTGGAAAAATTTCAGGTAAGAGAGATTGCTAGGCACATTGGATTGGAGGTTCATGACAAGAAGGATAGTCAGGGAATCTGTTTTGCTAAAGAGGGATATATTCCCTTTCTCCAAAACAGATTGGGGGACAAGATAAAAAAAGGGAATTTCATCTTAAAAGATGGCACTGTCCTAGGACAGCATCAGGGCTATCAGCTCTATACTCTAGGCCAGAGAAGAGGGTTGGGAATTACACTCTCTAGAGCATATTTCATAACAAATATTGATCCCATTAAAAATGAGATTACCTTGGGAGAATATGGTGATCTTATGAGAGATAGGGTTGAACTTCTGGACTTCACCTTGAATATATCCGTAGAGCAGATATCAGATCTGACTCTTATTGGAAGACCCCGTTTTTCTAGTCAGGGATTTCCAGGTAAATTAGAATTTTTTCAAAATAAAGTTTTTTTCAGATATCTTATGCCCAATCCTCAAAATGCTCCTGGGCAACATCTAGTTCTATATTATAAAGATTTTGTTTTGGGCGGCGGTAAAATATCTCTTTAAAAAAAAGAGAGGGGATCCCCCTCTCTAGCTATAATATGACAGGGTATTTTTACCCTGTTTTTTTGATTTGTACATGGCCTTATCTGCACGGATATAGAGTTCCCTAAGATTTGAGATCTCCTCTTTTTTAGTTGCAATTCCTACACTGATTGTTATTTTCAGTCCTTCCAATTCCAGTTCATTGACTTCCTGTATCAATCTTTTCCCAATCTGTCCAGCAATTGACGATGTTGCATTCAGAAGAAGTATAATCTCATCTCCGCCCACTCTTACAGCATAATCTTTTTTCCTTATATTTCTTTTAATAATTTTAGAGAGTTCCTGTAAAACTCTATCTCCAAAATGATGTCCATGATTATCATTGATAATTTTAAAATTATCAATATCTATAATAATAATAGAAAAGTCATCTTCCTCTCTCTCTGAATCCATAAAAATCTCATCAGCTCTTTCCTCATAAAAATTTCTATTATACAGTTCTGTTAAGGAGTCAGTATATATTCTTTTTTGATAGTTATGCTCTCTTTTTCTCTCTTCGGTAATATTTTTTATAATTCCAAAAACCCCATATTTCCCTCTAGCTATCTCAACTTTTCCTTTAAGAGTATGATACCATTTTCCGTCCGTATACTCTTCACTTGAAAAATCTCCGTTTTCCAGCGCATATCTACTGTTTTGTCTGCACAGTTCTGCCATTTCAGGAGGTACTAGTTCATAATCACTTTTTCCAATTACCTCTTCTTTTCTTTTTCCTACAGCCCGTAAAAGTGCATTATTCGCATAGAGATAATTGAGATTCTCATCCACTACACATACCTGATCTTGGAGATTATCCAAGACTCTCTCTAATTTTTGATTCCACATCCCCATTTTTTCAGACAGCATAATAAGACTCTCTTCTTTTTCTGCATTTTGAATTTCTATTACAAGATATTGTTTTCCTGTAAAATACATCTTGTAACCTTTCAGCTTGAATCGGACAGTCTCTCCATCTGTTCTTATTAATGTAAAGATTTCAGCTCCCTGTTCGCTGTCATGCTTTCCATCTCTTATACTCAGCAGTTTTTGCCTTAAAGAACATCTTGAACAGTCTTCTGTCTCTCCGCAATTTATATCATCTCCAAGGGTCTTTATGCAAGAAAAAGCATTTCCACATATTTCCCCTCTGTAATCGTTGTCGCTGCAACTATTCTTCATTATCTCCTCAATATAACGATTAGCATACTGAACTCTCATATCTTGGTCCAATATGACAATCCCGTAGGATAAATTTTCAACCAGCCTTTTATACACATCACACCCCCTATTATGTAATTTTATAAATTCTCATATTTTATTTTAACATGTTTTTTTTTCTAAAACAATAAAAAAATATTAAAAAAAAAGAACTCAGAAGAGTCCTTAAAATTTCAAATGGTGCGAGAGAAGGGACTTGAACCCTTACGTCGAAACGCCAGATCCTAAGTCTGGTGCGTCTGCCAATTCCGCCACCCTCGCAATTTAGTGGTGCCTCGTG
>JBOFCM010000074.1:0-59480 GCA_051646055.1 Fusobacteriaceae bacterium
ATTCTTGTCTGCGGGAATAGCTCAGTTGGTAGAGCGTCAGCCTTCCAAGCTGAATGTCGCCAGTTCGAACCTGGTTTCCCGCTCCAAATATGCGTCATTAGCTCAGCTGGTAGAGCACACGACTTTTAATCGTGTTGCCACAGGTTCAAGTCCTGTATGACGCACCATTTATACTTGCCCCGTTCGTTCAGTGGTAAGGACAACAGATTTTCACTCTGTAGACAGGGGTTCAATTCCCCTACGGGGTACCACTATGGTCGCATAGCTCAGTTGGGAGAGCACCTGCCTTACAAGCAGGGGGTCACAGGTTCAAGTCCTGTTGTGACCACCATTTTTGGGGATATAGCTCAGTTGGGAGAGCAACGCACTTGCACTGCGTAGGTCAGCGGTTCGACTCCGCTTATCTCCACCATTACATCTGCGAGGGTGGCGGAATTGGCAGACGCACCAGACTTAGGATCTGGCGTTTCGACGTAAGGGTTCAAGTCCCTTCTCTCGCACCATTTGAAAATTTAAGAGCTCTAGGGCTCTTTTTTTAATTGTTATTCTGAATAATTATTACTCATAAGAAGCTGTAATTTGACCTATAAGCTAGGAGAAAAAGGTTCCCCTATAATTTATACCCATGTTTTCTAGAAATCGATTTTACGAGGTCAAAAAAAACCAGTAAAATAGGGGGTTCCAGAAGACTTTTTTTTGGAGAAACAATTTGAATAATGACAGAGTGAGAAAAGCCCCATTTTATGGGGCTTTTAATTTACTCACATATCCAGATATGCCTTTGAAACTTACCTTTAGGAAGCATAGCTCTATCTAGGATTTTAAATCCCGATTCTGTTATCATATCTTCTAGATTTTCAAAACTAACTAAAATCATCCGCTTTGAGATTTCTCTGCATTTATTTATAAGATTTTGCTGTTCCTCTGGGGTGATGTGGCTGAAAATCCCATAGGGAATATCTAGTATGGAGCTATGAAAAAACTCAGTTATCAGATGCATATCCTGGTTGGTTACAGCTGGAGGGAATCCGCAATGAAGGAGATTCTGATTGGCATTATCTGCTATAATGTCATTTATCTCATATCCCACTATACTGACTCCCATGGCCAATCCCTCTATTACAACTGTTCCTATACCGGAGCAAACATCTACAACTTTATTGGATTTATCTCCCCCAGTAGCAAGATTGATTAGGGTTTTTCCCAATTTGACATCTAGAGAGTTGGAATAGGAATGGGGTTTGTCGATTCGGTTCTGCCAGAAAAAACTATTTTTTTCATAGACTCCAAAAAACCAGTTGCCATCGTATTCTGTAATACCGAAAAGTTTTTTGTAACCGGTCATAAGAGGAGTTCCCGCTATTCGCATTCCGATTTCCCGACATTTTTCCAGTCTTTCTTGGTAGGGGATATTTTCACATTCCAGTCTGAAATATTCCACCTTGAAATCTTCAGAAATTATACCTTGAGAAGTGAGGAAATCCAGAACTTGCTGGAACTCTTTTCCCTGAAAGATTATCCGTAGTCTTCCCTTTATAAAGGGGGAATCAGAGGCATGGATATCTCTAGAGGAGAAAATCAGTTTGTTTTGGATATTCTCTTCCCATGTTTCTGGAAAAAGAGTCCTCATCTCTAGATAAGCCAGTTCTTTCTCCTTGGGAGAAAAATTTAAAGTATATAAAAAATTCATTTTACACGTCCTTTGCTATTAAAATTATTGAGCTTCTACTTTTGACATGGTAAGACTTCCCCGAAACCAATTCAGGTATCTCTAAAAAACTATTTTCCTTATCAGAGGTATCTACGACTCGGTACCAGATTTTTTTTGGGAGGTAGGGAATCTGAAAATCTAAATCTTCGTGATAGGAATTTAGGGCAACGTAAATACTGCAGTTATTTATATTGTCTTCAGTATCTTCTTGATCAATCATAAAAGCCAAGGTTTTAGAGAAGTAACTCCAGTCTGGTTTGCCAGGGGAAATTCCGTGCCAAGTAATATCGTTATAACCATTACCATCAAAATCTTTTTCTGTAAAAAAAGAGCATCTTCTAAGTATACTATGCTTCTTTCGGAAATTTATCATATTTTTTACAAAATCGAAAACATCTGAAAAAATCTCTTTTCTATCCCAGTCCAGATAATTATCCAAATTATCTTGGCAGTAGGCATTATTATTTCCCTTTTGGGTCTTACACATCTCATCTCCCATGAGTATCATTGGAACTCCTTGAGAAAGAAAAAGAATAACCAACATATTTTTTATCTGCTGTTTCCTCAGTGAAACTATATTTTCATCCTCTGTTTCTCCCTCTATTCCGTGATTCCATGAATTATTATTGTTTTCTCCATCTATGTTATCTTCTCCATTTGGTAAATTATGTTTTTCATTATAAGAAACCAGATCCCATAGGGTAAAACCGTCATGGGCGGTGATAAAATTAATGCCGTGATAAGGGCGTCTAAGATTTTTTGAAAAAAGATCAGGACTTCCTACAATTCTTGTGGCAAGATCTTGGACCTGTCCAAAATCTCCCCTTATAAATTTCCGGACAGTGTCACGAAATTTTCCGTTCCATTCAGCCCAACCTGTAGGAAACTCTCCTAGAAAATAACCGCCGGCAGCATCCCAACCTTCAGCGATGAGCTTAGCCCCTGATATAACAGAGTCATCTGCAATATCTTTTAGGAGAGAAAGATCCCCTATCCAACGTCCATTTCCATCACGGCCTAATATAGCAGCCAAATCAAATCGGAATCCATCTACATTCATTACAGCATACCAATATCTTAGGCTGTCGATAATCATCTCTTTAACTACAGCATGGGAAGAATTTACTGTGTTTCCAGCCCCTGAATAGTTGCAGTATCTATCTTTTGAATTTTCAGGGAGGAGATAATATATTGAGTTATCCAAGCCTTTGAAGGAAAAAGTTTCTCCAAATTCATTTCCTTCTCCAGTGTGGTTATAGACCACATCTAGAATAACTTCTATTCCAGCTTGATGAAAATGTCTAACCAGTTCACGGAACTCTATTATGTGTCCTCCATAAAAAGCAGAAAGGGAATAATGGTTACTGTATTTAGCTGTAGGGGTAAAAAAGCCAATGGGGTTATATCCCCAAATATTTCCCGTTTCGTCAGTGTCATAGGAGAAAACAGGAAGTAGTTCCACCGCAGTAATTCCCAGTTCCTGGAGATAACAAATTTTTTCCATAACCCCTTTATAGGTTCCGGGATTATTCACATTGGAATTGGGGTTCATAGTGAAAAGTTTTATATGCATCTCATAGATTATTGTATCATTAAAAGGTGTGTGAGGTTTTATATCATCCTTCCAGTTGAAAAATCTTCTTTCACTTACTATGAGATTTTTCATAAAGGAGTTGGAAGAGAGATGTTTGGGAGTTATACCACGAGCGTAAGGGTCCAGAAGCCTTTTGTTGTAATCGAAGCGATGACCTTTTTTTGGAAGGTAGGGACCGTCAACTCTCCAGGAATAAAAATATCCCTCCTTAACTCCCTGGAGATAAACGTGCCATGTATCTCCACACTTGTTTATACAAGGGTCCAAATCATAGGAATATATCGGTTCATTGTCATCAGCTTTTCTAAAAATTTCTAGGGTGACCTTAGTGGCATTCCGTGAAAAAATTCCGAAATTAACTCCCTTATCTAAGACAGTTGCACCTTTTAAAAAAAACCCTGGTTCTGGTGTGAAAATTCCCATAACTATCGCCTCCTATATTTTTAATTTCCTAAGTATACCCTATTCGGCTGATAAAAAAAAGCAGATTTTAACAGGAAAATGGCAGAGTGGAGAAATCCCTTCCATATATGGAATTTTAGTGTATAATATGATAAAAATAGTGTAAAAATCTAGGAGGAATTTATGTTTATAAGTGATTACCACATTCACTCAAGTTTTTCGGCAGATTCCAAAGAAAATTTGGATGATATAATAGAGAGAGCAATAGAAATCGGACTGCAGGAGATAGCTATAACGGATCATTATGATTTGGATTCTCCACAGGAACAGGAAGGGTTTATATTGGATATTCCTAGGTATTTTAAAAAATTGCAGGAAGCTAAAGAGAGTTATAAAGATAAAATAGATATTAAAGTCGGAATAGAGATTGGAAGTCAGCCACAGATATATGATGATCTGAACCTTTTAGTAGATAGTTATGACTGGGATTTTGTACTATCCTCTCTGCATACTGTGGATAGAACAGATGTGGCTTTTCCCCAATTCTTTGCAGAAAAAACAAGGGAAGAGGCTCACAACAGATATTTTGAAGCTGTTCTAGATTCAGTTGAAAGATTTAAAAACTATAGTGTGATGAGCCATCTGGATTTTATAACTCGATATGGTGGAAAAGAATATCGTCATATGGATTTGGCAAAACATTGGGATATAATAGATGAGATTCTAAAAAAGATAATAAGCAGTAACCGTGGAATTGAGATAAATACATCAGGATTCAGATATGGAGAAGACAGGACATACCCCTCCGATGAAATTTTAAAAAGATATTTCCAGCTGGGAGGAGAGATAGTTACAGTAGGTTCAGATGCTCATAAGAAAGAGGATATCTGTAGGGATTTCGACAGAGTCTATGATTTTTTAGAATCTATAGGTGTGAAATATATTTCCAGCTTCAAAAACAGAGAGGTAAGCTTTAAAAAATTCAGATAAGTAAAAAGGATAACTTTCAGAAAAAAATCTGACTGTTATCCTTTTTTGATTTTTAGCCTCTTAGGGGCCCAATCATCTCTCCACCTAAAATATGGTAATGAAGATGGAATACTTCCTGTCCTCCAAAATGATTGCAGTTAGCGATAACTCTGTAGCCGTCCTGAGCTATTCCCTGTTCTTTGGCAATTTCTTTAATAGCAAGAAAAACTTCTCCTATCAATGCTCCGTCTTCAGGAGAGATATGGTTGAGAGTAGGAATCTCTTTTTTAGGAATTACCAGTATATGTACAGGTGCCTGAGGATTTATATCCTTTATGGCAATAACTTTATCATTTTCGAATACTATGGTTGCAGGGATTTCCCTATTAATTATTTTTGTGAATATAGAAGCCATAATTATTCCTCCATACAAGAGATGAGTCCGACTCTTTTAGAATGTCTTCCGCCTTCAAACTTGGTAGTGAGAAAAGTTTCAACCATCTCAATAGCGAGTACATCTCCTACAATTCTTCCCCCTAGAGCAAGGATGTTGGCATCATTGTGCTCACGGGTAAGTCTAGCCATGGTCGTATTTGTGCATAGGGCACATCTTACTCCCTTGATTTTGTTGGCAGCTATTGAAATTCCGATACCTGTTCCACATACCAGAATACCCAGCTGAGTTTGACCAGAAGTTACAGACTCACCGACAGCTTTTGCAAAGTGAGGGTAGTCAACTGATTCAGCAGAATTTGTACCAAAATCTACAACCTCATAACCTTTATTAACCAAATGATTCATTAGTATATTTTTAAGCTCATAACCACCGTGGTCAGCTCCTAGAGCGATTTTCTTCATTGGAAATCCTCCTATTAGTCTTCGAATCCGTGGAAGTGAACGTGTCCGTGCTCAAGTTCCTCTTCAGAAGCATCTCTAACATCTGTTACAGTAACTTCAAATCTTAGGTTTTTTCCTGCGAAAGGGTGGTTTCCGTCAACGATAACTTTATCGTCATCAATCTCTTTAACAACATAGTTAACCTCTGAACCGTCATCCATGTCAGCTATAAATTCCATACCTTCATAGATATCGTCAAATTCCTCTTCGAAATCTGCTTTCTCCATCTCATCCACTAATTCAGCATCGTAATCTCCGTATCCCTCTTCTGGAGAAAGTATAAGAGTAGTCTGGTATCCTTTATCTTTTTCCTCTAATGCTTCTTCGATTTTAGGGATGAATGCTCCTATACCGTGAATATAGAAAAATGGTCCTAAATCAGATGTAGATTCTAATACCTCGTTTGTATCATTGTCATAAACAGTAAAATCAAGTGTAACTACTTTGTTTTCCTCAATTCTCACAACTATCACTTCCTTTAGAATATATATTTTTTTAAGTGCAGAGTTTATTCTGCTTCTAATATTCTAGCACAGAAGCGGTTAAAATTCAAATCCCATCTCTTTTTTTATAAGGAGAGCGGAATCTTTTCCTGACAGAAGTTCCATGAGAAAAAAAGCAGACTTTAAAGCTGAAGCGGGAGCTGAGGTGGTTATTATATTTTCATCCTGTACAATTTCCTCGTAGACGGGATAAGCACCCAATTTTTCAAGCTGGGAAAAGTATCTTCCTCCTTCAGAGAGGTATGTTGTGGCCTTTCTGTTTTTTAAAAATCCTAATTCTCCCAGGAGCAGGGAACCTGTACAGACTCCCAAAATAATTTTGTTCTGTAAAATAAACTGTTGGATGAGTTTTTTAAGAAGAGGGTTTTGGAGATTTTTGAAGTAACCTGAACTTCCAAATCCCCCCGGAATTATAATTCCTGAAAAATTTTCGGCAAAATCTGAAAAATTCAGATTTTCATCCAGGCACAACTGGGGAGCTATTAGGATATTCCAACAGCACTGTATCTCCTTTGAAAACCCCACAGAAATCAGCTCTATATCTGTTTTTTTTAAAGTTTTCCCCCAGCCGAAAACATCTGTAAAAGGAGCGATTTCTAAAAGCTCAGCTCCCGGAAGAATTAAAAGTGCTATTTTTTTCATACGTGACCTCTTTCGGAAATATTTTCATTGACATATTTAGTAAAAAATCTTATAATACCCTGTATTTGCACTTTTCTATAATTTTAAAAGGATTATTAGAGATTTTCCATAATAATATACTGATATTCTATGCATATTATTGTACTATATGGGGTATAAAATTTCAAAAATAATTTCTGAAAAATTTAAGATTATTGATTAGAAAAATGGGATACTAATTTAAAAAAAGATAAAAAACGGCGATGATCGCTAAGTCTAAGGAGGTAAAATGTCAAAGCTTAACCAAAACAAAACACCTATATTCTCAACTCTTAAAGATGTTTATGCGGCAAGGGATATAGTTCCTTTCCATGTTCCTGGTCACAAAAGAGGGCAAGGGGTAGACAAAGAGTTTCACGATTTTATAGGAAATGGAATTTTTTCCATAGATGTTACAATATTTAAGATGGTTGATGGATTGCACCAGCCTAAAAGCAGCATAAAAGAGGCACAGGAGCTGGCCGCTGATGCATATGGTGTTAAAAAGAGTTTCTTCGCAGTAAACGGAACTTCAGGAGCTATACAGGCAATGATTATGACTGTAGTAAAATCTGGAGAAAAGATATTAGTTCCAAGAAATGTTCATAAATCAGTTTCTGCTGGAATCATTATGAGTGGAGCAGAGCCAATCTATATGAATCCTGAAATAGATGAAACTCTTGGTATAGCTCATGGTGTTAAACCTCAGACTGTGGAAACTATGCTTAAACAGCATCCAGATGCTAAAGCCGTATTAATTATAAATCCAACATACTATGGAGTGGCAACAGATCTTAAAAAGATTGCAGATATAGTTCACTCTTATGATCTGCCACTTATAGTAGACGAAGCACATGGACCACACCTTCACTTTCATGATGAACTTCCTGCATCAGCGGTGGATGTAGGTGCAGATATGTGTGCTCAGAGTACTCACAAAATAATAGGAGCTATGACTCAGATGTCACTTCTTCATGTGAATTCAGACAGGATAGATGTGAACAGAGTTCAGGAGATTTTAAGTATTCTTCATACTACATCTCCTTCGTATCCTCTTATGGCATCTCTTGACTGTGCAAGAAGACAGATAGCTACTGAAGGAAGAGAACTTCTAGATAAAGCGATAAAACTTGCCAACTATGCAAGAACAGAGATAAATAGAATTCCTGGAATGTACTCTTTTGGTAAAGAGATTCTTGGGGGAGAGGGAATATATGCCTTCGATCCTACAAAACTTACAGTTTCTGCTAAACAGATGGGAATCACAGGATTTGAACTGGAGACTCTCCTTGTAGACGATTATAATATTCAGGTTGAACTTTCAGATTTCTACAATGTGCTAGGACTGGTAACTATAGGAGATACAGAAGATAGTATAGAGAAACTTTTAGCTGCACTGAAAGATATCAGTGTTAGATTCTATGACAAAGGAAAGAAACTGGACAGAGAACTGCTTAGAACTCCTGCAACTCCAGAACTTGTACTTATTCCAAGAGAGGCTTTCTATTCTGAAAAGAACAGGGTTCTCTTCGAAGAGTCAGAGGGTAAAATTTCTGGAGAGCTTGTTATGGCTTATCCGCCTGGTATCCCTATCATTGTTCCGGGAGAGAGAATAACTAGAGAGACAATAGAATATATTCATGACCTGAAAGATGCCAAGCTTCATATCCAAGGAATGGAAGACCCAGAGCTTATCCATATAAAGGTAATTGAAGAGGAAGATGCAGTATATATCTATACAGAAAAAATGAAGAGCATGATGTTCGGAGTTCCTATGAACCTTGGAGCAAATAAAGCTGGAATAGAATTCTCTATAGATGTACTTCAGGAAAATTATCCTGATACTTTTGATGAGATGACTGTTATAGATGTCGAAAAGCAGAAGGAAAACTTCAATGACTGGAATCTTAAATATAAAAATACAATACTTCATACATGTGAAAAACTTGCTACTCAGGTAAATGCAGCAGTAAGAGATGGTTATAGACCTATTACAATAGGAGGAGACCATTCGATAGCTCTAGGATCTATATCAGGAGTTGCTCTTGAGAAAGAGGTAGGGGTTATCTGGATAGATGCTCACGGAGATATGAATACAGATGAGATTACAATGTCAGGAAATATCCATGGAATGCCGTTGGCACTTCTTCAGGGATATGGAGACAGAGATCTTGTAAACTGTTTCTATGAAGGAGCAAAAATCGAGAGCAAAAATGTAGTTGTGCTTGGAGCTAGAGATCTAGATCATAAAGAGCGTGAGTTTATGGATGAGCTTGGAGTAAAACATATCTCTTATGATGAAGTAATTCACAAGGGACTGGACAATGTTCTGGAAGAGATAAAAGAGTATCTTCAAGTAGAAGATATACATATTAGTTTTGATGTGGACTCTATAGATCCTGAATATGCACCAGGTGTAAGTACTCCTGTTAGAAACGGATTTACTCCAGAAGAGATGTTTACAACATTTAAGTTTATATTCAAAAACTACTTTGTAACTTCAGTAGATATAGTTGAATATAATCCAGTAAATGATAAAAATGGAAAAACTATGGAATTTGTAAATGAACTTACAAACTATGTAATCAATCCATCGTAAAATCTAAAGAGAAAACTATAATTTAGTTTTCTCTTTTTTTTGTTGAAATAAAAAAAAATTTGTAGTACTCTATCTTTAGTCGGTTGACAAAAAAATATTTAGGGTGGGGGCTTATGATAAAAAATATTAAAGTTAATTTGGAAGTCGTAGAGAGTATGAATTATTTTTGGACTGCAACAAAAGAAAGGGAAAAAGTAGGGGAGAATTTTTTAGTGACAGTGGCTGAGCATTCTCTTATGAAGAAAATTTATACTGATGAGTTTACAGGAGATTCAGTTAGGAAATGTCTGAGTGCAATTTCGAACAGAGAACCTTATCACGGATTAAAACCTGAGATGAGATTTTGGAATAATAATATGTGGATGTTGGAAGATATGGGAATAATGGAGATGATGCTTTCTCCTCTTAAAAAATTAAATCTGGACTCTATAATAAAAGAACTTCCTCAGTTCACGGCAGAATTAGTGGAGGTAGCTTTTATTCCTGGAAGTGTAGAGTTGTATACTTTGGATAGGGAAGAGAAGAGATTAATAGTTAACTTTTTTAGAATTTGGGCAGATATAAATACAGGAGAATTGACGATAGAGGATAAACCTATAGCTGGCTGGATAAAAGAAAAAATCGAAGAACTTTTTTAATAATCTAGCATTAAAGAAAGAAAAAGTGTATAATATTTAAATTGAAAATCAAAAAGGAGATTTTATGTTTAAACTGAGTGCACTTTATTTTTTATTTTATTTTTGTTTAGGTGGCAGCCTTCTATATTTTTCCAGCTTTTTTAACAGTATAGGTATAAGTGGAAAAATGTCTGGGTTAATATTTTCAATGGGTTCTATGTTGGCCATGATATGGCAGCCTCTTTTAGGATATATTTCGGATAGGAGCAAAAAGACAAAAGAGATATTGATTGCTCTTATGGGAACAATGGCTTTGGCCTTGTTAATCTTGGGACTGAAGCCTTTACCAGCAGTGGCTTTTATCGGTTTTCTAATATATTCTCTTACAATATGGGGATTTATGCCACTTATAGACAGCGTGACTGTGAATACAGGTTATTCTTTTGGTCGTATAAGATTGTGGGGATCTATAGGATTTTCAGTAGGATCTTTTGTATCGGGAAAAGTCATTGAGATGACAGAACAGAATGGATTTCTTTTTCTTATCTCTGGTGTAGCGGTAATAACAGCTTTAGCACTTTTGACTCTGGAAAATAATTCTGCAAAAGAGGGTGAACGGGCACATTTTTCAGATATTTTAAATCTTATTAAAAATAAGAACTATCTTATTTTTATCATATTTACTATACTGATTCTGGGGACCATGAACTCTCATAACACTTTTTTCTCCCTTTATTTTAATAAAATAGGAGGAGGAGCAGGTTTTTTTGGAACGGTGGTTTTTCTTATAACTATGAGTGAGGTTCCTTTTATGGGATTGGCATCCAGGTGGGTAGAGAGATTTGGAACTAAGAAAATTTTATTGATTTCAGGGGGTCTTCTGGCTCTGAGATGGGGGATATATTATTTTATTCCATCTCCAAAAATAGTGGCTTTAAGCTTCTTTTTACAGGGAGCTTCAATAGGGGTATTTTTTGCAGTAGCTGCTACTCATATAAAAAAAATAGTGGATCCAAAAACAATTTCCACTGCAATGACAACATATATGGCTGCAGGAACTTTGGGAGGAACCATGACCCAGCTCGTATCAGGAAACATAATAGACAGTCTTGGAGTCGTAAGTATATATCTGTTTTTTATGGTTTTTTCCTTGATAGGGGTTGGAGTTTTCTCCTTTGAAAAAAATAAATAAATAAAAAAGATTGAATCCCTAAATTTTAGGATCCAATCTTTTTTTTACTTTATAAGTAGGGCTAAAGTTTTAAAATTCCCAGAGCTTGAAGAAGTATGATTCCTATAACCACAGGGCCAACATACTTGATTGCAAACATCCAAATTTTTCCTAGAGGAAAAGTCTCTGTACTCTGATTTGTAACTTCGTGAAGTGCTTCTTTCTCTCCCCAGACATACCCTATAAACAGACATAGAAGTAATCCTCCCAGAGGTAAGAATAGATTGTCACTCAGATAGCACATAAAGTCAAAGAAATTCATTCCGAAAAATAGTGTAGATTTTTCCCAAATACCAAAAGATAGTGAATTTGGTATTGCAAAGGCAAAAAGTAGAGCGGTTACAGCCCAAACAGTTATTTTTCTATCAATTTTAAACTGGTCTACGATAAAAGCAACAGTAACTTCTAGCAGAGAGATAGCTGAAGTAAGAGCTGCGAAGAAAACGAGGACAAAGAAAATTATTCCAAAGAAGGCTCCTCCAGCCATAGATTCAAAAATTTTAGGAATTGTGACAAATATTAAACTAGGTCCAGCTGTTGGTTCCATCCCGAAAGAGAAAACAGCAGGGAGAATAGCTAATCCTGCAAGAAGCGCTACGATTGTATCTAATCCAGGAATTATGAAGGCATTTCTTACCATTTTTGAATCGTCAGGAAGGTAACTACCATAAGTTATCATAGCTCCCATCCCTAAAGAAAGCGAGAAGAAAACTTGACCTAAAGCGGCAAGAACAACCTTACCTGTAATCTGTGAGAAGTCAGGCTTTAGAAAAAATTCCACTCCGGCCATTGCACCTGGTAGTGTAAGAGATCTTGCGGCTATTATTACCATGAAAACAAGAAGAGTAGGCATCATTATTTTGCTGGCTTTTTCGATTCCTCCAGCTATACCTTTAAGTACAATGATAGCTGTTAAAATTAGGAAAGCTAAAGCATATATAATGGGAGATGTTGTAGTGGAGATAAAGCCTCCGAAGTGAGATCCCACATCCCCGCTGACTCCTCCAGTCAGAAAATCACCTATATATTTGATTACCCATCCACCGATTACGCTGTAGTATGAAAGGATTATAAAACAGGTAATGATAGCTAATATTCCAGCAAATCCCCAATTTTTTTTAATGTTTTTATAGGAACCGTAGGCATCGGATTTTCCTTTTCTTCCAACAGCCATTTCACCTAATATAAGAGTAAATCCGAGAATAATAATTAGAGAAAGATAAACCAGAACGAAAGCTCCTCCTCCATTTTTACCTGCTAGGTATGGAAATTTCCAAAGATTTCCCAATCCTACTGCTGACCCTGCCGAAGCCAAAATAAACCCCAAGCTAGATCCCCATTTTCCTCTACTTTCTGACATAATGTTCCTCCTTTTTCTGTCTAGAAATTAATCTGACAGAGTATTTTATTTTATGTAAAAAAGTTATATACGACACTTTAAGATTAAATTTCCCAATAAAAAGCAGGCAACTGAACTAAAAAAGATTGAAAGTTGATATTTTTATACAAGTATAACTCAATATAATGATTTTTGCAATATTTATTTACAAAAAAGATGATAGGGTTTAGACTTTTTAAAGAAAAACTCTTTGTTGAATTATTTGTAGATTAATGGTATTATCTCAGTACAATGAAAACAAAAATTGGGAGGAACAGATGAAATTTAAAGTTGTAAATAAAATGAACAAGCAATATTCAAAGTATGTCTCAATATTTTTTGAAGGAGAGCTTGAAGTGTGTGAACATACTTCTCCAGAAGGAAAAGATTTAATTGAAAAGTTAAAGAAAAAAAATGATTTTAACTCTAAAAAAGATCAGATTCTTCCAGTGACTTACCTTCAAGATGGGGAGTTAACTGAACTGGTTTTTGCAGGAGCGGGAAAAAAAGAGGAATTTGACAGAAGAGAATACAGAAAAACTCTGTATAATCTTTTAAAAGATATGAAGGGAGAGATATCTTTTTATACACCATCTGAAAAATTGGCAGATGTAGAACTTTTAGCTGAAGTTGTAGCTCATATAAATTACGATTTTGATAAGTATAAAGAGAAAAAAAAGGATAAAAAAGAAAATCTACTTTCACTAGATCTTCTTCTCCTAGACGGAAAGAAAATTCCAGTGTTGGAAATAGAAACGCTTATGAAAGCCACAGATATAGCGAAAGATCTGGTAAATGAACAGGCGGAGATAATGACTCCTAAAAAACTTGCAGAACTAGCTGAAGAGTATGGGGAAAAGTACGGATTTCAGGTAGAAATTTTAGATGAAAAAAAAGCTAAAAAGCTTGGTATGGAAGCTTTTTTAATGGTGGGAAGAGCTTCTGTAAACAGGCCTTATGTCATTGTTATGAGATATTTTGGAGACAAAGAAAACGAATATACTTATGGGTTGGTAGGAAAAGGATTAACTTATGACACAGGAGGACTATCTCTAAAACCTACAGATTCTATGATAAATATGAAAGATGATATGGGAGGATCTGCAACAGTTATAGGAGCTATGTGTGCTATTGCAAAAAATAAACTCAAGAAAAATGTAATCGCCGTAGTTGCAGCTTGTGAAAATGCTATGGGCGGAGATGCATACAGGCCTGGAGATATTGTACCTACCATGGCTGGAAAATATATTGAGATAATAAATACAGACGCAGAGGGAAGGCTTACTCTGGCTGATGCTATGACATATATAGCAAAAAAAGAAAAAGTTTCTGAGATTGTGGATGTGGCCACCCTGACAGGAGCTGTAGTTGTAGCTCTTGGAAATGCAGCAACAGGTGTATTTACCAACAGAAAAGAGATGTTCCAAAAACTGGATAAAGCCTCTGAAAAATGGGAGGAGATCTACTGGCAACTACCTCTGCTTCCAGAATATAAAAAATCTATCAGATCTGAGATAGCTTCTCTGAAAAATAGTGGAGGAAGATGGGGAGGAGCCTGCGGTGCAGCATCGTTCTTGGAGGAATTTTGCGAGGGATTACCGTGGATGCATCTGGATATTGCAGGAACGGCTTTCTTTGATTCACCGGGATTCTATTATAAAAAAGGGGCAACAGGAATTGGAGTTAAAACTCTCTATTCCTATATAAAAGGAGAGTAAAAATTCAGCAGATTAGTACTAGATATAGTATTTCAGTCGAGCTCTTAAACAATATTTTGATTTTTTTTCTGAAATATGGTATAATATTTTAGAAAAAATTCAAAAGGAGTTAGAGAATGATTTATGTAGATGGTGTTGTAGGTGTTGGAAAAACTACTCTTTCAAAAATTATATCTGAACATTTTAATAAGGAGCTTTATCAGGAGCCTGTTTATGAGAATCCTATTCTCGACAAATTTTATTATGATAAAAAAAGATACTCTTTTTCTCTTCAAGTATTGCTCCTCAACAAGAGATTAGATATGATAAAAACTTCTATAAAAAATGGTGGAGGAGTTTTTGATAGAGCTATCTACTGCGATAAGATATTTGCTGACATACTTCATAATGATGGCGATCTTTCCAAGGATGAATATAATCTCTATTTGGAACTTTCTCAAAATATGTTCAAATACATTCAGCCACCAAAACTTATAGTATACTTAGAAACAAGTGTGGATAATGCAATAGAAAAAATAAAAAGAAGAGGAAGAGATTTTGAGCAGATAATGCCTAGAGATTATTGGGAAAAATTAAATAATCACTATAAAAATTATTTTGAAAACTATTCTGAGAGCAAAGTTCTTAAGGTAAATGTAGATGGAAAGGATTTTATAAATAATCCTCAGGACAGAGAGGAGATTTTAAACCTTATCTCAGCCCATATGGACTAAGTCAGACTGGAGAGGTAAAAAATTGATAACAGATAACTACTTATTGGATCTTTTGATTCTTATGACGATAATAACGTCTTTTAAATATATAATGGCTTAATTTCTTAGGGGGCTACAATGGTCAGAGTCGCAACTTATGAGAGAGATAGAGAATCAGCCTATAAATTGTGGAGTCAGTGTTTTACTGACTCCTCTTCATATATAGATTATTATTTTTCTCGAAAATTTAAAATGGAAAACTATATCCTTGTAGAAAGGGACAAAAATATAATGGGAGGAATGCACTGTAACCCTTATTCTATGAGTTTTTATGGTGAGATAAAGAAAAGTTATTATCTGGTAGCCATAGGAACCTATCCTGAATATAGAGGTGAGGGAATTTTAAAGGAACTTATGGAAAGTTTCTTTGAAAGATGCAGAGAAGAGGGAGTGAGAGAAGTATTTCTTGCCCCAATAAATCCAGAGATCTATTCACGCTACGGATTTTCCTATACCCATTACCTTCAGCGATATGAAATAACTTTAGAAAAAGTTATTGGAAAAAATCATGAAAATCTTAAAATTCATGAGGTAAAAAATGAAAATTCTGAGGTGCTGAATTACATAAATAGGGAAAATAGGAATTTTACAAGTTCCCTTATAAAATCTCAGGAAGAGTTTTCAAGCTATATTGAGGAACTCAATTTTGAAGGGGGGCATATCTATTG
This sequence comes from Fusobacteriaceae bacterium, assembly GCA_051646055.1. Taxonomy (GTDB): domain Bacteria; phylum Fusobacteriota; class Fusobacteriia; order Fusobacteriales; family Fusobacteriaceae; genus JAGNZR01. Next base: position 15,700 of record JBOFCM010000074.1, read on the forward strand.
GATTGAAAATTCCTCAGGAGAGATAGAGGGAACTTTTTCATATATACCCCAAGAGAGCAGTATCTATATGAGAGATCTATTTTTTAAGAACTCAGATATTTTTAATAAAATATTATATTTTATATCCAGCTTCAGGGGATATTATGAAAATTTAAAAATTGAGACCTTTAAAGGCCAAGATTTAGAAACATATTTCTCAAATAGAAAAGAGCTAGAGATAAAAACAATCCCTTTTATTATGACTAAAATAATAGATTTAGACTCTGCTTTAAGAGTGTTTTTTGAAAAAGGGGAGATAGATGAGATAAATTTAAAAATTTGGGATAGCTATGAAAAACGGACAGATTATTATAGATGGAATCAGGGAAGGATAAGTTCGGGATATGAGGGAGAGTGTGATTTAGAAATCGACAGAGACTCTCTTACATCACTTCTTTACGGTTCAGTAAGAATAGAAACATTGAAAAAACAGAACAAAATAAAAATAAAATCCGAAAAAACAGAGTTTCTGATTTCTCGGATTTTGAAAGATAAGACAAGCTATATCCATGAGTATGTATAAAATTTAAAGTTTTATTTTAAGATGAGTTCCCGAAATTCTTTGGCACTCATCTTTTCTTTTGTCAGTTTTTTTGTGGACAGTTTAGTAGTTGCAGCCACTCCATAGGAGGAGGTCAAAGCATTTATATGGGTAACAGCTATGGCCAGGGCATCTGCAGCATCATCTGGCTGAGGAATTTCAGAGAGTCCCAGTATTCTCTGAACCATGCTCTGAACCTGTTTTTTATCTGCCTTACCATATCCGGTAATTCCCATTTTTACCTGAAGCGGAGTATAACCTACAGGCTTAATTCCTTTCTTCATTCCTGCCAGAACAATTATCCCTCTGGCCTGCCCTACACTGATAACAGTTTTACTGTTTTTGAAAAAAAATAGCTCTTCAATAGCTATATGGGTGGGCTGATGCTTCTCTATAATTTGGGAGAGGTCATCAAAAATCTTGAGAAGTCTATCTTCCAGATCCATGGATTTATCTGTGAAGATGCAACCGTAATCTAAAACTTCATATTTTCTATTGCTATAATCTATAATGCCGAAACCCACTATGGCAGTTCCAGGATCGATACCTAATACCTTCAAAATATCACCTCGTAGCTAAAGTTTAACATAAAAAAGAAAAAAATCAAGTTTAAAAGGAAAGAATATAAAAAAAATAAATTTTAAAAAAGGAATAACTCGTAATTTTCTGTATAATTTAATGTGAAAAATAGTAAAAGTTTCATACAGAGGAGGCTTTAATAATCTATGAATATTTCAGATTACTTAAAAGAGATAAGTCACTATCCCCTACTTACAAAAGATGAGGAAATATATTATACAAAAAAGGCTCAGGAAGGAGATATTTCTGCCAAAGATATGTTGGTAATATCAAATTTGAGACTTGTGGTAAGTATAGCTAAAAAATATTCGAATCTGGGAATACCTATTTTGGATCTTATACAGGAGGGAAATATAGGGCTCATAAGAGCGACCGAAAAATTTGATCCATCACTTGACAGAAGATTTTCTACATATGCGACCTTTTGGATTAGACAGAGTATATTGAGACATATCTCATCTAATAGAGGACTTATAAGACTTCCTACATATATCTATGATAATGTTTCCAAAATAAATAAATTTATTCAAAGCTATAGAACACAGAATAACAGTGTCCCATCCCATGAAGAGATAGCAAAATTTCTAGGGATTAAGGTAAAGGATATAAGAAAGTATACAGATATTTTTGAGCATAATTTTTCATCCTTAGAGGAAACTTATGGGGAAAATATTGATTTTCACGGAGTTGTTCCTGCAGATGAAAATTTTGAGGAAAACATACTGGAAAAAAACAGTACAAAGGAACTCATGGAATACCTGGACATCTTGACTCCCAACGAAAAAAGTGTTATTATAAGCAGATACGGACTTTTCAACAGTGCTGTGCTTACTCTGGGAGAAATAGGAGATAATCTCAATCTTACCCGTGAAAGAATAAGACAGATTCAGTTGAAGGCCATAGATAAATTAAAAGAAGAGATTGCTCACAGCGATTTCAGCTAAGGAGATAAATTGAAAAAATATGATTTAGTAGTTGTAGGAGCAGGTCCGGCAGGTATTTTTGCAGCTATTGAAGTAGCGGAACAGGGAAAAAAAGTATTACTTCTAGAAAAGAACAAAAAAATAGGAAAAAAACTTCTTATAGCAGGCCAAGGGCGTTGTAACCTTACTAACAGCTGTGAGTTTAAAGAGTTTTTTATGAAATATGGAAATGAGGGCAGATTTTTAAAATCTGCCCTTAACGAATTTAAGCCAAAAGATCTTATCAGCTGGTTCGGAGAAAAAGGATTAAAACTTGTTCTAGTAAAAGAAACTGGAAAATATTTTCCAGAAACAATGAGAAGTTTGGACGTTCTGGAACTTCTCCAAAAGGAGATGAAGAGAGCTGGAGTAGAGGTAGCAACAGATCAATTTGTAGAAAAAATTCAAGAGCAGAGCGAAGGATATATACTGGTTACAAAATCAGAGGAGTATTTTGGGAAAAATATTCTGATTGCTACAGGAGGAGCATCATACCCAGCAACAGGAACCACTGGAGATGGATATATATACGCTAAAAAATTAGGGCATAAAATTATAAATCCGAAACCGTGTCTGACTCCTGTATATGTGGACAGCTACCCATTTGCAGATCTTTCAGGAATCTCTTTTTCTGATATTAAAATAGATCTTTGGAGAGAGGGTAAAATTTTAAAATCTACCCGAGGAGATATTCTGTTCACACACCATAATTTGAGTGGTCCTGGTATAATAGATTTCTCACGATATATTTTAAAAGATGATATTCTGGGAATAAATTTTTTGAAAATAGGTGGAGAAGAGTTTGGGCGAGAACTTATAGAGGGAGCCAACAGAAATGGAAAACAGAGTATAAAAAATTTTCTTCTTCAATATGCTCTCCCGGAAAGATTTATAAAAAAGCTTCTGAATCTTTGGGGGATAGATGAGATGAAAAAACTTTCTGAAATCTCTAAAGCTGACAGAGTTCTCTTAATCCAGATAGCAGATTACAGAATGAGAGTCACAAGGCTAGGCGGAATGGAAATTGCCATGGCAACCTCTGGCGGGATATCTCTAGATGAAGTAAACCCTAAAACCATGGAATCCAGACTTCTTAAAAATCTCTATTTTGCAGGAGAGGTATTGGATATAGACGGAGATACTGGGGGATTTAATATTCAAGCAGCTTTTTCGACGGGCTATTTAGCGGGAAAATCTATATTAAAAAAATTGAAATCAGAATAAAAAAGGGATGGGAATTAGATAATTCCCATCCCTTTTAAAAATTCTCTTTCTTCGGCAATAGTAGTGATTTCACTATGTCCGCTGAAAACCTTTGTATCACCTGGAAGAGTAAGACATATTTTTTTCAGACTGCTATAAAGCATCTCGGTATTTCCAGTGGGAAAATCTGTTCTTCCGAAGCTTCTTCTGAAAAGAGTATCTCCAGAAATAAGAGTTTTAGAGTCTTTGTGATAAAAACATTTGGATCCGATTGTATGTCCGGGAGTGTCTATTACAGAAAAATCACCGATATAATCTCCATTTTTAACAAATTTAACCTTTCCAGAATAGGAAAAATAACTACTGTCTATAAAATGGGAGAGATTATAGTCAAAATTTTCTAGAAAATTTTTCTCCTCTTCACCAATAAAAATTTCAGCTTCAGGAAAAATTTTTTCTAGGGCTTTAATTCCACCGATATGGTCATAATGTCCATGGGTGAGGGCCACATATTTAAGATTGATACTTTTTTCTTCTACAAATTTTTTTATTTTAGAAAGCTCCTCTCCTCCGCAGTCGAAAAGATAGCCATTTCCCCCTTGATCCCAAGCTAGATAGCAGTTGGTCATATAAATTCCCAGATAAAAATTTTTGATATTCATAAAAACCTCCAGATTATAATAAATTATAGAAAAACTTTTTTCCCCATGTTAAAATAGAAGTGCCTGAATTTTCAGGTAGATAAAAAAATAGGGAGGATAAGATATGCCACACATAAAGTTCAGAGGTATAGCAAAAGATAAAATTTTAGAAAACAGTAAAGAGATAGTTGACGGTCTTACGGAGATAATTAAATGTGACAGAACGTGGTTTACTCTAGAGCATATAGAAACTGAGTATATTTTTGATGGTAAAACAGTTCCAGGTTATACATTTGCCGAAATTTTATGGTTTGAAAGAGATAAGGAAACTAAAGATGCTGCAGCAAAATTCCTTACAGAAATTTTAAAAAGAATAAATAATGGAAATGATACTACAATAATTTTCTTTCCCTTACAGGGAGAAAACTATTACGATAACGGAGTACACTTCTAAAAATTATTCTCCAAAATCAAAATCATTCTGTCTGAGGGCCTCGTAGAGTATTATTACAGCTGAATTGGAAAGATTTAATGATCTTCCCATTTTAATCATGGGTATGGTGATGCATGTATCTGTGTTAGCTTCTCTTATATGTGCTGGAATACCGCAAGATTCAGGCCCGAAAACTATAAAATCATCCATTCTGTATTTTACGTCAGAATATTTCTGAGTCGTCTTTGTGGTCGCATAGTAAAATTTACTTTCTGGGTAATTTTCTAAAAGTTCTTCATAGGAATCCCAGATTTTAAGTTTTACAAGTGGCCAGTAATCCAATCCGGATCTTTTTACAGCTTTTTCATCCAAAGATATTACAAAAGGTCTCACCAGATGGAGAGTTGAATTGGTAAGGACACAGCTTCTTCCTATATTTCCTATGTTGTAGGGTGTTTCAGGTGATATGAGTACTATATTCATAATGTTGCCTCCATTTATATTTTACTGAAAGTGTAAGTTTTTAACTATATTCTATCACAAATATAAAAAAAGTTAAATAATTTTACTTGGTAATATTGAAAAAATAAATTATATGTGGTAAACTCATTATTAATAGAGGGGCGAGATTTTAGTTTTATCATTATTCTTTTGGGGGAGGAACTATGATTAGTGAAACTGTAATCAGAGAAGCACAATTTGGAAATACTGAAGCGATGGAAAAAATTTTTAGCACGTACAAGAGATTTATTTTTACTAAGACGAGGGATTATTTTTTGTATGGAGCAGACAAGGAAGATCTGATTCAGGAGGGGATGATAGGCCTGAGCAAAGCTATTTCAGCCTTTGATGCGAGCAAAAATGCATCATTCAGCACCTTTGCAGCACTCTGTATAAAAAGACAGATTGTGAGTGCTATAAAGGCTCATAACGCAGGAAAAAATAAATTTTTAAATGAAGCCCAGACAGCTCACGGAGAGAGTGGCACCTATAACTATGGGGCCAGGAATAGTAGTTTTGATAACTATAATCCTGAAGAGATGTTCCTCTGTAAAGAAAAACTGGAGAAATTGATGGAATATAGGGTGAAAAATTTTTCAGCTCTTGAAAATCAGGTTTTTGAATATATGGTTTTGGGAAAAACTTATATAGAAATTGCTGAAATTTTAGATAGACCTTCCAAAAATATTGATAACGCAATGCAACGTATTAAGAAAAAATTTAGGGATTTTGAATTACAATATTTCCAGATCGGATAAAAGGAGAGATGAATTATGTTAACTAAAGAGCAGTATTTAGCAAAAATCGGAAAAACAGAAGATGACTTGTGTGCACAGGGGCTTGAACTCAGCTTTATAGGGGAAGTTGGTTATGACGACGACGATGGCTGGGAAGTAGTTTACAAAGACCAAACTTGTGCGGTGGAAGTTGGTATGGGTTGTAAATGTGCAACTGGGGGAACACTTCATAATAAACTTTAATTTTAGATAATTTAGATAAAAAAGAGAAAAAGGAGTCGGGGGAAACTCCTTTTTCAAAATAGGGGATATTATGAAGCACCTTTCAGTGCCGTTGTAAATATATTCTTGAAAAAAAATGGATTTCCTTTAAAATATGAAAAAAAATAAAATAAAGAAAAATAAGGTGGAGGTAATGATGAAAAAGATTTTATTTGTGGGAGCACTTCTTATGGGGGCTACGGCGGTTTATGGAGCAAAATATCAAGATGGAACTTACAGAGGTTTTTTTAATCCCGATGTAGCTATTGAATTTCAATTGAAAGATGATGTGATAACTTCTGCAAAATACAGAGGACTTTCTTATAAGGGAACAGATTACCTGAAAGATCAGAAAGAGGAAGTTAAGACTGTAAAGAATCAATATGAGGCTCTTCTAACTTACGCAATGGGAAAAAATGTAGATGATGCTATGAAAGCTATGTATACTCCGGGAGACATTGAAAAGGCAGGAGCTACAGTGAGAGGAACAAAAGTTAGAGCTGCGATAAAAAATGGACTTATCCACGATGTTTATACTTTACCGAAAACAAAATAATTAAATAGGAGCTGGCTTGAAAGGTGGTATTAAATCTACTTTTTCAGAGTCAGCTTCATTTTTTTTTACTTGTAACTTTTATAAAAATAGTGTAAAATTTCAGAGAATATATATTGTTTTTAAAAAAAGTCAACGAGGAAAGTGAGGAGAAAATCCGTGATTATAGAAAAAAGAAAATCCATAAGGGAGCAGGTCTATGAAACTTTGAGAGATCTGATTATAAATGGTGAGATAGAAGCTGGCGAGAGAGTAGTAGAGGTAGAATATGCAGAAAAGTTCCATGTAAGTAGAACTCCAGTCAGAGAAGCTATCAGAATGCTAGAACTAGAAGGGCTTGTGGAAGTGAATAGCAAGGGGGGAGTTCTTGTAAAGGAGGTAACCCCAGAGGATATAAAGGAGATATATAAAATAAGAATAGCTTTGGAAGGAGTTATAATCGAGGAGATAATAACAAATAACCACTCAGGTTTGGAAAAATTGGAGAATCTTCTGCAAGATACTGAAAATCTTATTCAAAGTGAAGAAAATTGTGAAAATGTGGTACAAAAATTTGCAGATTTCAACGATACCTTCTATTCTGTATCTGAGCTCAAAAGAGTGGTGGGACTCATAAAAAACATGAACCTCTATCTTATGAGGTTCAGAAAAATAAGTATAGGAGATGAAAAGAGAAGAGCAATTGCTTATAAGGAGCATAAATTACTTGTAAAAGCTTTGAGGAAAAAAGATCTTCAAGGAGCTTTGGAGATAAATAAAAAGCATTTGGAAGATTCTATGGAATTTATACTTAAAAATCTGAAAAAAAGAAAATATTAAATTTAAAAAGAGTATATAAAAATCTGACAAGATATATAAAAGTGATAACAAAAGAGGTTATATGTGTGAATAACCTCTTTTTTGTTTTCTCTTTGAAAGATATTGTTGACAAAATAGAGATAATGTATTAGAATTCTATTGGATTAAAATACTGTATACAGTATCCTGTATATTGGAAAAACTAGGAGGAAAAATGGCAAAAAATTTTAAAGAGCTTTTTGATTCAAAAGAGTTCAAATGGGGAGGAACTACTCTTCCACTATTTTTAGGAATGTTACTTGTGACAATAGTAGCTGTGTATGTACCTTTTGGAGGTAAAGAATCAGCATTTTTAAGACCAAACTTTTTAACAGTACTGGCTATATTAGCTGTATTTGGAATACTTTTTGGAGAAATCGGAGACAGAATACCTTTCTGGAATGATTACATAGGGGGAGGAACAGTACTTGTATTTTTTGTTTCTGCTGTAATGGGAACTTATAAAATGGTACCTGCACCTACAATGAAAGCTATAGAGACTTTCTATGACAAAAACCCAGTAAACTTTCTTGAGATATTTATTCCTGCACTTATAGTTGGAGCAATACTTACTGTAAACAGAAAAACTCTTATTAAATCTATAGTAGGATATATTCCTCTTATACTTATAGGAGTTGCTGGAGCTATGGTAGGAGGAATCCTTGCTGGATTACTTTTTGGAAAAGCACCTATGGATATAGTTATGAACTACGTTCTTCCAATCATGGGAGGAGGAACAGGAGCTGGAGCTATTCCGATGGCAGAGATGTGGGCTCAGAAAACTGGTGGAGATCCTAAAAACTGGTTTGCCTTTGCGATATCAATACTTACTATAGCTAACGTGGTAGCAATATTTACTGGTGCACTTCTGAAAGAACTTGGAAAAAAGAAACCTTCTCTTACTGGAGATGGAGAACTTATGATCTCAGACGAAAAAGCAGTAGCTGAAGATAAAGAGGAAGATGTTAAAGTTGGACAGCAAGAGTTTGCTGCTGCTCTATTCTTTACAGGTATTCTTGCTATGGTAGCGAATATTCTTGCAGTGGTATGGGGAGCTATGAAAATGCCTTTTGAAATTCATAGACTTGCATGGCTGGTTATTGTAGTCATCGCACTTAATATGACAGATATGGTACCTGCTCAGATTAAAGCTGGAGCTAAAAAAATGCAAAATTTCTTTTCTAAATTTACAATTTGGGTACTTATGGCGGCTGTTGGATTTGGAACTGACGTACAGGAAATCATCAATGCCTTTACATTCTCAAATGTATTTATAGCAACTGCAATAGTTTTGGGAGCTGTGACTTTCATAATGTTAGTTGCGAAAAAAATGAAGTTCTATCCAATCGAAGCAGCTATAACAGCAGGACTTTGTATGGCTAACAGAGGAGGATCAGGAGACATAGCAGTTCTTGGAGCTGCAGACAGAATGGCGCTAATATCTTTTGCTCAGATCTCATCTAGAATAGGTGGAGCTATGATGCTTATTATAGGATCTGTTATCTTTGGATTATTCGCATAATTAAAAACTGAGTCCCCTAAAACTTTTAGGGGATTTTCACACCTAAAAAGGAGAGATAAAATGGAAATAAAAAAAATAGCCAATGCTGGAACCCTTGAATCTAGCGATATTCAAATAGTTATTGCTCCATCGGAGTCTGGAATAGAGATTCAACTGGAAAGTGCTGTAATGGCCCAGTTCGGAGAGAGCATAGAAGAAGTTATAATGGAGACTCTGAAAGAGATGGGAGTAACGGCAGCAAAAGTAAATGCCAACGATAAGGGAGCGATAGATCCTGTAATAAAAAGTAGAGTCCAGACAGCGGTTATGAGAGCTGCAGACGAGAAAAATTTTAAGTGGTAATTGGAGGAAAGATGAAATTAAGAAGATCCATGCTTTTTGTTCCTGGAAATAATCCAGCGATAATAAAAGACGTACATATATATAAACCAGATTCTGTTATGTTTGACCTTGAGGATGCCATAGCTATCACTGAAAAAGATTCGGCAAGATTTTTAGTATTTAATATGCTTCAGAAATTTAAAGAACTATATAAGAGAGAGGGAATAGAAACGGTTGTTCGTATTAATGCCCTGGATACAGAGTTCGGAATAAAAGATTTGGAGTTTATGGTAAGAGCGGGAGTAGAAGTTATCCGTATTCCAAAAACTGAAAAAGCAGCAGATGTCCATGAAGTTGAGGGGCATATAGAAAGAATAGAGAAAGAAGCAGGGATTGAGGTTGGAACAACTAAGATAATGGTAGCAATCGAAAGTCCATTGGGAGCTCTCAATGCTCTTGAAATAGCTCGTTCATCTTCTAGACTTGTGGGAATGGCAATCGGAGGAGAGGACTATGTAACAAACTTGAAGACGAATAGATCTGCAAGTGGAATAGAGATGCTCATGGGAAGAAGTATGATAGTTATGGCTGCACGTGCTGCTGGAATCTCTGCAATGGATTCAGTTTACTCAGATGTAAATAATGATGAAGGATTTACAGCTGAAGCTGAAATGATAAGACAGATGGGATTCGACGGAAAATCTCTTATCCATCCGAGACAGATAGCACTTATCCACAATGTGTATACTCCTACTGAAAAAGATATAAAGAAATCTATGAAAATTGTAGCTGCAACTGCAGAAGCTATGGCAGAAGGTAGAGGAGTATTTACTGTAGACGGAAAGATGGTAGATAAACCTATTATAGAGAGAGCAGAACATGTATTGAGACTTGCTACTGCAGCAGGAATCAAACTGGATGAGGTGAAATAATGGAAAACAGAAGAGTTACAGATGAGATGTTAAAAAATATAAAGGGTTATGAAGAGAGAGTGGCTTACCAGGCTCCCTTCGCTCTTCAACCAGAAGGAAAAAAACTGGATTCAGAAAATATTAAAGATCAGGTTGTAAGAGACAAAAGAGTAGAATCTATTGAAGAAGCTATAAAAATGTCAGGACTTAAAGATGGAATGACAATCTCTTTTCATCACCATTTTAGAAACGGAGACAAAGTTCTTCCTATGGTAATGGACATCATTGCAAAAATGGGATTCCGTAATCTTAGAGTTGCGGCCAGTTCATTTACTCAGGCTCATGAGTGCATGGTTGAACATATAAAAAATGGAGTAGTTAACAGACTTGAATCGAGCGGACTGAGAGGGAAACTAGCAGAGGCAGTTTCTAACGGACTTCTTGAGTATCCAGCTGTTATAAGATCCCACGGAGGAAGAGCCAGAGCAGTAGTTGAAGGAGATCTTAAGATAGATGTTGCCTTCCTAGGAGCTCCATCTTCAGATTGTATGGGAAATTCTAACGGAGTTGTTGGAAAATCCATATGTGGATCTCTAGGATATGCAAAAGTAGATGCAGCTCACGCTGAAAAAGTTATAATCATAACTGATTCTCTTGTTCCTTATCCTAATCACCCTATAAGCATACCACAGACAGATGTAGATTATGTAGTTGTGGTGGAGGAAATTGGAGATTCTAATGGAATTATGTCAGGAGCAACACGTTTTACTTCTAATCCTAAAGAGCTTCTTATAGCGAAAAAAGTTCTAGAAGCTATGCTGGCATCTGGACTTTTCCAGGACGGATTCTCTATGCAGACTGGAACTGGAGGAGCAGCTCTTGCAGTTACAAGATTTATAAAAGAGGAGCTTATCAAAAGAGAGATAAAGTGTAGCTATGCTCTTGGTGGAATAACAAAGGCCTTTACTGATCTTTTAGAAGAGGGATTAATTGGAAAACTTTTCGATACTCAGAGTTTTGATTTAGGTGCAGCTGTTTCAGTTGGAAAAAATGAGAGACATGAAGAGATAAGTGCTGATTTTTACGCTAACCCGTTCAACGGATCGCCTGCAGTTAATAAACTAGATTTTGTTATTTTGAGTGCTCTTGAGATAGATAGAGATTTTAATGTAAATGTAATTTCTGGATCTAACGGAGTTATAAGAGAAGCGGCAGGAGGACACCCTGACACAGCGGCTTCTGCTAAAATGTCTATAATAGTTGCTCCGCTAATCAGAGGAAGACTTGCTACTGTAATTGACAAAGTTACAACAATAGTAACTCCAGGAAGCACAGTGGATGTTGTTGTTACTGATATGGGAATAACAGTAAATCCTAGAAGACAGGATCTGAAAGAGAAATTCATAGCAGCAGGACTTAAGCTTGTTGAGATGGACGACCTTATAGCTGCGGCAAAGTTCATAACTGGAGAGCCAAAACCTATCCAGTTCACAGATGAAGTAGTAGCAGTGGTAGAGTATAGAGATGGATCTATAATAGATGTAATTAAAAAAATAAAAAAATAAATTTTTTGAGCTATCAGTTTTTCTGATGGCTCTTTTTTTTATGGAAAAATTTTTCTAAATGTGATATAAAAAAGGGGAATCTAAAAATCTTTGAAGGTAGAGGAGAGACATGGAAAATATTGAGAGAAAAAATATTATAGCGGATGTAAAAAAAGAGATAGCCAAAAAAATTATAGGTCAGGAAGATATGGTGGACAAAATTTTAATAGCACTTCTTACAGGAAATCATATTCTTCTAGAAGGTCTCCCAGGACTGGCAAAATCACTTACAGTAAACAGTGTGGCAGAAACTTTGGGCCTGAAGTTTTCTAGAATACAGTTTACTCCGGATCTTCTTCCCAGTGATATTATAGGAACAGAGATCTATAATGAGAAAACAGGAGAGTTCCATATAAAAAAGGGACCAATCTTTGCCAATGTGATACTGGCAGATGAGATAAACCGTGCCCCGGCTAAAGTTCAGTCAGCACTTCTAGAGGCGATGCAGGAAAAACAGGTGACTATAGCCAATGAAACATATAGACTGGATGAGCCGTTTATAGTTCTAGCAACCCAGAATCCAATTGATCAGGATGGAACTTATTCCCTCCCTGAAGCACAGCAGGATAGATTTATTATGAAAGTAAAGGTAGATTATCCTACCCGAGAAGAGGAACGAAAAATAATGGAAGCCCTCACAGGAAGGGAGATATTTGAAGATGTTGAGATAAAAAGAGTTCTTACAAAAGATATGATAGACAGCATTAAAAAAGAGGTAAGAGCCGTACATATAGATGAGAGATTAAAAGAGTATATTTTAGAGATAGTATTTAAAACTAGAGAGAGTTCAGAGAGAATATCTTTCGGGGCTTCACCTAGGGCTTCTATAGGATTAGTTATGGCAGTCAAAGCCAATGCCTATATAAATGGGAGAGAATTTGTTCTTCCAGAAGATATAAAAAGGGTTGTCTACGATGTACTGAGACACAGGGTAGGTATAACTTATGAGGCAGAAGCTGAAAATATTGGTGTAGAAGAGATCATAGAGGGTATTATTCAGGAGATTAGGCTTCCTTAAGGAGAAGAGATGACTAAAGAGGAGATTATAAAAAAAGTGAGAACGATAGAGATCCACTCAGATATTCTTGCCAATGAGATATTTGTGGGAAGTTATCACTCATGTTTTAAGGGGAATGGTCTGGAGTTTTCAGATATAAGACGTTATACCCCAGGAGACGATGTAAAAAAAATAGATTGGAAAGTAACAGCTAAACAGGGGAGAGCTTATATAAAAGAATTTGTGGAAGAGAGAGAACTTCCAATATTCCTCCTTGTAGATGTATCAGGTTCAAATTCTTTCGAAAAAAATAGGGAGAAACTAGCAGAGATAGTGGGAACACTATCTTTTACAGCCAACAAAAATAGTGATAAAGTAGGAGCAGTTTTTTTTAGTGACAGGATAGAGAAGTTTATACCCCTAAAAAAAGGGAAAAAGCACTCTCTTGCAATACTGGAATCTCTTCTTGAGATAAAACCTGAAGGAAAGGGCACGGACATAAAAGGAGCTTTGAACTTTTTTAATAGGGTGAGCAAAAGAAAGGGTATAGTTTTTCTTATATCTGATTTTTTGGACAAGGGATATGAAAAAACTCTGAAAATAACAGCCCTGAAAAATGATTTGGTTCAAGTAAAAATAGGTAACAAAAAATTAGAAAATCTTCCCAAAGGGATATTCCAGATTATGGATTCTGAAACTGGTGAAGAGATGGTTGTAGAGAGCAGAGGAGAAAGAATTTCTCCAGAGAGTAAAAAAAATTTTAATGGTGTGGAGCTAGATGTAGACGGAGACTATATCAGGGAATTTTTGAAATTTTTCAAAGGAAGGAGAGGCAGATGAGAAAAGAACTTCACTTTGGAGAAAAAGTTGAAATAAGAACTGAGAATATAGATGAAAATATTCTGAAACAGATTTTAAAAGATTTTCATATTGAAAAAGTAAAGCAAAGTGTCGGAGAATCTGAAAAAGAAATCATTATAAGAAGTCTTTCAAAAGAGATTAAAAATATTGAAGTGGGGGAAAATGTTTACGAGGTCCATACTCTCACTAATCTAAAGGAAGGAGAGAGGGAGATATATCAAAAGTTGGAGAGTACTTCAGGGGAGTGGATGTTTCCTCTAGGAATAGCTATTTTGATTTTTTCTGTTCTTTTATTTTTTTGGAGAGGAAAAAAGAAAAAAATTCCGACTCCTATAGAGGATTTTCAAAGGGAAATGGAAAATATCTCTCTTGAGAAATGGCCGTTCCAAATAAGTTATGCTTTGAGAGAGCTTATAGATAGGAGTTTAGGTACAAAATTTCTTCAAGGAATATATATGGAAAAAAGTATAATTACTTCTGAAGAGATTGAGCTTCTGAAGGAGATGGATTTTATAAAATACTCTGGAAAATTTTCTGAGAAAGAAAAAGAGATTTGGATAAAGAAGGCCAAAGATATAGCTGAAAAAATCAAGGGGGGTGGAAAATGATAAAGTTTAATAATCCCTCCTATCTTCTCTTGCTTTTTCCTCTGATATATTTTTTCTTTATAAAAAAAGATGGTAAAACAGGACTAAAAATCCCTACACTGGAAAATTTTAGAACTGAAAGAAAAAAAACCTATAAGCATCTTTGTGAAAGGTATCTTATATTTTTATCTCTAGCTCTTATGGCAATAGGGCTGGCAAGACCTCAGGAGATTTCGCAGAATATGATTTCTAAGAAAAACGGTATAGATATAGCATTGGTCTTGGACCTTTCTCAGTCCATGCTTCAGAGGGATTTTAATCCCAACAGACTGGAAAAGGCTAAAGAGCTTCTTCAGGAATTTGTGGAAGGTAGAGGGAATGACAGAATATCTTTGGTAGTTTTCGGAGGAGATGCATATACTAAAGTTCCCCTCACATTTGATCATAATGTAGTGAAAGAATTTATAGCTAAAACAGGAGTAGATGATATCACAAGTAATAATCGGACTGCTATCGGTATGGGATTGGGGGTTGCTATAAACAGATTCCAGAAGAGTAATGCAAAATCTAAAGTTATTATTCTGATGACTGATGGAGAAAACAATGCTGGAGAGCTGTCTCCACTGGATAGTGCAAAGCTGGCTAAGGGAGCAGGGATTAAAGTTTATACAATAGGTATAGGAGCTCGTGAAATTGAAGTTCCGTCTTTTTTTGGAAGTAGAAAAATTGCCAATAGGGAATTGGATGAAAATCTTCTTCAGAAAATTGCAGAGGAAACAGGAGGAGAATATTTCCGTGCAGACAATGCAGAGAGCTTCAGAAATATTTTTAAAAAAATTGATGCTCTGGAAAAGTCAGAATTGGAAGGAAGAGATTACTATGAGAAGCGGGAACTTTATCAACCCCTTCTGATTTTAGCACTTCTTCTTTTCCTTCTTGGAGTTTTTTTAGGTTCATTAATATTTATAAAAATACCGTAGGGGGATAATTTATGGAGTTTGGAAACAAAGAGTATATTCTGTTTTTTCTCGTTCCCTGCTTAATGATTTTTATAGCCCTTTTGGGTTTGAGAAAAAAAGAAAATATATTGAAATTATTGGATTACAGTTATTTAAAAAGAAAAGATTATCTTAGGATTGGTATATATTTTATAGGGACTCTTCTTTTGGTAACAGCTCTTCTCTCTCCTCAAATTCCGGGTGAGAAACAGGAACAGGAAGTAAAGGGGGGAGATATCTATATTCTCATAGATACCTCCCGTTCCATGATGGCTGAAGATGTTTATCCCAACAGACTCGAGAGAGGGAAAGAAGCTCTGAAAAATATTTTGTCCAGCTTAAAGGGGGATAGGATAGGTTTTATTCCTTTTTCGGATTCGGCATATATACAGATGCCTCTTACAGATGATTACAGAATGGCTGAAAATTATCTGGAAGCGATAGATTCACAGCTTATTTCTGGTGGGGGAACAAAACTTATAGAGGCATTGAAGATAGCTGAAAAATCCTTTGAGAGCTCCTCTGCCCTTGAGAGAACTGTACTTATAGTTTCTGATGGAGGAGATGAGGATAGGGAACTTACTGAATATGTCAAAAAAACAAAACTAAAAATTTTTGCTATAGGTATAGGAGGAGATAAGCTCACCCCCATCCCAGAATATAGGGGAGGAAAGAAGGGAGGATTTGTTCTCGACAGCTCAGGAAATCCTGCAACCACTCAGCTAAATGGAAAATTTCTTAAAAGTATAGCAGGGGGAGGCTATTATGAGATTGACAACCTGAGAGATGATAGTAAGAATTTTTTAAAGGATGCAGAAAATTTAAAAAAGGAGATTATAAGAAAAGAACTGGGACGAGAATATAAAAAATATTTTCAGATTCCACTTCTGATCGGTTTTTTAATGATATTCCTGGGATTTTTTCTGAAGGGAGGAATAAAGTATGAAGAAAAAAATTAGTGCATTCCTACTTTTTATCCTTTCAGTTCTGCTACTAGTTTTCTCCTATAGAGGAAAAAATTACGCTTTTCAAGAGGGAAATCTTCTGGTAAAAGAGGGAGAAAAACTTGAAAAGGAGGGGGAATCACCTGAGGATCAATATCAGAAAGCTCTAGAAAAATACAGAATAGCCCTTCTCTCCAGCGAGGATATAAATATTAAAAAAAATTATGAGATAGTGCTAGAAAGACTAGAGAAAGAAAAAGAGCAACAGCAACAAAATCAAGAAAATCAAGAACAAGAAAATAATAAAAATCAAAACCAGGAAGAAAAAGATAATAAAAATAATGAGCAGAAGAATGAGGATTTAGAACAGGAAAAGGATAATCAGGAACAGCAGGGAGAAAATGGGAATCCTGAGGATAAAAAAAATCAGGAGGAACTTAGATACATGCTAAAAAAACTTGAACAGAATGAGAAACAGGCTTTTAAAAACAATGAGATGTTTATAAATCAGGGAATCCCTGAAGAGAATGGCAATAGATGGTAGGTGAATGTATGAAAAAAATAATGAAAAGTTTAATTTTCTTAACACTGTTCCAGATTTTTTCTTTTGCTGCATATGGAGTGATAAATCTTTCAGCAGATCGAAATTCTCTCTCGATAGAGGAAGCGATGAGATTAAGAGTGGAATTTGTAGATGAAGAGAGTAAGAATTACAGAATAGATGGACTGGAAAAATTTCAGGTTATGGGAAAATCCAGCAGTAAGAGTATATCCATAATAAACTTAAAAAAATCATCTCAAGAGAGGGAGGATTATCTTCTGAAACCGATAGCTCCAGGAAAATATACTCTGAAAGTTATTACTTCCAAGAGTGAATCTAAGCCTTTAGAGATAGAGGTACTAAATAGTGTTTCAAGGGGATTGGGGAGTATAAATTCTCCTGGGGGAAATCAGATTCAGGATGAATTTCTTATGATTTCCACTCTGGGTGAGCAAGAGAAGGAAAGAAAATATTATTTCGGAGAAAAAATTTTTATCGAGGAAAAATTTCTGCTTTTCCAAAATCCTAGAGGTTTTTCTGTGATTTCCAGACCTGAATACAAAGATTTCCT
This sequence comes from Fusobacteriaceae bacterium, assembly GCA_051646055.1. Classification (GTDB taxonomy): domain Bacteria; phylum Fusobacteriota; class Fusobacteriia; order Fusobacteriales; family Fusobacteriaceae; genus JAGNZR01. The sequence continues at coordinate 32,844 of JBOFCM010000074.1, forward strand.
AGAAAAAGATTTTACACCTAGGGATAGAAATGGAAATTCTCTTCAGAATATGGAGATTTACCAAGGAAGAGATGCCCTTAGAACTCTTCTTTACAGAGGAGTTATTCAGGGGACATCCAGTGGAAAAAAACAGGTTAAAGGTATAGGAGTGGAGGTTGTAACAGGAGATTACTATTATCCGGGAGCTTTGAAAAAAGAGATAGAGATTCTCCCTCTTCCAGAGGGAAAACCTGAAAACTTTAAGGGAATAGTGGGAAAACTAAATATGGATTACTCTTTCAATAGAAAATCTGTCCAGGCAGGAGAAGCACTTCTTCTTAATATTAAACTTTCAGGAGATGTAAATCTTGATAATATAGAAAAGATAGGGATAACTTCAGATGAAAATTTTACTATCTATGAAACATTAAAGAGCAGTGATGAAAGAGCAGATGAAAATGGATATTATAGTGAAAAAAACTTTGAAATTGCCTTTATTCCAAAGAGATCAGGAGAACTCCCGCTTCCAGAAATAGGGATATCCTATCTAGATACTGAAAGTGGAAGATATATGGAGAAAAAAGTAGAGGGAGAAAAAATAGATGTAGCTGGAGGGAATACTCCTATTGAGGATGAAAAAGAGATCACTGCTCCTAAAAATAAAAATATAGAAACAATTCAGTCACAGATTCAGGAAGAAAAAAAGGTGGAAAAATCTTCGAAATTGGAATTTGTGGAAAATATATCATTTTTAGAGAAGCTCTTTAAAAACAGAAAAATAATTATTATGTCTTTTATTATCAATTTTCTTCTTATGATTTTTCTTATTTTTATTTCAATTAAGAAACTAGCTAGAAAAATAGGGAAGAGAGAGAGTAAACCATGGGAAATTTATCTAAAAAAAATGAAAAAAAGATCTGAGCCCCATGAATTTTATGAAAATTATTGTAACTATATGCGGGAGAGATATAATTTTAATCCCAAAACTCAGTCAGAAAAAAATTTGAAAAATGAAATTTTGGAAGAGTGCAATAGAAAGATTGAAAGAGCTATCTATCTTGGAGAGGAGATAGATAGAAAAGAGATTATTAAAAAAATGAGAGAGGCAGATTAATCTGCTTCTCTCATTTTTTTTTAATGGGCATTTATAATTCTGCTATTCATAGCATAGCTGCTTTCATTGGCATGGGCATAGATAAGAGTACCATTTTTAATGGTATCTATAACCTTTTTGTTGAGAGAGGTAGGAAGAGCAGGACATCCTAAACTTCTTCCCAGTCTATCGTTGGTTCCGTAAGACTTTCTTGGATTGGCATAGGCTGCACCGTGAATAACAATGGCTCTTGCTCTGGCATTGTCATTTATCCCAGGCTCAAGTCCATCCAGTCTCAGAGAGTATCCATTGCCTCCATGATAGGTTTCGGCAGTACGGAAAAAACCGTAGGAGGTCTGGTATGAATTTACTCTGTTAGAAAACTTTATAGTATAGTTTTCTCCGCTATTTTTTCCGTGGGCTACATGGCTCTTGTAAAGGACCTTGTTTTTTTTCAGATCAATAACATAAAATCTTTCTTCAGTAGATGGCTTGGTGTAGTCAATAATGGTCAGAAGATTATCTTTTTTGTTTTCTATTTTGTTAAATCCCTCAATAGCATTGGCAAAAGCTTCATATCCTATCTCTGAAAAGTGCTTGTGTAGATCTTTTGGATTCAAAGAATCATCGATTTTTTCTTCGACTAATTGAGCTATTAATTTTTTTGAATTATCTGTATCCATCTGCATAGGGTTTTCTGGAACTTTCTGGTCTTCAGTATCAGAATTCTCAATTTTTTTGTTAGATTTTATTTTAATATTTGAAGATTTAGCCTGTACAGAAGACGTATTTGATGATAAAATAGTTAGTACAGCAACTGCTGAAAATATTTTGAATAATTTAGACACTATTACCCCCCGTAAAAAATCTAAATAGATTTTACATAATTTGAAATTTAATTTAAATGAAACGTGCATATATTTTAACATATAATAGATGATATGTCAAGAGGAGGAATTTATGAAAGTATTAAACAAAGATAAATCCAAAGGAAAAACTTATGGTACCATGAAGAAAATGAAGAAAAAAAACAGACTTCTAGAAGAAAAAGCTACAGCTGAGCGTACTGAAAACAAAAGAATAAATTCAGAGAACAGAAAAGTAAGAAGAGAGAGAGATGCAGGACTTGAAAAAATCTCTCAGGTGGCTATTGTAGATTTTGTAAAAGGTATGTTGCTGGTTGAAATTGAAGGTAAAGTTGAGAAAAGAGCTTTACTTTTTGAAAAAGAAGAGATAAATAAAGTTAATTTAAAAGATAAATTTCCTACTTTTGAAGTAAAACTTTATGGGGAAAATGTAAAGGTATCAAAACTTAAAAATTTCAAAGATATGATGGAAGAACTTCTTTGGAAGATAGAGGGAATTTTATAATTTAAAAAGGGAAAATCGAAAAGCATAAGTAAATATATTATATGAGATAAAATATATTTGAGAGAGGCTACTTATGTTTGAAAAAAATTTTTTAAAATTTTTTTTATTTTTTATAATTGTGAATAGTAATGTTTTTCCAAAAGAAACACCTTATGATATAGGATTTTGGGATGAAACACCAAAAATGGCAAGAGTAATAAGAGGGGGAAGTACTGAAAAAAAACTTTTGGCACTCACCTTTGATGACGGGCCAAACGATTCATCCCTTTTAAAAATTCTAGAACTTTTAAAAGAACAAGAGATAAAAGCCTCTTTTTTCTTTATAGGAAGTTATATTAAAAAATATCCGGAAGAAACAATAAAAGCTTTTGATGAGGGGCATCTTGTGCTTAACCATACATATGCTCACTCTAATTTTAAAAATTCCAGTGAGGATGAAATTTTTTTTGAAATATCCAAGGGTAATCAGATAATAAAGGACGTCATAGGCAAAAAACCTAAAATGTATAGGCCTCCTTACGGAGTAGTTACCAAGAGCGAACTTCAGGCTCTGGGAAGATTGGATATGAATCTTATCGGCTGGAATGTCGACAGCAGGGATTGGAGCAAGCATGAAACTTTGAACAGCGTCATTGAGATAAGTAAGGGACAGATAAAATCAGGGAGTATAATTCTTATGCATACTCAGCCTGGAAAAATGAGAACTTATGAGGCACTGAAGATTCTTATCCCATATCTTAAAAAAGAGGGATATACCTTTGTAAAATTAGATGAACTTCTTAATATGGAGGCTTACCAGTGAGGGTAAGCCTTTTTTTTTATAATCAAATTTAAAGTATATCGCAATCTAGATCATTTTTCATGAGATCGTTATAAGTTTCTCTCTGAATAGAGAGGTGAGCTTTTCCATCTTTTACAAAAACAACTCCTGGGCGTAATAGTTTATTATAGTTATTACTCATAGAGTAACCATAAGCTCCAGTGGTGGAAACAAGAAGCAGATCCCCTTCTTGAGATTTTTGGAGAGGAACATTTTTTATTAGAACATCTCCAGATTCACAGCATTTTCCTGCAACGGTAACGATATCTTGTGCTTTTTCATTTAATCTGTTGGCGATAACCGCTTCATATTTAGCCTGATAGAGAGCAGGTCTAAGATTATCCCCCATTCCACCATCTACAAAAATATATTTTTCTCCGCTGAAGGTAGTCTTACTTTCACCTACACGATAAAGAGTAGAGCCTGCATTGGCTACGATACTTCTTCCAGGTTCAATAGAAAGTTTTTCAATTGAATAATTCTGTTTTTTTAACTCCTTCTCAGTGTGGAGAATAATTTTTTTCATAAAGGATTCTATGTCGATTTCAGAGTCCTCTTCTGTATAATAGACACCAAACCCTCCTCCTAAATTAATTTCTGGAATATTTATAGAAAATTTCTGGGAGATTTTTTTTGTAAAATCAATCATAACTGAAGCAGCCTCTAAAAATGCCCCCTCATCGAAAATTTGGGATCCAATATGGCAATGGAAACCTAAAAATTCCAAATTTTCACATTTGAGAATCTCTTTTACAGCATTGTAAACATCTTCTCCGAATATGGAAATTCCAAATTTAGAGGAGTGTTTAGAAGTTTTAATATATTCGTGGGTATGGGCGTCTATTCCCACATTTATTCTCAGCATTACCTTTATTCCCATACCTGTTTTTTCCGAAAGCAGAGAGAGTCTGCTTATCTCCATAAGATTGTCTAAAATTATGCTTCCTACACGGTTTTCTAGACAGAAGAGAAGCTCCTCTTCACTTTTGTTATTTCCGTGCATATGGACTTTTTCCATGGGGAAACCGGAATTTTTTATGGTGTACAGCTCTCCTGTTGTAATGGCATCAATATCCAGATGGTGCTTCTGCAAAATTTTACACATGGTTTTGGATAGGAAAGCCTTGGATGCATAGACTATTTCAGTTTGGAATCTATCTGAACGAAATCCCTTTTTAAATTTTGTGATATTTTCCTCTATGAGTTTACAGTCCATTATATATAGTGGTGTATTAAATTCCTGAGCCAAAGTATCTACTTTTACTCCGCCTATGTTCAACATTCCCTCTTCGTTTTTCATTGTTCCAAAAAATCTCATATATAACCACCTTCATATTTTTTTATTTTTTAAAAAATACCCCCCAAGAAGATATCTTGAGGGGGGAATAGTCAGAATAATATAAAATATCATAAAAAAAGAGAGAAGAAAAATATAATGTATATATAAGAGGAATCAAAACTTCAGAGAAGATTTGATATACAGAAGTTATTGTGTTAGTATTTGATATGAAATTTTAAATAAATGGAGGATAAAATGTTTGGAAAATTTAAGGAATTTAAATTATCTTTACCCAAATGGTTAGAAAGGTTTTACAGGGACAGCTATCTGAAAAAATTTGAAACTCAGGAAGAGAGAATGGAATTGGTCATTGAACTGTCAAAAAAAAATATAGAGAATGGGACAGGAGGGCCTTTCGGTGCAGCAATTTTTGATAGGAAAACTCATGAGCTTATTGCTGTGGGTGTAAATCAGGTAGTATCGGAAAATATATCTATAGCCCATGCTGAAATCATGGCGATAATAATGGCAGAAAGACAGCTGAAAAATTATGATTTAGGTAGCATAAAAGAGGTAGAATTGGTCACAAGTTCCCAGCCTTGTATTCAGTGCTACGGAGCTCTTATCTGGGCAGGAATTCATAAACTGGTAATCGGTGCTGAAGGGGAATCCGTCAAGAACATTACAGGTTTTGATGAGGGACCTCTTCCTGAAAACTGGAAAGAAGAACTTGAGTTGAGGGGTATAGAAGTTATTACAGATGTTCTTTCAGATAGGGCTAAAAAAGTGCTAGAGCAATACTCGTGTTCGGGAATAATATATAATAGCTCTGTTCAGCTAAATCAGAAAAAATAGTCTTAAAAAAATACTTTTTAATTCTGATTAATTTTCGCAATGGTATCTATTCATTAAATGAAAGTTGTAAAAAATTAAATATTGTGTATAATTTAATCAAAGAGTTTTAAAAAAAAACGTGCGGAGGTTTAGAATGAAAAAATTTATGTATTTAGCTTTAGCTTCATCGCTCCTGTTAGCTGGTTGCGGAGGGGAAAAAACAGCAGAAAAAAGTTTGGAAACTGGAAAAGAAGTCTCCAAAACGGAAGTTCAGGAATTCAAGACATTTCTAGGTGCAGAACCAAAAACTTTAGACATTTCCAAAGCGACAGACAGCTATTCATCGGTAATACTTGCTCTTAATAACGAAGGACTTGTAAGTGCTCACGTAGATGAAAAGGGAGTGGAATCCATTGTTCCTGCAGGAGCAGAATCTTGGGAAATAAGCGAAGATGGAATGAAATATACTTTTAAATTGAGAGAGAATGCTGCATGGTCAGATGGACAAAAAATAACAGCCCATGACTATGTTTATGGAATGCTTAGAACTTTAGACCCAGTAACAGGATCTCTATATGCTTTCTTAATGTCACCGATAAAGGGTGCTGATGAGTATAACTCTGGAAAAATAAAAGCTGAAGAGGTAGGGGTAAAGGCACTGGACGATTTGACATTGGAAGTAACATTGGCTAAACCAACAGCTTATTTCTTGGAACTCGGATACTTTAAAGTGATGTTCCCTCAGAGAAAAGATATTATTGAAAAAAGCGGAGATAAATATGGTTCAGAAGCAGATACTCTTATAGCTAATGGTCCTTTTATCTTAAAAGAATGGGTACACAATAATAAAGTTGTTCTGGAAAAAAATCCTACTTATTGGGATAAAGAAAATGTAAAACTAGAAAAAATTGAGATGGCTATTGTACCAGATGAAAATGCCAGAATGAATCTGATGTTGAATGGACAGGTAGATGTAGGAGGAGCGACTAAACCTGAGTGGATGGATAAATTTAATCAGATGGGAGTTTTCGATTTTATATCTAAATCAGCACTTGGAACAAACTATACGACATTCAATACCCAAAGTAAATATTTCAAAAATCCCAAAGTAAGAAAAGCATTTAGTATGGCAGTAAACAGAGAAGAGCTGAATGATGTTCTTTTCAATGGAAGATTTGTTCCTGCCTATGGATGGGTAGCTAAAGGAATTCAAATTGGAGGAAAAGAGTATAGGGAACAGGTGGGAGAGCCATTAAATCAACTTTTAAAATCTGATACTACAGCAGTGGATGTATTGAAAGAGGGACTGAAGGAGCTTGGGCTTCCAGAGGATCCGTCACAAGTTACTATCAATTTCCTATCATCTGGAACCTCTGAATGGTCAAGAAAATATGCTGAATATCTTCAGCAGATGTATAAAAAGAATCTAGGTGTAGAAATAAAAGCTGAATTTGTAGAGTGGCCTGTATATCAAAAAAGAAATGATGAGCTAGATTATGAAATGGGAGGACAGGCTTGGACAGGGGATTATAATGACCCGAACACTTTCCTGGATATGTGGATTTCTACAGCAGGAATTGTAAAAAATGGATGGAAAAGTAGCGAATATGATAATTTAATAGATAAGGCCTCAAAAACTGCTGACGTTCAAGAGAGATTGGAATATTTTAAACAAGCTGAAAAAATGCTGGTTGTAGATGAAGCAGTAATAGCTCCAACTCTTTACAGAATGAATTCAACATTTGTTAGAAAATATGTGAAAGGATATAATCCTCCTACAGTCCCTGGCGTTTATAATATGAAAGGGGTTTCTATTGAAGGAAAATAACAGAAGTTAAATTAAAAAATTGAGGGCGATCATAATTTTGGTCGCCCTCAATTTTAAAAAGGGGGAGAAATGTTAAGATATATTTTAAAAAGAGTTTTTTCTATGCTGATAACTCTCATTATTATAATAACTTTGGTATTTTTCATTATACGTCTAGTTCCGGGGGATCCTCTTTCATCCATGGCCAGAAATCTTCCTGATCAGGTAAAAGCAAACTTTTATGCCAAATATGGCTTGGATCAACCATTGATAATTCAATATTTCAGATACATGAAAAATCTGATTCTAAGATTTGATATGGGAGTTTCTCTAGTTTTTATGGGGAGAAATGTAAAGGACATGATAATGGAAGCAGCTCCTATTTCTGCCAAGATAAATTTGAGAGCTTTAGCCCTGGGAGTTTCCACAGGGATGACATTGGGTATAATAGCAGCATATAAGCGTAATAAGTGGCCAGATTTTCTGGTAATGTTTCTCGCTATTTTAGGAATTTCGATTCCGAGTTTTGTTCTCGCCACAACTTTACAGTATTTTTTTACAGTTAAATATATGGTGCTTCCTACAATAGGATGGACAAACGGTGCCGGTCAGTTTAAATATACGATACTTCCCATGTTAGCTCTATCTCTCAATTCTGTAGCTATATATGCTAGATATTTAAGGGCCAGTGTACTGGATGTCTTGGGTCAGGATTACATACTTACAGCTAAAGCCAAAGGAGTTACAGGGTTTGCTCTGACATGGCGTCATGTAATGAGAAATGCCATACTTCCTGCAATAACAATATTAGGACCTCAGATTGCAGGAGTCTTCATAGGATCTTTTGTAATAGAGTCTATATTTGGAATACCAGGATTTGGACAGATCTATGTTTCAGCAATAAATAATAGGGATTTTACTATGATATTGGCTCAAACCATAATGTTGAATACTTTTTATATAATTTCACTGCTTGCAGTAGATATACTTTACGGACTTATAGATCCGAGAATAAGAGTATTTAGAGGGAAAAAATAGGGGGAGAGGGTATGATAAGTGCAGATAAATTTAAAATAGTAGGATGCCAAGATGCGGATTCAGAAAAAATAATGAGACCTAGTATGACCTACTGGCAGGATGCCTGGAGGAGACTAAAGAAAAATAGGGTAGCTATAATATCCATGATTATACTCATAATTATAATAACCATGACTCTGATAGGACCTATGATAAGTGGTTATGCCTATGAGGTAACGAATTCCAAAATGATAAACAAAGCTCCTAGCTTAGAACATTGGTTCGGAACAGATTCCCTAGGTCGAGATATTTTTACCAGGGTATGGGTAGGAGGAAGAATATCAATGTTGATTGGAGTCATAGGAACTTTGACCAATGTTATTATAGGATGCTTATACGGGGGAATTGCGGGATATTTTGGAGGGAAAGTAGACCACTATATGATGCGTACAGTAGAAGTCCTTGTAAGTATTCCCTATCTCGTTATGGTAATAATAATATCTCTATATCTTGGAGCGGGTATGTTTTCTTTAGTATTTGCTCTGACATTTACAGGATGGACGGGAACTGCCAGAGTGGTGAGGGGTCAGGTTTTCCAGTTGAAAGAACAGGAATTTGTAACAGCAGCAATAGCTCTAGGTGCTGATCCTATGAGAATAATAATAAGACATCTTATACCTAATACTTTAGGTGTAATAATAGTAGGAATAACATTCAGTATACCTGGGCTCATATTTGCAGAAGCTTTTCTTAGTTTTATCGGATTGGGAGTACAGTCGCCAGAAACTAGTTGGGGGGCACTGGCTTCTGCAGCTAGAGAAAATATAATGTTCTACCCTTCGCAGCTGTTTTTTCCATCTTTTATGATTGCTCTGACAATGCTGGCATTCAGTCTGTTTGGAGACGGACTTCGTGATGCTTTGGATCCAAAATTAAGACAATAATAGGGGGAGAAAATGGAGAAGATACTTGAGATAAAAAAATTGAAAATAGGATTTAATACCTATGCAGGTCAGGTTCAGGCTGTTAGAAATATAGATTTTTTCTTGAAAAAGGGAGAAACCCTTGCAATAGTGGGGGAATCAGGCTGTGGGAAAACGGTGACATCCAAATCACTTATGAGGTTACTCCCTGAAAATAATACTGTTATAGGCGAAGAATCGGAGATAAATTTTAAAGGAGAAAATGTTTTAAAATACAATAAAAAACAGCTGAAGGAACTCAGAGGCGGAAAAATTGCCATGATTTTCCAAGATCCGATGACATCTCTGAATCCTACAATGAAAATAGGTGATCAGATTGCAGAAAGTTTAATTATCCATAAAAAACTTTCTAAAAAAGATGCATTGAAAGAAGCTATAAATATGCTCAAAATAGTTAATATTCCCAATCCTGAAAAAAGAGTTCAGGAGTATCCTCATCAGTTTTCAGGAGGAATGCGTCAGAGGGTTATGATAGCTATTGCTCTTTCGTGTAATCCTGAAATACTTGTGGCCGATGAGCCTACAACTGCTCTGGATGTGACAATTCAGGCACAGATAATGGAACTGATTCAGGAACTTCAACAGAGAATGGGGACGGCAGTAATTCTTGTAACTCATGATTTGGGAGTAGTGGCGGGAGTTGCAGACAGAGTCAATGTCATGTATGCTGGAGAGATTATAGAGTGCGGAACTAAAGAGGAGATTTTTTACAATCCTCAACATCCTTATACATGGGCTCTTTTAAAAAGTGTTCCTCGATTGGATACTGCCAATAAATCAGAACTTTATTCTCTGAAAGGGACACCTCCAGATCTGATAAAGCCTCCTATAGGTTGCCCTTTTGCTGCTAGATGCGAATACTGTATGGAGATTTGTAGAGAAAGTTCACCAGCAGAAACAGTTATCAGTGAAACTCAAGGAGTAAGATGCTGGCTTCAGCATGAAAGTGCCCCGAAAGTTAAAAATCCTATTAAGGGAGATGTGAGATAGTATGGAAGAGACAATTTTAGAAATAAAAAATTTAAAGAAACATTTTCATGTGGATGACGGAAAAGTTTTGAAGGCTGTGGATGGTGTCAGTTTTTCCATAAAAAAAGGAGAGACTTTAGGTTTGGTAGGAGAATCAGGCTGTGGAAAAACAACCTGCGGTAGAACTCTTCTGGGACTTTATGACGCTACAGAGGGAGAAATATTATTTAAAGGGAAAAAAATAAATGACATGAAAGGGAAGGAGAGAAAAAAACTGAGAAAGGAGATGCAGATTATTTTTCAAGATCCCTATGCTTCCCTCAATCCAAGAATGACAGTTGGAGACATCATAGCCGAAGGAATAGATATTTTTGGAATATATAAGGGAGAAGCAAGAACAGCCAGAATTCAAGAATTGCTGAACCTTGTAGGATTGAATAAAGAGCATGCCAGCAGATTCCCTCATGAATTTTCGGGAGGACAGAGACAGAGAATAGGGATAGCCAGAGCACTGGCAATAGATCCTGAGTTTATTGTTTGTGACGAACCAATATCAGCCCTGGATGTATCTATTCAAGCACAGATTGTAAATCTACTTATAAAACTCCAAAGAGAATTGGGATTGACTTATCTTTTTATAGCTCACGATCTGTCTATGGTAAAGCATATCTCTGACAAAGTGGGAGTCATGTATCTAGGGAAATTAGTGGAGATAGGAAGTGGAGAGGAACTATTCAATAATCCAAAACACCCATATACAAAGGCACTTATGTCTGCGATTCCTGTTCCAGATCCAGATTATGAAAAGAGAAAAAAAGAGATAAAACTGGAGGGAGAGATACCGAGCCCGATAAATCCTCCAGAGGGATGCAGATTCAGATCCCGTTGTAACATGGTGAGTGAAAGATGCTTTATGGAGGAACCGGTTCTTAAACTTGTAGGCCCGGAGTATATGTGTGCCTGCCATCTGATAAACAATTAAAAATAAAGCGGAGTGAAATTTCACTCCGCTTTATTTTTAGTTTTCTTCATAATTTTTTAAAGATTCTTTTACATATTTTCTTCCCAGGAAGATAAGAGGAATATTTATAACCACCATCATAAGATTTGTCAGGTCACTGATAACCCAGATATTGTCCAGCTCTAATCCTGTCCATACACAAAGGACTCCGAAGGGAACAAAGATCAATGAAGAGATGACTTTGAAGAAAATAGAAACTTCTCTTTTTTTAGAAATCTCCGTGGCACATATCTCAATAAAAGCTATCATTCCGATTATTGTAGAGAAAGCAAAAAGTCCGTAGCAGAGAGACATTATTAGTTGAACAGATGCCTCAAATGGTTCGGGAGCAAGTATTCCCAAAGATGTGGTAAAGGTATTGAGTTTACTTATTTTTAGCTGGACAAAATCTATTCCCGGCTGATTCCAAGGTTGAGCAATGATGACAAGGTACCCTGACACAGTACAGATAACAAAAGTATCTATAAAGACTCCCAATGACTGGATAAATCCCTGTTCCACAGGATGTTTTGCATTGGAAGAGGCCGCCGCCATGGTAATGGTTCCCTGTCCAGCTTCGTTGGACATAAGACCTCTTTTAATTCCCTGCTGAAGAGCGATTCCCAAGGCTCCACCGAAAACTGCATCAGGAGTAAAAGCATTGGAAAATACTGCCTTAAAGAAATATGGAAGCTTGTCAATGTTTATTATTATAAGTATAAGAGCGATTATAAAATATAATACAGCCATAATAGGAACTATAAAATCTGTAACTTTTGAGACTCTTTTTATTCCACCGAATATAACAGGGACAGTGGCAACTATGATTGTGATTCCGATTATTATATAGACAGAATCCAGTCTTTCATAGCTTTTTCCGGTAATTTGGCCTAAAGCTCCTCCGAAGGCTGTGAACATATGGAAAACCTGTCCTGGAAGAGTAAATAGAGCATAAGTAATATATGCCAGAGCAATTGTGATTCCTGCACTTTTAGAATTTCCAAGAAGCTTTCTTCCGTAATAAGCTATTCCTCCCACATAATCATCTCCATCTTTCTCTTTAAAAATTTGAGAGAGGGTAGCTTCTACAAAGCTTATTGCCATTCCGAAAAAGGCACTTACCCACATCCAGAATAGAGCTCCGGGACCTCCTGTTGTAACTGCTCCGGTAACTCCCATGATATTACCTGGGCCTATTCTCGTGGCACTACTTAGAAGAAAAGCTGCTAAAGGGGATAATCCTATGTCTGTGGTATTTTTCTCCTTCAAAAGAGAGATGCTTTTTTTGAAATATTTTATCTGAACTCCTCCCAGCCAGAATGTGAAAAAAATTCCGCTGCCCAGAAGGAGCAGTATAGCTAGAGAAAACTCCCCTATAATTGGAAGGGATGAGTACCAGACGTAATTTCTGGGAAAGTCCCAGGCTATATCTGTTACTGGACCTAAAAAAGCAAAAAAATCATTAATTTTATTCAATAAACCTAGCATAAAAAGCTCCTCCTAATTTTAAAATCTCTTTATTTTATTCTACAGATAAGGATATCAGATTTTAGGTGGAAATAGTAGAGGGGAAAAATTATTTTTTTATGTTCGTAAAAAAATATTTTTTTATTTGACTAGCAATGAAAAAATATAAAAAAATCTTTTTTAATGTTCATAAAAAAAGAACATTACTTTTTAAAAAATTAAAAAAAATGGAATAGGTTTAAAAACAAAAAATCCTGTGATAGAATACAGGTAGAAAATAAAATAGGAGGAATATTATGAATTTGCTTTTTATAGGAATAGGAAACATGGGGGGAGCTATTGTAAAATCCCTGTTTAAAACCGATGGAGATTACCGTATCCATATAGCTGGAAGAAGTCATAAAAAACTGGACGAGATGAAGAACTATGGAGAATTTCAGATCTATGATAAAAAGAATCTAGAAGATATGGAAATGATTTTTTTAGGAGTTAAACCATATCAAATGGAAGAGGCATTAGCACAGCATATAGAAGGTTTAAAAGAAAACCAAATTGTGATTTCCATGGCAGCAGGGGTGACACTCCAAAAACTGGAGAATTATCTAGGAAGAGATAAAAAAATCATAAGAATAATGCCTAATACTCCTATAATGGTAGGAGAAGGGATGACTTCCATCACTGGAAACAGTAACTGTTCAGAAGGGGATATAAAAAAAGTTACAGATATACTGAGAAGTTCATCTCAGTGTGCCTGCATTCCTGAAAATAAGATAGATGCTTTTATAGGAATGGCAGGAAGTTCTCCAGCTTTTGCATATATGTTTCTGGAAGCTATGAGTGATGCAGGAGTAAAATATGGACTGACCCGTGAGGAAACCTACCTTTTTGCCAGTCAGGCCTTGATAGGTGCAGGGAAAATGGTGAGAGAAAACATTGGGAATCCAGGGACATTGAAAGATGCAGTGACATCTCCTGGAGGAACTACTATCGAAGGGGTCTGTACATTAGAAGAGCACGGATTTCGTAATGCTGTGATAAAGGCGGTTTCGAAAACTGTTGAAAAATCTCTAGAGATGAGTAAAAAAAAATAAAAATAGAGGATAATTAAAAAATTTTTGGAATAAAATTGAAGCGAGATAATTAAATTATCGAAGCTATAAAAATTAAAGGAGGAAAAAAATGAAAATTAAGTTAATGTTAATCACAGGGTTAATGTTAGCAGCGGTAGGGTGTTCAAGTGTTGAGCCAGAACAAGCTCCAGTACCTGAAGTCCAACAACAGGCAACAGTTGTAGAAAATCCATCATCGAAGGAGATGACAAGTGTTCCTGCACCAACTACTAGTGAAACTGTAGAGGGAGTTAAAGGACAAGTTCCGACTACTACAGTTCCAAGTACACAAATGGAAATGCCAAGTACTGAAGTTTTAGAAAAGGCTAAAGACAAAGTTCCTGTAAAAAAAATTATGTAACAAAGATTTTGAAAATTGAGGAATAAAAAAATCCATTTCCGAAAGAGATGGATTTTTTTATTTTATATTTTTATTTGAAATTACTTAAAAATCTGAAAAAATCTGCTGTAGCTTTCTCCTCTCTACTCATCTCATTTCTGAAGCTATCTGAAAATCTGTAGTGTCTCATAGAATCTCTGTTATAGAGGTAATCTTCAATAAATAATCCCATGGGATCTCTCTCTCCTCTGTATGCTGGAAGAAGTGCAATCTCATTATTGTATTTTTGGAAACTTTTTCTAAGTTTCTTTTCATAAGTAAGCTGATCTTTATAAAGTTTTTCCAGTGCCTTTCTATCTTTTTTGTTAAGATGAGGATGTCTGTTCAGCCAGCTTCTAAAGTTGTCTTTGGAAAATCCCCAGTTTTTCTTGTAGTAATTGTCATCTCCGTACCATCCGTCGTGGTGCCAGTCGTAAGAGGGAAGAACAGTAGGGGTATGTATCTCATGTTTCTCCTTGCTTTTTTTCATCTTATTCCCGTTACCATTTCCAGGTGCGGCCAATAAGCCAAAGCTCATAGTCATTCCGAGAACAGCTAAAAATATTTTTCTTTTCATTTTATCTCCTTTATCTAAATACATAATATAGATTCGATTATACCATATTTTACATGGGATTCAAAGACTTGACTTTTCCTATTTTGGGTGTTAACCTTCTAAAAAAGAGAGTAAATTTGTAGGGAGGAGAGATATATGCGATTGGGACACTATTATGAAGAGGGAGATTCAAAATTCAGAGTTTTTGCACCAACAAAGCGGAAGTTGGAGCTTTTGATTAAAAGGAATGGAGAGGAAAAGATATTTTCTCTTCAAAAAAATAAGGTAGGATATTGGGAAGGTGTTTTACCTAGATTGGAAGAGGGGACAGAGTATAAATTTCTCATAAATGGAAATGGGTATCCGGATACAGCTTCTTTAAGGCAGAAGGGAGGAGTTCATGGTTTTTCCACCATAACAGAAATTCCTACGAGGAAAGATGAAAAAAATTGGAAGGGAATTTCCATGGCGGATGCAATAATATATGAGCTCCACATAGGAACATTCTCACAGAGAGGAGATATAGGAGGAGTAATAGAAAAATTAGATTACCTGGAAGAACTGGGGGTAAATGTGATTGAACTTTTGCCAATAAATCCATGTCCGGGAAAGTATAACTGGGGATATGATGGGAATTTTCTTTTTGCTCTCAATGAAAATTATGGAACCTACCAGGAACTTCAGGAGCTTATCCAACAGGCTCACAAGAGAGGAATGGCAGTTATACTGGACGTGGTATATAACCATCTAGGGCCAGAAGGAAATTATAAGACAGCTTTTGCTCCATATCTGAAAAAAGCAGATACTCCTTGGGGAGAGGCGGTGAATTTTGACGAGGAGTACAACTACGGCATCCGACATTATTTTCTGGAAAATACAAGATACTGGCTTCAAGATATTGGATTTGACGGATTCCGTATGGATGCGGTAAGCCTTATATTTGATAATATGCCGGTCCATATCTTGAGAGAGATAACTGATCTGGCCAAGAAGATAGGGATTGAAGAGAACCGTGAGATTATCATGATTGCCGAACATCTGAGAAATAACAGATATGTTACAGAGAGTTCAGGATTTAATTATGATTCCCAGTGGGGAGATGACCTAAACCATGCAATTTATGCCAAACTTACTGGAGAAAAAAGGGGACACTACAAAGATTTTGGAGACATCGAGGACATAGTAAAAGGCCTACGAGAAGGTTTTGTTTTAGATGGGAAAAGATACTCAAAAAGTTTTAAATATTTTGTGGGAACCAGCGGCGAGGATATGGAACCTGGAAAACTTGTGGTTCACATACAGAATCATGATCAAGTGGGGAACCGTCCTTTTGGAGATCGTATGATAGCAACTTATGGAAAAGAAAGAGCTCTTCTAGGAATAACGGCAGTTATGGCTTCCCCATATATTCCTATGCTCTGGCAGGGAGAGGAGTATGGGGAGAGCAATCCTTTTACTTTTTTCTGTGATTTCGGAGACATTGGGATAATAGATGGAGTAAGAAAAGGTAGAAAAGAGGCTTATGACTACTTAGAAGAGGACAGAGATAGTATAATAGATCCTAACTCAGAAGAGGCTTTTCTCCTATCCAAAAATGATTGGAGTAAGCTGAAGAAGGATGAAAATCTCGAAATCCTAAACTACTACAAAAAAATTATAGAGATGAAAAAATCTGGAATAATTGGTCCAAGAGTTTTGGATATGGAAATATTTCATGACGGAGAAGTTATTTTTGTAAACAGTGATAAATCTCTAGTGATACTTAACTTTGGAAAGGAAGAGAGTATCATAAAAGTTGAAAAAGGATCAAAACTTCTCCTTTCTCAGGACGGGAACCTAGAGATAAAGGAGGGAAGGCTGACTTTGAAAGGTTATACTTCTTGTGTTATCGGATAAGAGATAGAATTAAAGATTACTTGCAGGGGTTCATAGAGTGGATCCCTGTTTTTTTTAAGTCCCATTTTTAGAGGGTTTGGGAGCATATGTTTTTAATGAAAATGAGAGTTCTTCATTGTAAACTTCGAAAAGAATAAAAAAGTTGACAATGGATAGATGTTTTGCTAATATATAGTCTATTAATGGAAAATCGGGAGGGAAAATGGAGAAAAAAATAAGTTTAAAAGATAAAATTTTGAAGTTTTTAGAAAGTGAAAAAGGAAAATGTATCTCTGGAGAGGAGATGGCCGACATATTTTCAGTATCCAGAACAGCTGTATGGAAAGTCATTAAAAACCTTAAAGAACAGGGATACAAGATAGAGGCGGGAACCAATAAGGGATATGTACTCTCACAAGAGAATGACTTTTTGTCAGAAGAAAAAATAAGAACTGCTCTGGGAGAAGATAAAAGAATACAAGAAATTCATATCTTCAAGGAACTGGACTCGACGAATAACGAAGCAAAAAAAATGGCTATGAACGGAGCTTCTTCAGGGACTCTTGTGCTGGCTGAAAAACAGACAAAAGGAAGAGGCAGAAGAGGAAATAAAGAATTTTATTCTCCAGCTAATTCGGGAATATATATGAGTCTAGTGCTGAGACCAAATCTTTCTATGGAAGATATAACTCTCATCACTACAGCAACCTCTGTGGGAATCTGTAGAGCTATGGAAAATCTTTTTCCCCTGAAACCGCAGATTAAATGGATAAATGATATCTATATAGAGGACAAAAAAGTCTGTGGAATTCTGACAGAGGGAGTTACAGATTTTGAAACGGGAACAATTGAAGCTGTTATACTGGGGATAGGAATCAATTTTACTACCGATGATTTTCCTGAAGAGATAAAGAAAAAAGCGGGATCTCTTATGAGTGGAAAAATTTCTCCTGTGAGCAGAAATACCCTTATAGCAGAAATTACAAAAGAGATTTTTAAAATTATGGAGACGATTCAGGACAGAGAATATCTGAAGGAATACAAGGAACGTTCATGGGTTATTGGAAATACGATTGAAGTTATTACCCCAGAAGAAACCTATAGAGCTAAGGCATTGGATATCGAGGAAAATGGTGCTCTTATAGTAGAACGTGAAAACGGAAAAATAGAAAAACTTATTTCAGGAGAGATAAGCATATTGAAAAAATAATTGGAGGAAATTATGCAAAATTTTTTACTTTTTATATATTTTACAGGAATTTTAACAGTGGGGGCCCTCTCGTTTAAAAAAGCTAAGGGAAGTCTGAACTTTTTCCTTGCAGGGAGAGATGCTGGAGTTATGGAAGTGACCGGGAGTCTTCTAGCTACAGTTATAGGAAGCTCTGCAATATTGGGAAGCATAACTTTTGCATATTCTAAGGGCTGGGCAGGAGCATGGTTTATGCTGTGTGGAGCTCTAGGATTGTCTCTTCTGTATCCTCTGATTCCAAAATTTAGGGGATTCAAAGGCTATAACCTCCCGGATCTTTTGGGAAGTTTCTATGGAAAAGAGATAAAATTACTGGCATCATTAATCATTCCGGTAGCATGGATAGGAGTAGTAGGAGCTCAGATAATAGGAGCTGCCCAGATAATAGGTATGTTTGTAGATATGAACTATACTCAGGCTGTAGTCCTCAGCGGGACAGTCTTCATAATCTATACCATATTGGGAGGTCAGCTCTCTATCATAAAAACTGACTGTATCCAATTTGTTGTTCTGGCTTCAGGAATAATTTTTACTTATTTTGCCACATCTACAGGAGCACTGACCTATGATGCTCCAAAGCTGATAAATAATCAATTTACAGGACTGGATCTGGCTGTTCTTATACTTACATATTCTTCAACATTTTTAGTTGGACCGGATATATATACTAGAATTTTCTGTGCAAAAAATGAAGCGATAGCCAAAAAGTCCCTGATTTTAGCTGTGTCATTTTTGATACCTCTGGCATTTGTACTAGCGAGTATAGGGATACATGTGGCACATATAAATCCGGAACTGGATATCGTGGCGAAGTCTCCACTATTGTATCTGGCTTCTACTTCTTTAGCTAAACCTGTAAGTATATTGCTATATTTTGGACTTCTTTCAGCAGTGATTTCCACTGCGGATACAACCCTTATTACAGCTTCTTCCATATTCACTCAAATTTTTACAGGTGATTTAGAGAATAGGAAAGCTGTGGGAGTGACAAGGATCTTCATTGGACTTTTTGGAATTTTCAGTATATTTGTGGCATTAAAATTGAAATTTATTCTAGCCTCTCTTCTCCTTGCTCTTTCTGTTTTTGCAGGAGCCTTTATAATCCCAACTCTAGCTGGACTTATGGGATATAGAGGAAAAAAATGGTATACTTTGGCAGCTATATTGCTGGGTGGAGGTATAGCATTCTTGGGGAAAGTTTACGGAAATAGTGACGGAACTTCATTTATGAATAGTAACTATATACTCATTATGGCTTTCCTGATAAATGGAGCTGTACTCTTCCTTCCTAAATTTATCGATCATAAATTGAATAATTGATTATAAAAAGGGGGAACTTTCAGAAGTTTTCCCTTTTGTTATATCAGGTTCTATTGTATAATGTAAAAAAAACAGAAGGGAGAAGCTATGAAAAAATTTAAAATATATTTTTTTTCTGGAATTTTCATATGGCTCCTATCCTCCCTATTTTTTGTAGGAAAAGGATATTTTAATCTGACGATTGGAGAAGTTATACTGGGAGCCTGGAGAGGCTGGGGAGAAGATCCTCGATTTGTTATAATAAATACCTTGAGAATCCCAAGAATATTGGTTGCTGCTATTACCGGGGGAATATTGAGTCTTTCTGGTGTTGTATTTCAGGGAATACTTTTTAATCCCCTGGCAGATGCCTATATTTTAGGAGTCGCTTCAGGGGCAGCTTTCGGAGCAGCACTTGCCATAGTATTAGGAGTCGGTTTTTTAGGAGAGTTCACAGTGTCTTTTGTGGCTTTTATTTTTGCACTGCTTTCACTCTATTTTGTGATAGCTCTTTCTCAAAAAAAAGGGAAAATAAACAGCAGTTCTCTGGTTCTGGCGGGAGTTATAGTCTCCTCTTTTTTCTCTGCAGGAGTAAGCTTTCTTCAGTTCCTTAAGGGGGACGGAGTACAGGGAATAGTTTTCTGGATAATGGGAAGTTTTGCAGCTAAAACATGGAAAGATTTCATGGTAATAGCCCCTATCTCCCTTATCTCTTCGGGAATAATTTATTATTATAGAAAAGAACTGAATCTGATATCTCTAGGAGATAGAATAGCCCTGTCCAGCGGAGTGGATGTGAAGAAAATAAAAAAAATACTTCTGTTAAATGGAGCTCTTCTCGCATCAGTGGCAGTTTCCATCTCTGGAGTTATTGGGTTTGTGGGTCTTATGGTTCCTCATCTGGTAAGAACAGTGGTGGGAAGTGATAATAGTAAGGTGATTCCCCTTTCAATAATTTATGGGGCCCTACTTACCACAGTGGCAGATAATCTGGTAAGGATATATTTTCCAGGGGAGCTCCCTATAGGTATAATTATGGCAGTATTAGGGACTCCGTTTTTTATAGTGGTTTTCAGAAAAAAAATAATAGGAAGTGCTTAGATGCTGGAATTGAAAAATATATGCTACAGTATAGAGGGGAAAGAGATAATAAAAAATGTTACCTTCACCTTTGAAAAAGGCAAAATCTATGGTCTTCTGGGACCTAATGGAAGTGGGAAATCCACCATGCTGGATATAATTGTTGGGCATAGAGAGGATTATGAGGGTGAAATAAGCATAGATGAAAAAGATTTAAGAAAGATTCGAGGGAAAGAGCTAGGAAAAAATCTGGCCCTGGTACCTCAGGATTTTGATACCCATTTTAATTACAGTGCACGGGAGATACTGGAGATGGGTCGTTATCCCTATGATACTTTTCTTACCCAGGACCGGAGAGACGATGAGATAATAGAACGATATGTAGAACTTTTTTCTCTGGAAAAACTTTTAGAAAAAGATATATATAGTATGAGCGGAGGAGAGAGACAGAGAATTATATTTGCGAAGGCTATGATACAGGAGAGTGGCTATATTCTTCTGGATGAGGCAACTTCTAATATGGATATCCACTATGCTCATGCTCTTTTCAGAAATTTACGAGAAGTTGTAAAAAAGGAGAAAAGAGGGGCGGTTGCTGTTATTCACGACATGAACCTGGCATCTCAGTACTGTGATGAGATTATAATGCTGAAAGATGGAGAGGTAAAATTTTCAGGTTCGCCAGAAAAAGTACTGATTTCTGAAAATATAGATAAAATATTTCGTGTAAAAAGCAAAATTTTTGAAATTGATGGGGAGAGAGTAATTCTTACCCATATATAGAGGAGGAGATATGTTTAGTAAAGATATTTATGTGGAGAGAAGAAAAAAACTTTCAGAAAAAATAGGAGAGGGATTGGGGATATTTCTAGGGAATATGGATTCGCCGATAGATTATGCAGATAACTGCTATAATTTTTCTCAGGACTCCACTTTCAGATATTTTTTCGGAGTGGATAGAGTTGGCCTTATAGGGATTATAGATTTTGAAAATCGAGAAAGTTATATATCAGGAAAAGATTTTACTCTGGGTGATATGATATGGATGGGAGAACAGAGTACAATTGCTGAGGAAAAGGAGAAATTCGGAATAGAAAATTTTATTTCTGCCCAAGAGTTCCAGGATTGGTTTCAAAATTTTAAAGGGGATAGGAAAGTACACTTTATTCTTCCTCACAGATGTGAAAATCTTTTGAAAATTTCAGATATTTTAGAAAAAAACTACAGGGAACTGGAAAAATTTGAGTCTTTAGAGCTGAAAAAGGCCATAATCAATATGAGAAACATAAAAACTTCAGAAGAGATAGAGGAGATGGAAAAAGCCACCGATGTGACGAGGCTTATGCATTTGAAGGCTATGGAGATGGCGGTACCAGGAGTAAAAGAGTATGAGATTGCTGGAGCGGTGGAAGCAGTGGCAAAAAGCCATAACTGTGCTCTCTCTTTTCAGATAATATGCTCTACCCATGGGGAAGTACTTCATAATCACGATCACAGTGGAACTCTTAAAGAGGGAGACCTTCTTCTTTTAGACTGCGGAGCTAAGACCTCTTTAGGATACTGTGGAGATATGACCACTACAATTCCAGTAGGGGGAAAATTCAGTTCAAAGCAGAAAAAAATATACAATATTTTGATTGAAATGTTTGATGCCGCAGTAGGAGAGCTTCAAATAGGAAAAAATTTCAGAGGGGCACATGATGCTGCTTGCAGAAAGCTTATAGAAAGATTTAAAGAGCTAGGGATATTGAAGGGAGACAGTGAGGAGATATTCCAAAATTCAGCCCATGCTCTTTTCTTTCCTCACGGATTGGGGCATATGATAGGTATGGATGTCCACGATATGGAAAACTATGGAGAAAATCTTGTAGGTTACGGTGAGGAAAATATTAGGGATACACGTTTTGGATTCCGTTCTCTCAGAATGGGAAGAGATTTAGAGAAGGGATTTGTATTTACTGTGGAGCCAGGAATATATTTTATCCCAAGGTTAATCCAGGATTGGAAAGATAGAGGATACAACAGCCAGTATATAAATTTCCACATATTGAATGAATATCTAGATTTTGGCGGAATGAGATATGAGGGAGATTTTATCATGGAGGAAAAAGGAAGCAGAAGACTGGGAAAAATCATGCCTAAAACATGGGAAGAGATAGAAAGTTTAATGGCAAAGAGATAGTTGAAAGGGGGATCATTTCCCCTTTTTGTATTGTTGTATTTTTCGGTTAAAAATGATATAATGCAATGTTAATAAAAAATAAAAGTTTAAAGGAGAGAAATATGTTTAAATTTGAACTGACAACTAAAAAAGTTGTGGCGATAGGTATAGGAGCAGCGTTATATAGTGTACTTTCAGCAGTTATGATTCCTATAGGACCAAATACATCTCTGAGAATTGCAGTGGCAATACTGACTGTATTCGGAGTCATGTTCGGACCATTGGTTGGATTTCTTGTTGGATTTATAGGGCATGCCCTCAATGACATGATAATGTGGGGAAGTGTTTGGTTTTCATGGGTGTTTTTATCTGCCATAATCGGACTTTTTGCAGGATTAATAAGATATAGTAAAGATTTTGATTTGGAAAAAGGTATAATTTCAAAGCAGAGTATAGTTATGATGTATATCTATGCATTTTTAGGAATGGTGGCAGCAGCAGGAGTAGCTTATGTAGGAGATGTATATTTTTATGGAGAGCCTTCAGAAAAGGTTATTATTCAGATAATACTGGCTTCTTTAAGTAATTTTGCAGTGACGGCAGTGGTGGGAATCCCGGCAGTTCTTGCAATAGCTAAAAGAAATAGAAAACACAGTGACCTCTCAGAGGAATAGTATTTGGGAGGAGAATAATGAAAAATATAATTGAATTTAAAAATTTCACTTTTAAATATGGAAATCTTTCAAAGCCCACTTTGAAAAATATAAATCTGACAATAAAAAGAGGAGAGAAAGTTCTTATAGCAGGTTCTAGCGGAAGTGGGAAATCTACTTTGGGATACTGTCTCAACGGCCTGATTCCTTTTTCAAAAAAAGGTATTGTGGAGGGAGAACTGAAAATAGATGGTATTCTCACAAAAAATTCATCTGTTTTTGAACTTTCAAAAAAGGTAGGAACAATTCTTCAAGATCAGGACTGTCAGTTTGTAGGGCTAAGTGTAGGAGAAGATGTGGCTTTTATAGACGAAAATCACAATGTTTCTCCAGAAGAGATGTTTTACAAAGTCGAAAGAGCTCTGCTCACCGTAGATATGTTGGAAGAGATAAAAAAAACTCCTCAGGAACTTTCAGGAGGACAGAAACAGAGAGTCTCCCTCGCAGGAATTTTCAACAGCGATGCACCGATTCTTCTTCTAGATGAGCCCCTTGCTAATCTGGACCCAGCAAGTGGAGCAAAAACAGTAAAACTCATAAACGAGATCCACAATCATAGTGGAGCCACAATAGTTGTAATTGAGCACAGAATAGAAGAGATATTGGAAGGGAATTTTGATAGAGTAATAGTTATGCAGAAGGGAGAAATTGTAGCCGACGGAACCCCGGATGAAATTCTCAGAGATGGAACTCTGTTAAAATACGGATTAAGAGAGCCTCTGTATATAGACGCATTGAAGTATGCAGGGATAGATTTGAAAAATATAGAAGTCTATCCTATCCAAAAATCTCTTACAGATGATACTAAAAAAAGAGTAATGGAATGGTGTAAAAGTTCAAAAACTGAAAATAACTTGGAAAGTGAAAAAATACTAGAGGTAGAAAACATTTCTTTTTCCTATGACGGAATAAAAAATAATCTGGATGGTGTGAATCTTACTCTCCATAGGGGGGAGATAGTTGCGATACTGGGTAATAACGGAGCAGGAAAATCAACGCTATCTAAAGTTATAACAGGGATAGAGAGAAATAAATTTGGAAAAATAGAATTTTTAGGCAGAGAGATCTCGGGAGATTCTATAAAAAAACGTTCAGAGATGATTGGCTATGTAATGCAAAATCCCAACCACATGCTGACTCAGGAAAGTGTTCTGGATGAGGTGGAATTGGGAATAAGGCTGAGGAAGATAGAAAACAGCAGAGAA
The DNA here is from genome assembly GCA_051646055.1 of Fusobacteriaceae bacterium. Taxonomy (GTDB): domain Bacteria; phylum Fusobacteriota; class Fusobacteriia; order Fusobacteriales; family Fusobacteriaceae; genus JAGNZR01. The sequence continues at coordinate 57,089 of JBOFCM010000074.1, forward strand.
CTGGCAGAAAAAACTCTTAAAATATGTGGGTTAAACCATCTGAAAAATTGGCCGGTAACAGCATTGAGCTACGGACAGAAGAAAAGAGTTACAATAGCGGCAATATTGGCTTTGAATCCACAGGTAATCATACTAGATGAACCTACTGCTGGACAGGATCATGCTCATTATCTGGAGTTTATGAATTTTGTAAAAACTCTCAGTGAAAAAGGAATGGGGATAATATTGATAACACATGATATGCATCTTTCTTTAGAATATGCTCATAAAGCTATTGTGCTCTCCAAAGGGAAAATTCTTATGGAAGACAGGCCTTCAGCTGTATTCAGTAACAGGGAAGTGATGAAAAAAGCTAATCTCCGTGAAACCTCTCTGCTTAAACTGGCAGAGCTTACAGGAATAGATGGAGAAAGGATGGCTGAAACATTTATAAAGTATGAGGAGGAAAAAAGATGTCAAGATCAGGAATGCTGTATATAGATAGAAAATCTCCTATACACAAATTGGATGGAAGCATAAAATTTCTCCTAATGATACTCTGGATTGGTGGAGTTTTTCTCTTTAATGATTTTAGAATATTTCTAGGTTTTTTTCTTCTGGGAATAACTCTCCTAAAGATAGGGAAAATAAAGTGGAATGAGATAAAACCTCTATTCCTTTTTATACTTTTCTTTACTCTTATGAATTCCTTTTTCCTTATGCTTATAACTCCGGAACATGGAAATTTTTTAACCGGAAGCGAAAAAGTAATAATGAGTATATTGGGAAGAAAGATAACTCTTGAAACGCTCTGGTTTACGGCGACCCTCTCCATGAAATATTTAGCAGTTTTCCCTATAATGGTTCTATTTATTTTTACAACTCATCCCACAAAATTTGCTAGCAGTCTCAATAGGATAGGAGTTTCTTATAAGGTGGCCTATGCTATAAACATAGCATTGAGATATATTCCAGACGTGAGGGATGAATTCCTAATAATAATGAAAGCTCAGGAAGCTAGAGGTGTGGCTTTTAGAAAGGGAGATGCAGATCTTATCACGAGACTAAAAAATTATAAAAATATAGTGGTGCCCCTTGTAATCTCTTCTTTGAATAGAATAGATGTAGTAAGTAACGCCATGAATCTTAGGGGCTTTGGTATAGAAAAAACACGGACATGGTATGGAGATAAAAAGTACGAAGGCAGAGATCTCTTTGTTTTGATAGTTTCGGTAGTTTTATTTGGTGCTGCATTCTTAGCAAAGAAGAAAATTTTCAGAGAATTTTGGTATCCTTTTTAAGAAAATAAAAAAACATTTTAAAAGGAAAACACTTCTTATTTTAGTATACTGATGCAGACAGTATTGGCTGTTTGAGTATTGAAACGTATATAAAATAGGAGGAGTTATGAAGTCACTTAAAGGATCAAAAACTGAAAAAAACTTAATGGCATCTTTTGCGGGGGAGTCTCAAGCTAGAAACAGATACACTCTTTTTGCTAAAAAAGCACAGGAAGAGGGATTTGAGCAGATAGCAGCTCTATTTTTAGAAACAGCTCACAACGAGTATCACCATGCAAAAAGATTTTTTTCATTCCTTGAAGGAGGAATGGTCGAAATAGTAGCAGCATATCCTGCTGGGGTAGTGGGAACAACTGCTGAAAATCTTCTGGCAGCAGCAAACGGAGAGCATGAGGAAGCCCATGAACTATATCCGAAATTTGCATCTATAGCTAAAGAAGAAGGATTTCCTGAAGTGGCGGCAGTTTACTCTATTATAGCCAAAATCGAATTCGAGCATGAAACCAGATATAGAAAACTTTTTGAAAATGTAAAGAAAGACATGGTGTTTAAAAAAGATGATGTTAATACATGGCAGTGCAGAGCTTGCGGATATTTGCATACAGGTTTAGAGGCTCCTAAACTCTGTCCTTCGTGCTTAGAAAAACAGAAAGAATTTGAGTTGAAGTGCAAAAATTATTGATAGATGTATAAAAAGTGTCTCGAAATGGTGAAATCCCATATTCGAGACACTTTTTTCGTAAATAAATAAAATATAAAATAAAAGTGTTGACAAATTTAGGATATAGTGTTAATATATAAACCTAGCGCGTCATTAGCTCAGTTGGTAGAGCACACGACTTTTAATCGTGTTGTCACAGGTTCAAGTCCTGTATGACGCACCAGATTGACGCGGGATAGAGCAGTTGGCAGCTCGTCGGGCTCATAACCCGAAGGCCGTAGGTTCGAGTCCTACTCCCGCCACCAAATTTTAAAACAAAAAGGACATTAACAACAGAATAGAGAAGTAATCTAATAAATCTTTGAACTAAATTAGTTCAGAAAATTCTCAGTAATGAGACGTCACAAAGACAGTGACGTAAAACAAAGGTGTAAATTAATTAGAAACAGTT